>CALMOR010000150.1 GCA_937872165.1 uncultured Burkholderiales bacterium | reverse complement strand
GGTCTGCCCGTGCGGCGCACGATCGTCCTTTCGATGGCGCTCGGCGGCGCGTTCGCCGGGCTCGCGGGCCTCTACGTCTCCAACGGCCTCCTCCGCAAGCTGCCGGTGGACCTCGCTCCCGGGATCGGATTCGAAGGGCTCGTCGTCGCGCTGCTGGCGAGGAACGAGCCGAGAGCCGTCCCGCTCTGCGCGTTCCTCTACGCCTGCCTGAAAGCGGGGGCGCAGGCGATGGAGCGGGCCACCGACGTGCCGCGCGAACTGGTGCTGGTGCTGCAGGCCTGCATCGTGCTGCTGGTCGTGTCCGAACGCCTCTGGCCGGCGCGCTGGGCCGAACGCCTCGCCGGTCGTCCGGCGCAGCCGGCAGCGACCGTGCGAGGCGAGCGATGAGCGGGCATGGCCTCGGGCTCTTCGTCGCGGGTCTCTTCGCCGCCGTCCTGCGCGCGACCGCTCCGATCCTCCTCGCGTCGCTCGGCGGCCTCGTGTCCGAGCGAGCCGGCGTCATCAACGTCGCACTGGAAGGACTGATGTTGACGGCCGCGTTCTTCGGCGTGCTCGGTTCGGCGTTCGCGCCGGTATGGCTGCCCGGACTCGCGCCGTGGCTCCATCCGTTCGTCGGGGCGGCGAGCGGACTCGCGGCCTCGGTCGCGATGGCGCTTCTGCTCGCGTTCATCCATCTCGAGTGTCGGGCCGACCTCATCGTCGCCGGCATCGGCATCAACCTGCTGGCGGCCGGCGTGACGGTCTTCACGATGGTCGCGGTCACCGGCGACAAGGGATCGACGGCCGGCCTCGCCAGCCGTGCGCTGCCGGCGGTGCACGTGCCCGGACTGGCCGACTGGCCGATGCTCGACGCGTTCGTCAACGGCGACAACCGGATCGGACACCACCTGCTGATCTACGTGGCCCTCGCGGCAGTCGGGGCCGTCGGCTGGTTGCGGTGGCGCACGCGCTTCGGCCTCCGCCTGCGTGCGGTCGGCGAGAACCTCGAGGCGAGCCGTTCCGCCGGGATCGATGTCCGGCGCATGCAATACGCGGCGCTCGCGCTGAGCGGCCTGCTCGCGGGCCTCGGCGGCCTCTACCTGAGCATGGGGTACCTGACGCTGTTCCAGTCCGACATGACCGCCGGCCGCGGCTTCCTCGCGCTGGCCGCTGTTTTCCTCGGCGCACGACGACCTCTCGGAACCGCGGGTGCGGCCCTCCTCTTCGGAGCCGCGTCGGTGCTGGCCGGGCAGCTCGGGCTGCTCGACGTCCCGACCCAGGTCGTCTACATGATCCCTCCGATCGCGACGCTCGCGGCGATGACCCTGTTCGGCTTGCGCCGGCAGCGCCGCGCGCCCCCTTCCTGAACGCTTCCCGCACGATGACCGAATCCCTTCTCTCGACCCGACCCGCGACCGACGACCTCGCAGACCGCATCTTCGCTTCGCTCTGCCTGGGCGGAATGGGGGACGCGCTGGGCGCGCCGACCGAACAGTGGACCATCGACGAGATCGAGGAGGCCTACGGCGGACTGGTGCTGGAATTCCGCACGCCGCCGTCGGACACCTTCGCGGGCGCCAACCGCGGCCGTCGCGGCGAGGTCACCGACGACGCGAGCCAGATGTACTACCTGGCGCGTGCGCTGGTGGCCGGCGGCGGCGAGCTGGACCACGACGGCTGGGTCCGGTGCCTGCTCGACTGGGCCGACACGAGCCCGAAGGCGAGCTTCATGGGACCCAGCACCCAGGGCGTCGTCGACGCGTTGCGCCGCGGCCAGGACGTGTCGCGCGTCGGTGCGATCGGCGACTCGCAACGGAAGATGACGACGATCGGCAACACCAACGGCGCGGCGATGCGCGTCGCCCCTTGCGGGCTGCTGCATCCCGGCCGGCTCGAGGCGGCCTGCGAACAGACCTTCGTGACCTGTCTGCCGTCGCACGACACCGACGTGGCGATCTCGGCGGCCTGCTCGATCGCCGCAGGCGTGGCGCGTGCGCTGGTCACGCCTCACGTCGAGGCGATCGTCGACGCGTGCATCGAAGGGGCGGCGATCGGCGAGGGGATGGCGCAGCGATTCGCACGGAGCATCGCGGGGCCGCGCTTCTCCGCGCGCCTCGAGATGGCCCTCGAGATCGCCGGCGACGCGACCGACGATCGCCTCTTCCTTCGCGAGATCGAGGCGAGAGTCGGCAACTCCGTGCTGGCGGCCGAATCGGTCCCCGCGGCGATCGCCGTCTTCGCATACGCGGAGGGCGATCCGTTGCGCACCATCGCGCTGGCCTCGTCGATCGGCAACGACACCGACTCGATCGCGACGATGGCGGGCTCGCTGGCGGGCGCGATGGGCGGCACCGACGCGCTGCCCCCGACACTCTTCGCGGAGTTCTTCCGCGTCAACGATCCCGAATACGATCTCCGGGCGTTGGCGCTGGGGCTGGCGCGCTTCGCCGAGCGTCGATACCGGGCCGGATGACGCGATGCGGCTGTCCCACCTGACGCTGACGGGCGTCGACGACTCGGTCGACCCGTGGGCGCTGACCGCGCTGGCCGACGCGCTGCCGATCCTGGAGTGCGCGGTGCTGCTCGACGTCGAGCGATCCGGCGACGCGCGTTTTCCTTCGTCGGCCTGGCGCCGCGAGCTCTACCGTGCGGCGCCCGGGCTTCGCATCGCGGCCCATGTCTGCGGCGTCGCTTCGCTGACCGAGCTCGCGGAGGGGCGCGCGCCGGAAGCCACCGAGCTCGGTGCGGAAGTGACCGGGCGGACCGGCGCCCGCTTCGGCCGCGTGCAGCTGAACTTCGATGCGTCGCGACTTCCGCCGACGCTCCCGACGGCGCTGGCGACGAGCTGGCGCGACGGACGCTGGCGACGTGGTGACGGTACGCCGCTCGGCCTCGTCACGCAGTACAACGCGGCCAACCGCGAGGTCCACCGATGGTTCGCCCACGACGACGCCGGAATGTTCTCCTACCCGTCGTTCTACGGCGTGCTGTTCGACGAGTCCGGTGGCCTGGGGGTCGCACCTCGCGCGTGGCCGCGACCGCTGGCCGGACTGCGCTGCGGCTACGCGGGCGGCATCGCGCCGGCGAACGTGAGACACGTCCTGTCGACGTTGCAGTCGTTGCTGCCGCCGGACTGCACGATCTGGATCGACATGGAGTCCGGAGTGCGGAGCGACGACCGCTTCGACCTCGCGAAGGCCGGGCAGTTGATCGAACTGGTGCGCTAGTGGCTCGCCGACCCGACCGCCGACCCCCGAAGCACCCCTGCCAGGCGAGCCTCGAAATGAACCGGAACATCGACCTGCTGGCCATCGGCAACCCCTGTGCCGACATCGTCGTTCGCACGGCCCGGATGCCGGGCTGGGACGACAAGTGCGTCGGCGAGGCGGTCGGCACGTTCGCCGGCGGAACGGAGGCCAACGTGGCATGCGCCGCCAGCCGTCTCGGACTGGCCACGGCGGTCTTCGGCGACGTCGGCAGCGACGCGCATGCGCAGTTCCTGCTCGACGAGTTCGAGCGCTTCGGGGTCGACACCACCTGGGTCGCGAGACGCGCCGACGCGGCGAGCGCCACGACGGCGATCTTCGTGTCGCCAGAAGGGGAACGGTCGATCGTCTGGGTACCGATGGCACCGACGGCGAGGCCCGACCTGGAGACGGCGTTGCGCCGCACGCGCGTGGCCTACACCATGCCCTACGACGCCGACGCCCTCGATGCGCTCGCCAGATCGACCCACGCGGCGGGAGCCGAACTCGCGATCGACATCGAGCGCGAAGGTGCCGGCCGGCCGGGCCGTCTCGAAGCGTTCCTGCACTGTTGCGACGTCGCGTTCATGAACGAGTCCGGCTTCTCGACGGCGACGGGCACCGCACCGGACGCGACCGGTCTCGCCAGCCTCCTCGCGTCGGGCAGGGCGCACACGGTCGTCGTGACGATGGGCGCGCGCGGCGCGATGGCGATCGACGCCACCGGCTTCGCGACGCACCCCGCGTTCGACACCGAGGTCGTGGACACGACCGGTGCCGGCGATGCCTTCAACGCGGCCTTCCTCGCGGCACGCTCGCGCGACGCGACGCTGCAGCGAGCGCTGGCGTTCGCCTGCGCCGCCGCGAGCAGGACCGTCGCCCGCATGGGTGCCCGCAGCGGGCTGCCCACGTGGAACGAGGTCGGCGGTACGTTGGCGCGAACCGGATCGCCGCGCGAGAACCGTCGATGAGCGCCGACCCGCGCGGAGCTGTCATCGTCTTCGGATCGATCAACGTCGACGTCTCCGTGGCCGTCTCGCGTCTTCCGCGACCGGGGGAGACGCTGATCGGCAGCGACGTCGTCGTGTCGCCGGGCGGCAAGGGGGCGAACCAGGCGCACGCGGCCCGACTGTTCGGCGTACCGACGCGCCTTCTCGGCGCGGTGGGCGACGATGCGTTCGCGACGATCGCGCTCGCGACGCTGCAAGCCGCGAGGGTCGAGACCGGCGGCGTCGCGGTGCTCGACGGGGTCGCCACCGGGACCGCCTGCATCACGGTCGCGGCCGACGGCGAGAACGTCATCGTCGTCGCGCCCGGCGCCAATGCGCGGCTGTCAGCCGCGTCGTATCCGCACGGCCTGTTCGATGGCGGCGGCTTCCTGCTGCTGCAGCTGGAAGTCCCTTTCGTCGAGTCGATCGAGATCGCCCGCCGCGCGCGCGCCGCGGGCTGCAGGGCGGTGCTCAACGCGGCGCCGATGGTCGACGCGTCGTGGCCCGAAGGCACGTTCGACTGGTTGATCGTGAACCGGATCGAACTCGAACAGGTCGCGGCCGCCTGGTCGATCGGCGACGACGAGATCGTGAGCCTCGCTTCGCGCGTGGCGGCGCGAAGCGGCACCGACGTGGCTCTCACGCTGGGGGCGGCAGGCGCCGTCATCGCGGGCGCGGACGGCCGTCTGCTGCGTTGCCCCGCGATCGCAGCGGCGGTCGTCGATACCACCGGCGCGGGCGACACGTTCGCGGGCGTCCTCGCGGCCGCCTTCCTCTCCGGCTTCTCCGAGGAGCAGTCCCTGCGCTACGCGATCACCGCGTCGGGCCTCTGCTGCGAAGGGCGCGGGGCGCAGGTCTCGCAGCCGCGGCGCGAGGCGATCGAAGCCCGGCTGCCAACCCATCGACCCACTCTTTGACGAATGAACGCAAAGCCATCCATGCACGACCTGCGACCGACGGTGATCGACTGCGATCCGGGAATCGACGACGCGCTCGCCCTGTTCCTGGCCGCGGGCTCCCCCGAGCTCCAGCTGCTGGCCGTCACCTGCGTGGCCGGCAACCGCCCGGTCGATGTCACGGCGGCCAACGCCTGCGCGATCCTGGACGTCGCGGGCAGGGCGGACGTACCGGTGTGGAGGGGCAGCGAGCGGCCGATCGCGTACGGCTCGGCCCGCTGCAACCTGGTCCACGGGGCCGACGGGCTCGGAGGCGTGCGTCTGCCGATGGCCCGCGGGCCGGTCGACGGTCATGCCGTCGACTGCCTCGTCGACGTGCTCCAGTCCCATGATGCGGGCACGGTCACGCTGATCGCGATGGGGCCGCTGACCAACCTCGCGATGGCCGAGATCCGCCGTCCCGGGCTCCTCGCGCGCGCGCGCGAACTGCTGGTCATGGGCGGTGCCGCCTTCTGTGCGGGGAACGTCAAGCCCACCGCGGAGTTCAACTTCTACGCCGACCCCATTGCCGCGCACGTGGTCCTTTCGGCCGAAGCGAACCTGACGCTGTTCGGACTCGACGTCACGTCGAAGGCGATCATGTCGCCCGCATGGATCGATTCGTTCGCGAACCTGAACACAGCCTGCGGCGATGCCGCCCTTCGCATGCTGCGCGCCTATGCGGCACTCGATCCGCTGCTGCACGACGCGTGTCCGGTCGCCTTCGCGTTGCTGCCGTCGCTCTTCTCCGGCTCGCGATGCGCGGTCGCGGTGGACTGGCGCGAAGGGCCTACCGAAGGTCAGTTGATCGCGTGGCCTCCGCATCGCACCGACGAGCCGTCCGCGCCCACTGTAGAGC
>CALMOR010000149.1:1448-6048 GCA_937872165.1 uncultured Burkholderiales bacterium | reverse complement strand
CTTCGCTGGCTGAGCTGAAGCGCGATGTCGCGCCGCACCGGGCCGCCATCGCGCACGCTACGCATGGCCTTGGAATCCGGCGCATGGGCCACGACCCCTCCCGCAACTCGTGCTGAATGCCCCAGAGGCCCCTACCCATGCAATGAGCGGTAAGCTCGCCTCCGCTGCGTCAAGCTCCTGCGAGCAACTGCGCAGCAGGAGGCATGTTGCCTCCGACCCTTCGAAAGACCGCCGTGAAACGAAACTTGCTCGCCGCTCTGACCGTTCTCGCGTGCACTTCGGCGTGGCCGCAGTCACCCCAGGACTTCTCCGTCATCGATGCCCAGCTCTCGGCGTGTTCGGAGAGGCACCCCGACAATTACGGCGTTTCGAACTGCACGGTGGCGGCCAACGCCGCTGCCGACCGGCGACTGAACGAGGTCTACAACGGCGCGCTGAACGTCCTCAAGAACCCCGGCCCGACGCATGCCCCGTACGACCCCGAAGTGCCGAAGCGCCTCGTCGCCGCCGAGCGGGCATGGATCGCATTTCGGGATGCCGAGTGCAACTTTCAAAGCACGGTCGCGCGCGGCGGGACCGGCGAAGGCTATGCGTACGTCGCCTGCCTTTACGAGCAGACGAAGGCGCGCGTGAAGGTGCTGACGGCGCCGGAAGCACCGCAGAATTCGCGCTGACGTCTCGGGTAACGCGGTCGCTTTAAGGACCTCCGCTCGCTGCGCGTTTTCCGACTGACGGCCCGGGATGCGGCGCTGATCGCCGGCAGCGACGAGGCGGCCGATGGACGCGAGCCCATCATCCGGCGGGCGGGACGACCAGGGGCAGCTCGTCCGGAGCTGCGTCGCTGGCTTCGTCCTGATGGTCGACGGCAAGTCGATCGATCCGTGACCGGTCGGCCGAAGAGGATCAGGCGCGACGTCATCGACGCGATGAGCGAGCAAACGCGACGCGGTGCTCCCTTCCGGCCTTCGTCCGGGCCTCCGGGATCGGCGAAGGTCTTGAAGGTCTGCCGGCATGCTGCCTCGCACCTCGCGTCGCGAGCGGATCCTGCCCGGCGTCGACCAGCTTCGCGCATCGACGCAGCGTTCGTCGTGGCCAGCGCGAGCGGGACCTTCTTGAAGCCACCGAGCCCGATGTCGACGCAGCGGCGGACGATCACGATGCGGAGCACTCGGCGCCGCGCCGCCCGGGTCGACGACCAGGGAGAGGCCATCGCCGTCGAGATGACGGCCGGGTCCCTTCGCCTTCGCGCCGATGGCGTGAGCTGCCGCTTCGGATGGGGTGCATTTCGCCAATCCCTCGAGTCGTCCCGCTTCCGAGCTGGATGGCGTCGATGGCAGGCGATTCCGTCGGACCGGCTTTCCCTATGAAAAAAGCCTCGACGACCTCGCTGTCATACGCCGCGCGCGGCTGCGGATCACGATGTCCGTGTCGCCAGCGGGAATGCCGCTGACCGCTTCTTCGTTGATGCGGGCGACAAGCGCGGAGATCTCGGCCGCGGCGTCGAACGCGGCGACCCGCGTCGCATTGTTGACAACCACCTGCGCTTCGTTGGGACCAGCGGTGCGATCGCGCATCGACGTCCTGGCCGCTTCGTCGACTAGATCTTTCGTGGCATCGATCACCTCGCGAAGGCCGTGCACGTAGTGCTGCAACGTGTCCTCCCGGGATGTCAACAAAGGCGAAATCGCGCATGACGTTCGCCATCGCTCGAGCGTGCGCCAGCTTCATCGACGCGGCTTCCAGGCCGCTCAACGGGGTGGCGGGTAGTGGCGCTTTCATTGCGAGCCTCCTTCCGTGCCGCGGGAAGCGGAATTGAGGCGGCTGAATAGCTCCTCGTTACAGCATGAACGTCTTGCTCGCGGCCTTGCGCTCGACCTCGAACTGCTCGATCAGCAGCTGCAGCGCGTAGCGGCTGGCGTCTTCATCCGTGCTGTTCGGGAGCTTCTGCAGGGCCAAGCGACGAGCAGCCGCATGCGCGCGATCGCGTCCATGGCCTCATCTTCAGCTCGCTCGCGTACCTCTGCGAGACCCAAGGGACTCATGCGCGCCAATTCGCCTTCATCGGGGAAGGGCGCGAGCGGTGGTGCAGTCTTCGTTCCAGCCATGGTGCTGCTCCTTTGTGTGGTGCATCGTGGTCAGGCCGCGCCTCGGGCTGTACCCCTTGGCGTGGCCGCTTTGCCCGAGGCCGTCAGGCGGCGGTGTGAATCAGGTGGCCAACAGCGCGGGATCGATCGGCCGGACGGCGCTGAAGCGATCGGGCGTCTGCTTCAGCTTCCAAAGGTCGAGCCCCTCCTGCATGCGCAGCCAGCTCTCGGGCGTCGTGCGGAGCACGGTGGCGAGACGCATCGCCATCTCCGCAGTCAGCGCGCGCTTCTCGAGCAGCAGTTCCGAGACGGTCAGGCGACTGACGCCCAGGTGCTCAGCGAAGGCTGCCTGCGTCATGTTCAACGCGGGCAGCACGTCCTCGCGAATGACGGCGCCGGGGTGCGTGGGCTTCCGCTTGGGACTGCGTAGCGATTTCATCAGTGGTAGTCCTCGAGGTCGACATGGGCAGCATCCTCGCCGTCCATTTCATAAGTAATCCGCAGGTCGTCGGAGACCGAGACGGCGAAGCGCCCCTTCATCTCGCCCTTCAATGCGTGAAATCGATAGCCCGGCAAGTTCATGTCGTCGGCCTTCCTGCACGTGTCCAACCGGTCGAGCATCCGCTCTATCCGAGGCAGGCTCTTCGCAGGAACGCCACGGGCATCGTCCTTCACGAAGAAGCGCTCGAGGCCTTTGTGCCGAAATGACTTGATCACTTCATAGCCTGTAATTCCATGCATTGCATTGTAATTTGACTAATTACGTTGTCAAATCCCTCGCATCGCGGGTGTTTACGCGGATGACTTCGCTCGGATCGGCGTCACGTCCGCCTTCGCCGGCCGCGGCATTGCGCAGTACGTTGCCCAGTCCTCCATCAGCGCGCGCCGCTTCTGCAACAGGTCACCGCGCTGGTAGGCGGCCTCCGCGTTATCGACCGCGGCACTGCTCAGCGCGACGCGGTGTTCCTTGCCCGCTTTCATCCGGTCCTTCGGGATCGTCCAGAGCCGCTCCTCGAGATCGATCTCCGACCAGGTCGCACCGATCACTTCGTTCGTGCGCGCGGCGGTCAGGATCGCGAAGTGAAGCGCTCGGGCGGCGGTCCCTTCCTGTGTCGCCAGATCAGCCAGGAAGCCCGCCACGCCGCGATACGGCAGCGCAGGATGGTGAGAGATGCGAGCTTTCCGCTTGTCGCGTGGCAGGCTTGCCTGCAGGCCGCCCTCCCCCACTGCCGGGTTGTCGCCGGTCCGCAGTCCCTTCGCCTTCGCGGCGTCAGGATCGTCTCGATGCGAACACGAAGACGCGAGGCAGTCTCGGGCGTCTTCGTCCAGATCGGGCGGAGCACACCAGATGGCAATAGATCGAACAGGACCCGTTTCTCCTATGAAAAAAGCCTCGACGACATTGCTGTCATAGAGGCTTCTGGCGGAACGGGTGAGATTCGAACTCACGGGGCAGTTGCCCACCCGCCAGTTTTCAAGACTGGAGCCTTAAACCGCTCGGCCACCGTTCCGTGCCGATGATTGTACTGTCGTCGCCGCTCGTGGCACGTCACCGCGACGGAGCGTCGGCCGACACGACGTCGGCTTCGTCGTGCATGTCCTCGTCGCGATCCGCTTCGACGCGGTCGCGACCGCTGCGCTTGGCCGTGTACAGCGCTTCGTCGGCTCGATGGATCAGCGCCGTGCATCCTTCCGTCTCGTGCGAGCCCAGCACCGAGAAGCCCGCGCTCAGCGTGACGATGCCGCTCGTGCTCGCCGCGTGCTTGATGCCGAGGTCACGCACCGCCCGGCAGACCTTGTGCGCGATCACGTTGGCCCCGGCCCGGTCGGTCTCTGGCAGCACGAGTGCGAATTCCTCGCCGCCGTAGCGCGCTGCGAGGTCGGCCGGTCGATGGAGGCAACCGTCGATCGCGGCCGCGACGGCGCGCAGGCAGTCGTCTCCGGCCAGGTGACCGTAGAAGTCGTTGAACAGCTTGAAGCAGTCGATGTCGATCAACACGAAGGCCAGCGGCGCGCGTTCGCGCGCGGCCCGCGCGACCGCCTCGGCGAGAACGCGATCGAGTTCGCGGCGGTTGGCGAGACCGGTCAGTCCGTCCTCGCGCGCCTGCGCGGCGAACTTCCGATTGAGTACCTGCAGCTCGTCCTGATAGCCGACCAGCCGCGCGTTGGCCTCGCCGCTGCGGCGAAGCTGCCGGACGATCCAGAAGCCGCTCGTGCCCAAGCCGAGCACCAGCAGGACCATCAACGCCGTATGCATGGTCGCGTCCGCCTTCCATTGCGCGAGCGTCTCCTCGGTCGAGAGGCTGGCGACGACGTACAACGGGAACTCGTCGAGGTTCTTGAACGCGATCTGACGTTCGACCTGGTCCAGCGCCGAGACCTGCTTGACGTAACCCTCGTTGACCCGTGCGACGTGATCGACGTAGAGCTTGGTGCCCGTGAGGCTGGTGCCGATCAGCCGCTCCGAGAACGGACGCCGTTGCAGCAACAGGCCGGGCCGCGTCGCGAGAACGAGC
>CALMOR010000149.1:0-1438 GCA_937872165.1 uncultured Burkholderiales bacterium | reverse complement strand
GACATAACTGCGGATCGGCGGCCCCACGTACACATCCCGGCCCGGGTCGGTCATGTGATGACGGAAGAAAGGTTGCGACGAGACGTCGGTCGACGGAGCCGCCGAACGCAGCGACGTGGCGACGAGACGACCGTTCGTATCGACGACACCGATGCGCTCCACCACCGGCAAGGTCGCGGCGAACCGACCCATGAGCGACTCGAGGCGCTCGACGTTCGCAGGCGTCACGCCATACGTTTCGATCCGGTCCCCGAGGCCGATGAGGACGGCGTCGGTCTCTTTCAGCGTGTCGGTCACGTGCTGACCGATCGCGAGCGACAGGTTGACCGCCGCGACCTCGGCTTCTCTCAGCTGCAACGTCCGCCCCTGCCAGGTCCGCCATCCGTCCGTCGCGAGGATGGCGAGGCACACGAACACGACGAAGGCCCATGCCGCGCGAGCGATGTGCGCATGGAAGCGCGGACGAAGATGGTCGTGAAGACGCTCGTTGAAGCGCGGCGAGAAAGGAAGCATTCGTCGTTTGGGGATCACCGTGGACATACAGGCACCGTATCGATGAAGCCTTCGGCAACTTTCGCAGGAACTGAAGCGGCGCCGGAACGACGAGGGTCGCGCAGGCGTCTGCGGTCAGCGGCCGGCTCCGTAGAGTTCGCCGCTCGGATCGTCGAACACCCGCTCGCCCGCGACGCGGAACACCTGCGGGGTAGCCGCATCGACGTCGACGCGCAGCCAGCGCAGGTCCGCGACGTCGCCGAGCGCGATTCGCGCGAAGTTGGCGATCGTGCGACCCGCCGCGTCCTGCAGCGGACGATCGACTTCGGTCGACCGCGCCGCGCCGGCCGCGCCACGCGCCTGCACCAGCAGCACCTGCCCCCTGAACGCCGGGACGAAGTCGCGGAAGGCCAGCTTCCACTCGTAGAAGCCGTCGCGCTCGCGCGAGCGCGCGTCGGGCGCGCGCAGCGGCGCGCCGAAGTGCGGCGCGGCGTCGACGAACAGCACGATGCCCGACAGGCGCCGCTCGTTGGCGAGGCGGAAGGTGCGTTCGACCCACGCGTGGTTGGCGATGGCGCGCTCCTCGAACTCGCCGTTGCGTCCGGCCGCGATCCGGAAGTTGTTGTTGTTGTCGGGCAGGTTGACGGTCGCGAACAGCACCTTGCCCACTTGCCATCGCACGTTCTCGCGATAGCGGCGAAAGCGCGGCATCGTGCTCTGGCGCAGCCACTGCAGGCGCGTCCGGCCGAGCGACTCGTCGCTGCCGAAGAACGTGTCGCCGACCCGTTCGAGGCGTTCCAGCGCATCGCTCGGCACCCGGCCGCAGTCGGCCCATTCGGACGCGGCGGCGACGGGGATGGCCGGGCGTGCGCTCGCGTCGAGGAGCTCGCGTCGTCGTGCGAGCGTCGCGTCGGAGCACGAGGCCGCCGACGGCATCGACAGGTCG
>CALMOR010000148.1:7711-9335 GCA_937872165.1 uncultured Burkholderiales bacterium | reverse complement strand
CAGCCGAAGCGTTCGGCGCCGACGCGATAGCACGCGAGCAACGACCTGCTCGACCACGGCATGCCCTCGGGACTCTCGTCGGCGTGATTGCGGATGCGCATCTCGAGCGGATCGAGGCCGGCGTGTTCGGCCATCTCGTCGATCGCCGACTCGAGCGCGAAGGTGCCCGGCGCCTCGCCCGGCGCACGCTGGAAGGTCGGCGTGCCGACGTTGAGCTTGACGAGCTTGTGCGTCGTCGCGCGCGTGTCGCTCGCGTAGAGGATGCGGGCCGCGAGCGCCGAGGTCTCGACGAAGTCCTCGAAGGTCGACGTATGCGAGACGCAGTCGTGACGCGTCGCGACCAGGCGACCGCCGGCGCCGGTCGCGAGCGCGACTCGCTGGTCGGTCATCGGACGGCCGCCGACCGGGCCCCACATCTGCGGTCGTTCGAGGACGAGCTTGACCGGACGGCCGACCTTCCGGGCGGCCATCACCGCGATCACGACGTGCGACCACGTCGAACCCTTGCAACCGAAGCCTCCGCCGACGAACGGGCAGCAGACGCGCACTTTCTTCGGATCGATGCCGAGCGTCTTCGCGACGACGCGCTGCGCGCCGCTGATGAACTGCGTCGCGTCGTAGATCGTGACGACGTCGCCGTCCCAGACCGCGGTCGTCGCGTGCGGCTCCATCGGGTTGTGATGGACCATCGGCGTGCCGTAGACCGCGTCGATGCGCGCGCTCGCGGCCTGCCATGCGGCGTCCACGTCGCCCTCGTTGGTATCGGCCTTGCCCTTGCTGAATTTGGGCGGTGTATAGGCGGAAGGCCTCGCGGCGACGAAGTCGAGCGCCGCGGTCGCGCCGGCATAGCTCGTCCGCACCGCCTCGGCGCCGGCCTTCGCATGTTCCAGCGTGTCGGCGACGACGACCGCGATGGGCTGGCCGTTGTAGAGGATGGCCGGATCCTGGAACAGCGTCATCACGCGGCCGGCCGGCGGATCGACCGCCGCCTTGCCGCCGTCGGGCAGCTTCGGCGCGTTGGTGTGCGACAGCACGTACACGACGCCGGGCGATCGCAGTGCCGCCGTGTCGTCTAGCTTCACGATGCGACCGGCGGCGATCGTGCTCGTGACCAGCACGGCATGCAGAACGTCCTTCACCGGCTGGTCCGCGGCATAGAGCGCGGTGCCGGTCACCTTGGCCCGTCCGTCGCGACGGTCGAGGGGCTTGCCGGTGACGGCGTCGGAAGGATCGATGCGGGGCGGAGTGGTGAAGGTGGCCATGATCGTCTCGTCTCCGTCAGGCGCGCGTCGCGGCCGTGTTCACCGCACGCACGACCGCGCGCTGCGCGAGCACGACCTTGAAGCGGTTGTCCTTGTGGGGCCGCGCGTCGCGGCCGAGCGATGCGACCGCGGCCGCGACGTTGTCCGTGCCGTACGGCTTGCCGATCAGCGCGGCCTCTACCTCGCGCGCGCGCCACGGCTTGTGGGCGACGCCGCCGAGCGCGATCCGCGCATCGGTGACGATGCCGCCGTCGAGCTGCAGCGCAGCGGCCACCGAGACCAGCGCGAACGCATAGCTCGCGCGGTCGCGGACCTTGAGGTAGCTCGAACGGCTCGCGAAGCTCGACGGCGGCAACTCGACG
>CALMOR010000148.1:0-7701 GCA_937872165.1 uncultured Burkholderiales bacterium | reverse complement strand
GATCAGCTCCCCGCCCTCGAGCGTCGTGTCGCGTTCGGGCGTGCTGCCCGGAAGACGATGGAAGTCCGCGAACGCGATGCGTCGCTCGCCGCGCGGGCCGGTCACCTTGACGGTCGCGTCGAGGGCCGCGAGCGCGACGTTCATGTCGGACGGGTTGGTCGCGATGCACGCATCGCTCGCGCCGTAGATGGCATGGATGCGGTTGCGCCCTTCGAGCGCGCCGCATCCCGAGCCGGGCACGCGCTTGTTGCACATCGGGAACGCCGTATCGACGAAGTAGTAGCAGCGCGTCCGTTGCAGCAGGTTGCCGCCCACCGTCGCCATGTTCCGCAACTGGCCCGACGCGCCGGCGACGATGGCCTCGGTCAGCAACGGATAGCGCGAGCGGATCAGCGGGTGGTCGGCGAGGTCGCTGTTGGTCGTGAGCGCACCGATCGTGACGGTTCCGTCGGCAGCCGCAGCGATGCCGGTCAGCGGAAGGTGGGTGATGTCGATCAGCATCAGCGGCTTCTCGACGCCGCCCTTCATCAGGTCGAGCAGGTTGGTGCCGCCGCCGATGTAGCGGGCACCGGGCTGCTGCCCCGAGCGGACGGCGGAGGCGACGTCGGTCGCGCGTTCGTAGCGGAAGGCCTGCATGGTCGCTCCTCAGCCGCGCGAAGCGGCGGTCCACGCGGTCGGTCGCGCGACCGCGGACTCCGGCAGCAGCGACTCGCTGCGCGACGAGGGGCTCGGCAGGTCGGCCGCCACCGCGCGCATCGCACGCACGATGTTGGGATAGGCGCCGCATCGACACAGGTTGCCGCTCATGCGCTCGCGCAGTTCCGCGTCGCTCATCGTGACGCGCGTCGCGCGCACGTCCGGCATCGCCGCGCTGGCGCGGCCGTCCTTCATCTCGTTCAGCACCGCGGTCGCGGAACACAGCTGACCCGACGTGCAGAAGCCGCACTGGAACGCGTCGTACTCGATGAAGGCGGCCTGCAGCGGCGTCAGGCGGTCCGCGCTGGCGAGCCCTTCGACGGTGGTGATCTGCCGGCCTTCGTTCATCACCGCGAGCGTCAGGCAGGAGTTGATGCGGCGGCCGTCGATCATCACCGTGCACGCGCCGCACTGGCCGCGGTCGCAGCCCTTCTTGGTTCCGGTCAGGCCGACGTACTCGCGAAGCGCATCGAGCAGCGTCACGCGCGGCTCGATCTGCAGCGTGACGGAGCGGCCGTTGATCGACAGCGCGACCGGCCTCGCGGCATCGGACGCGGCGTCGACGTGCGGAGGCGCCGCTTCGGCGGGCGCCGTCTGGCCGCGCGCCGTCGGCACGGCCGTGGCGCCCGTCGCGACGGCCGCCATGGCCGCGCTCTGAAGGAAGCCCCGGCGTGTGACCGCGAGGCCGCGGCGGTCGCCGTCGCTCCGTTCGTGGACGTCGCAGCCGTCCCGCTCTTCGACTTCGCTCATGAGATCCTCCGATGACGTCGGGCGAGTGTCCGACGCGAAAGCCGATGCGTCGCCGCGTTCGTTCGAGGCGGCCGACGAGCGGACGTCCGTCAGTGTGACGGCGCGGCTTCGCCGGGCGTCCTGTTCGTCGTGGCGATTCAGGAAATGTCCCACAACCGCGCTCGATCTTGCAGCGGCGTCAGGTCAGCCGGACCGGAACCCTGAGGAAGCCCCGGAAGCGCGCGCGACCGCCGCGCAGCGGCGCCCCGTCCGGACGGTAATCGGGAAAGCGCTCGAGGAAGCGGGCGATCGCGACGCGCCCTTCGAGGCGGGCGAGGGCGAGGCCGACGCATTGATGCGGCCCCGACCCGAACGCGAGATGGCGATTGGGCGCACGGGAGACATCGAGACGATCGGGATCGGGGAACTGCGCGGGGTCGCGGTTGGCGGCGCCGATGCAGAGGTGCACCGGCGTCCGTGGCGCGAGCGACACGCCGTCGATCTCGACGGCCTCGGTCGTGATGCGGTTGCCGAGCTGGTTCGAACTCTCGAAGCGCAGGAACTCCTCGACGGCCTTGTTCATCAGCGACGGCTCCGCGACGAGGCGCTCTCGCTCTTCGGGCCACCCGGTCAGCGCCACGAGGCCGTTGCCGATCAGATTGGTCGTCGTCTCGTGGCCCGCGTTGAGCAGGAACACGCAGTTGTGCATCAACTCCGCGGACGTCAGGCGTTCGCCGCCCTCGCCGGCGATGAGCCGCGACAGCACGTCGACTTCGGGATCGCCGGGACGGGCCGTGCGGTCCGCGATCAGCGTCGCGAGATACGCGACGAACTCCTCGACCGCGCGGTCGCCGCGCGCCTGTTGTTCGGACGTCAGCACCGGCTCGAGCGCACCGAGGATCGCGAGCGACCAGTCCCGCAGCGGCGCCCGCTGGTCGTGCGGGATCGCGAGCAGGTTGCCGATGATCTCGATCGGGATCGCCGACGCGAAGTCCTCGATCAGGTCGACGGTCTCGCCTTTCGCGGCGCGGGCCGCCATCGCGTCGAGCAGGTGCTCGACGCGTGCGACGAGCGCCGGCTCCATCGCCGCGATGTGCTTCGGCGTCAGCGCACCGGCGATCAGACGGCGCACGCGCGTGTGCAGCGGCGGATCGTTGAACACGAGGCTGGTCGTGTGATGCGCGAAGAGCGGCGACGCGCCGTCGCCCCGGACGTACTTGGGACGGAACTCCTCGCGCTTGTCCGAGCTGAAGCGCTGCGTGTCCTTGTAGACCGCGACCAGGTCCGCGTGGCGCGTGAGGAACACGGAGCCGTTCGGCAGACGCTTCACCGGCTCGTGCTCGCGCAGCGCGCGATAGGTCGGATAGGGGTCCTCGTAGAACGACGGCGCGAGCCGGTTGATGTCGAAGCGGTCGGCGAGCGTCCTATCCACGGCCGGCCTTCCCGCGGCCGACCGCCGGCACGCCGCCGAAGAAGAGATCGGTCACGATCGGCGCGAGCGCTTCGTGCGACAACGCGCCGCCGGGTCGCATCCACGTGAACATCCAGTTGATCATCCCGAACAGCAGCATCGTCAGCGGCTTCGTCAGCTCCGCCTTCGCGTGTTCGGGATGCCACGCGGCGATCGCGTCGGCGAAACCAGCGACCACGCGGCGCTCCTTGCCGAGGATGCGCTTGCGGTCCGCGGCCTCGAGGAAGCGGACCTCGCTCGTCAGCACGCGATGCGCATCCTGCGCCCCGGCGTACTCGGCCATGATCCGCGCGATCAATGCGCGCATGTGATCCTCGGGTTCGAGACGTTCGGCGACGACGTCGACGACCAGCGCCTCGAGTCGCGACACGTGGCCCTCGGCGATGTCGACGAGCAGGCTGTATTTGTCGTGGAAGTAGTGGTACAGCGTGGCTTTCGAGAAACCGGTGGCCTCGGCGACCTGGTTCATCGAGGTGCCCGGATAGCCGCCGTGCGCGAAGAGATGCGCTGCCTTCGCGAGGATCATCCCGCGTTGCTCGTCGTAGTTGGAGGCGCGGCCGCGCGGCATCAGAGCTCTTTCGTGCGCGCGTAGAGCAGGAAGTCGCGCGACGTGCCGCGCACCCTCTTCAGCTTGCGCAGCGTCCCTTCGTACAGGAACCCCGACTTCTCGAGGACGCGACGCGATGCCGTGTTGGTATCGAGAGCGGTCGCCTGGATCCGCACGAAGCCGCGTTCGTCGAGCGCCCATCCGGTGAGCGCACGGCAGCACGCGGTGGCGATACCGCGCCCCCACGCCGAAGGCTTCAGGTCGTAGGCGACCTCGGCGGTGCGGTGCGGCCACGACAGCAGCGGGAAGCCGATGCTCCCGACCAAGGAGCCGTCGGCCCCGTCGACGATCGCGAAGCGGACGCCGCTCGTCTTCGCGTCCGACGTGCAGTCGTCGACGAGCGCCGCCAGTTCGTCGCGGCCGCCGACACTCCAGCTCGTGTGCTCGACGACCGACGGCACCGACAGGTAGGCGTACCAGTCGTCGACGTCGGCGTGTTCGAGCGGCCGCAGGACGACGGGCGCATCGTCGACCCGCGGAGCCGGTTCGAGTCGCATCGTGGGCCTCTCGCGTCGCCGCCGGCCGTCAGCGATCGTCGAACGTCAGCACCACCCGCTCGCTGGTCGGATGCGACTGGCAGGTGAGCACGAAGCCGGCGGCGACCTCGTCGCGATCGAGGGCGAAGTTGCGTTCCATGCGGACCGTGCCTTCGACGAGCTTCGCGCGGCACGTGCCGCAGACGCCGGACGTGCACGAGAACGGCATCTCGAGACCCGCCGCGGCGGCGGCGTCGAGGATGCTCGGCTGGTCGCGACGGAAGTCGATCTCGCGCCGGATGCCGTCGCGGACGATGACGACGCGGGCCTGTTCCGCATCGCCCGGCTTCGCCTCGTGGACGACCGCGTCGACAGTACCGACCGCGGAAGCGGCGTCGGGCGGCGCCTGCGCGACGCCGAAGCGTTCGATGTGGATGCGTTCCTCGGGTACGCCCGCGGCGAGCAGCGCGGCCTCGGCCTCGTCGTTCATCCGGAAAGGACCGCAGACGTAGACGTGGTCGATGCGGTCCGCCGGCAGCAGCGTGTGCAGGAACTCGGAGATCTTGGCGCGGTTCATCACGCCGTGGTTGAGCGGCACTTCCGCGGCGTCGCCGGAGGTGTCGTTCGCCGCGTCGTCGGAGAAGACGTGCTGCAGCGACAGTCGCGTCATGTAGCGGTTCTTCAGGTCCTCGATCTCCTCCTTGAACATCGTGGAACGCAGATGACGATTGCCGTAGATCAGCGAGAAGCGCGACCCGGGTTCGCGCGCGAGCACGGTCTTCATGATCGACAGGATCGGCGTGATGCCGCTGCGGCCCGCGATGCCGACGTGATGGCGTCGCGACGACGGATCGAGCGGGACGAAGAAGCGGCCCTGCGGCGCCATCACGCTGACGGTGTCGCCGGTCTTCAGGTGCTCGTTGATCCAGTTGGAGAACACGCCGCCGCGCACCTTGCGCACGCCCACGCGCAACTCGCCGTCATCGACGCCGGCGCGAATCGAATACGAGCGTCGCAGGTCGTGACCTTCGATCTCGGTGCGCAGCGTGAGGTACTGGCCCTGCGTGAAGCCGAAGGTCCCGCGCAGATGCTCGGGAACCTCGAACGAGACGATGACGGCCTCGGACGTGTCGGGTTCGATCGCGCGGACGCGGAGCGGATGGAAGAGAGGGTTCACTGCGATGAGACGGTCAGATCGGCTTGAAGGACTCGAACGGCTCGCGGCACGCGAGGCAGCGATGCAGCGCCTTGCAGGCGGTCGATCCGAACGCGGACAGTCGTTCGCTGCGGGGGCTGCCGCAGCGCGGGCACGGGGGCGCGTCGCGCGGCACGAAGCGCAGCGGCCGCGCGCTGCCGGCGTCGGCGGACAGGTGGGCCGGCGGCGCGATGCCGTAGTCGCGCAGCTTCCGCTTGCCGTCGTCGCTGATCCAGTCGCTCGACCACGCGGGCGCGCGCCGCAGCGACACGCGCGCCGGTCCGAGTCCGGCCGCGTCGACGGCGCTCGACGCCGCACGCTCGATCGCTTCGGTCGCGGGGCATCCCGAGTAGGTCGGCGTCAACACCAGCTCGAGGCCGTCGTCGTGTTCGACGACGTCGCGCACGATGCCGAGGTCGACGATCGACAACGCCGGGACCTCGGGATCGAGGACGTCCGCGAGCACCGCCCACGCGCGTTCGCATCGTGTCGATGTCGCTGTCGACAGCACGGCCCCGCGCTCGACGAGGGTCACCATGCGCCGCCCGGATATGCGCGCTGCAGGTACTGCATCTCGGTCAGCACGTAGCCCATGTGCTCGCTGTGGCGACCGATCTTGCCGGTGCTGCGAAAGCGGCTCGGCTCCGGCCCGCGCTGCATCGGTGCGAGCCGCGCCTCGTCGAACAGCGCGGCCATCTCGGCGTCCCACGCGTCGCGCAGCGACGACCAGCGCGGGCCGAGGCCCGTCGCTTCGGCCGCGTCGTCGATCGCATCGGCGTCGAAGAGCTCGGCGGTGTAGATCCACAGCCGTTCGCGAGCGGCCTCGATGCGCCCCTTCGACTCGTCGGTGCCGTCGCCGAGCCGCACCACCCATTCGCCGGCATGCTGCTGGTGATAGCGTGCCTCCTTCAGGGCCTTGCCGGCGATCGCCGCGAGCGACTCGTCGCTCGACGCTCCGAGCCGTTCCCACAGCAGCTTGAGGAAGGTCGCCATCACCGCGTTGCGGAGCACGGTGAACGCGAAGTCGCGCCGGCCCCCGGCGCCGTTCGGCAACTCGACCAGCGTGACGTTGAAGTAGTCGCGTTCGTTGCGCAGGAAGGCGAGCTGGTCCTCGTCGTGGCCCGCGCCCTCGACCTCGCCGGCATGCGCGAGCAGCGCCCGCGCCTGGCCGAGCAGGTCGAGCGCCATGTTCGCCATCGCGATGTCCTCCTCGAGCGCGGGACCATGCCCGCACCACTCGGACAGCCGCTGCGCGAGGATCAGGCAGGTGTCCGCGATGCGCAGCAGATACTGCACGGCGGGTTCGGGCGCGAGGACGATCGACGGCTGCATGGGTGGCGTCCCCGGGTCACATGTGGTCGACGGCGGCCGGCAGCGCGTAGAAGGTCGGATGCCGGTAGACCTTGTCCTCCATCGGATCGAAGTACATGGCCTTGTCGCCGGGATCGCTCGCGACGATCTGGTCGGACCGCACGACCCACAGGCTGACGCCTTCCTGACGGCGCGTGTAGACGTCGCGCGCGAGCTGGATCGCCATCTTCGGATCGGCCGCATGCAGGCTGCCGCAGTGCTTGTGATCGAGGCCCGCCTTGCTGCGCACGAAGACTTCCCACAGCGGCCATTCGGCGCGTGTCGCCGACGGGTCCTGCGACGGCGGCGCGGAGGTCGCGGCCGCGGCCTCGGAGCGTACGGCCTTATCGGCCGTATCAGCCGCAATGGCCGGTTCGGCCGAACCGGCCATTGCGGCCGGCTCGGTCGTCGCGAGAGTCGCTGCCGGCTCGTCGATACGGACCGCTGTCCGGTCGACGTCGGGCGTCAGCGGCGGCGAGCTCATGCCGCCTTCTCCAGCGGGATCGTGTTGTGACGGGCCTTCGCGGCATAGGCCAGCGCGGCGTCGCGAACCCACGCGCCTTCCTCCCAGGCATCGACGCGCGCCGCCAGGCGCTCGCGGTTGCACGGACCGTCGCCGGCGATGACGGCCCAGAATTCGGCCCAGTCGATCGCACCGAAGTCGTAGGAGCCGCGCACCTCGTTCCATTTCAGGTCGGGGTCGGGCAACGTGACGCCGAGGATGCCGGCCTGCTCGACGGCGGCATCGACGAATTTCTGGCGCAGCTCGTCGTTCGAGACCCGCTTGATGCCCCAGCGCATCGACTGCGCGCTGTTCGGCGACTGGTCGTCGGGCGGTCCGAACATCATCACGGCCGGCCACCACCAGCGGTCCACCGCGTCCTGCACCATCGCCTTCTGAGCGTCTGTGCCGTTCTCCATCATCGTCAGCAGCGACTCGTAGCCCTGACGCTGATGGAAGCTCTCCTCGCGACAGATGCGGATCATCGCGCGCGCGTAGGGCGCGTACGAGCAGCGGCAGATCGGCACCTGGTTCATGATCGCCGCGCCGTCGACCAGCCAGCCGACCGTGCCCATGTCGGCCCACGTCAGCGTCGGGTAGTTGAAGATCGAGCTGTACTTCGCGCGGCCCGTGTGCAGCGCGTCGAAGAGCTGATCGCGCGACGTCCCGAGCGTC
>CALMOR010000147.1 GCA_937872165.1 uncultured Burkholderiales bacterium | reverse complement strand
TACAGATCGACGAGGACGCGCTGGCGGACTTTCGCGCCGCTGCCGCGGGCGGCGCCACGTCCACCGCTTCGAGGTGCTGCAGCAGCGTGGGTCCCCGATACCAGCCGAGACGATCGCCGCGCTCGACCACCATGTCGCCGCGCAGGGCCGACAGCGGAATGCACTGAACGTCGCGGAGGCCGAGCTTCCGCGCGATCGCCTCGAGCTCGGTGCGCAACGCGACGAAGCGGGCCTCGTCGTAATCGACCAGATCCATCTTGTTGACCGCGAACACCACGTGGCGGATGCCGAGCAGTCCGGCGATGGCCGCGTGGCGCCGCGACTGGGGCAGCACGCCCTTCTTCGCGTCGACCAGCACGATCGCGCAGTCGGCGGTCGAGGCCCCGGTGACCATGTTGCGCGTGTACTGCTCGTGGCCGGGCGTGTCGGCGATGATGAACTTGCGTTCGGGCGTCGCGAAGTAGCGATAAGCGACGTCGATCGTGATGCCCTGTTCGCGTTCGGCCATCAAGCCGTCGGTGAGCAACGCGAGATCCACCGCGACGCCGTCGTCCATCACCGCGTCGACATTGCCGCCCACGCCGCCACGACGCGCCGTGGTCTTCACGAGCGCGCTGTACTGGTCCTCGAAGATCGACTTGGCGTCGAACAGCAGCCGGCCGATCAACGTGCTCTTGCCGTCGTCGACGCTGCCAGCGGTGGAGAAGCGGAGCAGATTCATGAGGATGTCCTCGAAGCCTTCGCCCTCGGGGAGCGATCAGGGTCGGCCAGTGATTCCCGGGTCGATGGAACGCGGGGTCGCGCTCTCTTTCGAACGCTCAGAAATATCCTTCCTTCTTTCGCAGCTCCATCGCCGCGTCCGAGGTCTGGTCGTCCATCCGCGTGGCACCGCGCTCGGTGATGCGCGTGACGGCCGTCTCGGCGATGATCGACTCGACCGTCGTCGCATGCGACTCGACGGGAGCCGTGCAGGTCATGTCGCCCACCGTGCGGAAGCGCACGCTCTTGTCGATCACGGTCTCGCCGTCCTTCGGGCGGACCAGCGCCGAGACCGGCATCCACGCGCCACCGCGCGCCATCACCGGCCTGACGTGCGCGTAATAGATGCTCGGCACGGCCAGGCGCTCGCGCGCGATGTATTGCCAGACGTCGAGCTCGGTCCAGTTCGAGATCGGGAACACGCGCATGTGCTCGCCCTCGTGGACGCGCGTGTTGTAGAGACTCCAGAGCTCGGGCCGCTGGTTCTTCGGATCCCACTGACCGAACGCGTCGCGAAACGAGAAGATGCGTTCCTTCGCCCGGGCCTTCTCCTCGTCTCGCCGCGCGCCGCCGAACAGCGCGTCGAAGCCGAACTCCTCGATCGCGTCCAGCAACGTCACGCTCTGATGCGGGTTGCGCAATTCGTCGGGGCTCTTCAGCCGCACGCGACCGCTCGCGATCGAATCCTCGACCGAGCGCACGATCAGCCGCTCGCCGAGCTCGGCGACGCGGGCATCGCGGAACGCGATGACCTCGGGGAAGTTGTGGCCGGTGTCGATGTGCATCAGCGGGAACGGGAAGCGACCGGGACGGAAGGCCTTCTCGGCCAGCCGCAGCATCACGATCGAGTCCTTGCCGCCGGAGAACAGCAGCGCGGGATTGACGCATTCGGCCGCGACCTCGCGCATCACGTGGATGGCCTCGGACTCGAGCCGCGCGAGGTGAGCCGCGTCGTCGCGCTCGGCGGATGCGGTCGGATGCGTCGAAGCGGGCGCTTCGTTTTCCACGGACGTCGTCATGAACTCTTCAGGCGGTTGCGACGACCGGGTCGTCTTCGGCGATCACGTGGAGGCCGCACTCCTTCGAGTCGGCCTGTTCCCACCACCAGCGACCGGCGCGGACATCCTCGCCGGCGGTGACGGCGCGCGTGCACGGCGCGCACCCGATGCTCGGATAGCCGCGCGCGTGCAGCGCGTTGACCGGCACGTCGCGGGCACGCAGGTACTCCCAGGTCTGCTCCTCGCTCCAGTCGGCGAGCGGGCTGACCTTCAACAGACCGCGCTCTGCATCGTGGGCCTCGATCGCGAGGTCCGACCGCGACGCGGCCTGCGAGCGACGCAGGCCCGTGATCCACGCCCGCCTGCCGGCGAGCGCTCGGGCGAGCGGCTCTACCTTGCGGATGTGGCAGCAGTCCTGGCGTTGCGCGACGCTCTCGTAGAACGCGTTGATGCCGTTGACGCGCACGTACTGCTCGACCGCGGGCGCCGCGGGAAAATAGGCCTCGACCTTGCGGCGATAACGCTCGGTGGCGCGCTGCCAGACCTGGTACGTCTCGTCGGGAAGGCGCCCCGTGTCGAGCGTCGCGACGACGATGCCCTTCATCGCGCGGACCTCGTCGCCGGTGCCGCCGGCGATGAGATCGAAGAGCACCATGTCCTCGGCGCCGAAGCTGGTGGTGAAGACCGCCGGGGCATGGTCGCGCGCGATGCGGGCGAGCAGGACGCGCGCCGCGTCGCTCTCGGCCGCGAGCGACGGCGACAGCGTGTTCATGCCGCGGCTCCGGCGCGACGCGCGAACAGCGGCACGCGGCGGTCGACCGCGGTCTGGTACGCGTCGGAGAAGTCGCGGTAGGCCGACAGCGCGGCGTCGACCTGGTCCTCGTGCTTCAACGCGAAGCTGTCGAAGCCGCAGCGGAGCATGTAGAAGATCTGGTCGCGCAGCACGTCGCCGACCGCACGCAGCGGACCCGCGTAGCCGTGGCGCTCGCGCAGCAGTCGCGCGATCGAATAGCCACGGCCGTCGGTGAACTTCGGGAAGTCGATCGCGACGAGGCCGAAACGGCCGAGGTCGTCGGCGATCGAGGCCGGGTCGTCCTGCGGTTCGAGCTTGATGCCGATCGCCGTGCCACGTGCGACGAGGCGCTCGCGTTCGGACGTCCACAACGCGTGACCGACGAGCAGTGCGGCGCCGTCCGGCGCGGCGTGCAGGCCTTCGGCGGTGTCGACCGTCGTCCAGACGTCGTCGACGACGCGGCCACCGTCCGCGAACGACCCTTCGACGACCTTAGCCATCGACCGCCACCGGATCGCGTTCGCGATAGACCTGCTCGCGGAACGGTTCGAGGCCGATGCGGCGCACGGTGTCGACGAAGCGCTCGTCGTCCTGGCGATGCGCCACGTAGGTATCGAGCAGCCGATCGATCACGTCGGGCATCTCGGCCCGGGCGAACGAGCGGCCGATGACCTTGCCGATCGCCGCCTCGCTTCCCTGCGCGCCGCCGATCGTGACCTGGTACCACTCCTCGCCGTTCTTGTCGACGCCGAGCACGCCGATGTGCCCGACGTGGTGATGGCCGCACGCGTTGATGCAGCCCGAGATGTTGAGGTCGAGCTCGCCGATGTCGTGCAGGTAGTCCTGGAACTCGACGCGCTCCTCGATGCGGCGTTGGATCGACTCCGCGACCGGGATCGACTTCGCGTTGGCCAGAGAGCAGAAGTCACCGCCCGGGCAGCACACGATGTCGGTGACGAGGCCGATGTTGGGCGTCGCGCAACCGATGGCGCGCGCCGCTTCCCACACGGCGTAGAGGTCGTCGAGCCGCACGTCCGCGAGCACCAGGTTCTGTTCGTGGGTGACGCGCATCTCGCCGAAGCTGTAGCGGTCCGCGAGATCGGCGACGGCATCCATCTGGTCGGCCGTCGCGTCTCCGGGCGGCACGCCGGTCTGCTTCAAAGACAGCGTGACCGCCTTGTAGCCCGCGACCTTGTGGTCGAAGGTGTTGCGCCTGATCCAGTTCGCGAACGGCTTGCTGTCGGCCATCCGCGCCCGCAACGCGCGGCTTTCCGAAGGCAAGGTCTCGTAGGCCGGCGACGCGAAGAAGGCTTCCATGCGGTCGTATTCGGCTTCGGGCACGAACGCCGGGCCGCCCGCCAGCAGAGCCCATTCCTCCTCGACCTGCTCGGCGAACACCGCCGGCGTGAGGTCGCGCACCAGGATCTTGATGCGGGCCTTGTAGAGATTGTCGCGACGACCATGGCGGTTGTAGACCCGCAGCACCGCGTCGAGATAGTTGAGCAGTTCGCCGCGCGGCAACCACTCGCGGATGACGTGGCCGATCATCGGCGTGCGACCGAGGCCACCGCCGACGAGGATTCGAAAGCCGAGCGAGCCGTCGTCGGCCTCGAGCGCGTGGATGCCGATGTCGTGGACGCGCGTCGCGGCCCGGTCCTGCACCGATCCGTTGATGGCGATCTTGAACTTCCGCGGCAGGAAGGCGAACTCGGGATGGAAGGTGGACCACTGACGGACGATCTCGCAGACGGCGCGCGAGTCGATCAGCTCGTCGTGGGCGACGCCGGCGAACTGGTCGGTCGTGGTGTTGCGGATGCAGTTGCCGCTGGTCTGGATGGCATGCATCTCGACCGTCGCGAGCTCGGCGAGGATGTCGGGCACGGTCTCGAGCACGGGCCAGTTGAACTGGATGTTCTGCCGCGTGCTGAAGTGTCCGTAGCCCCGGTCGTATCGGCGCGCGATCGATGCGAGCTTGCGCATCTGGGTCGACGACAGCATTCCGTACGGAATGGCCACGCGCAGCATCGGCGCGTGGCGTTGGACGTAGAGTCCGTTCTGCAGACGCAACGGCCGGAACTCGTCCTCGCTCAGTTGACCCGCGAGGAAGCGGCGGGTCTGGTCGCGGAACTGGGCAACTCGCTCGTCGACCAGGGTCTGGTCGTAGGTGTCGTATCGATACATGAGCCCGCCATAATATGTTGCGGTGCGACCTATCCGAACGACAATCGAGTTGGACGTACATTACGACCGCTCATGAAGCGCCCCGTGCGCCCGACCGAACCTGATGAACTGGACGATGAACCACCTGCCCGCCCCCCCCGCCGACCCGGAGACCCGGCGCCTCGCGGCCCACGCCCGGCTGCAGATCCTCGACACGCTGCCCGAACCGGAATTCGACGACCTGGTCGT
>CALMOR010000146.1:23263-23626 GCA_937872165.1 uncultured Burkholderiales bacterium | reverse complement strand
GCCTTCGGCGCCGCCTCCCGCCCCGGCACCTGTCGCCGTGGCGCCGGTCAAGGCCGCGCCGAAGGCCGCCCCGATCCAGGCGCCCGAGCCGAGCTTCCTCGACGGACTGCTCGACAACACGTTGCTGCTCGTCGGGCTGCTGGCGATCCTTCTGCTGCTGATCGGCTACGGCATCTTCCATACACGCCGCCGTCGCAAGCTCGCCCGCTTCGAGGACAGCATCTTCGTCGACAACAGCGTGTTGCATGCCAACTCGGTCTTCGGGACCACCGGCGGGCAGTCGGTCGACACGGCCAACAGCGGCTTCCATTCGAACTTCGTCCCGGTCGCCGGCAATCTGCCCGAGCAGAACGAGGTCGACCC
>CALMOR010000146.1:17825-23253 GCA_937872165.1 uncultured Burkholderiales bacterium | reverse complement strand
GCCTACGGGCGCGACGCGCAGGCCGAGGAGATCCTCAAGGAAGCGCTGCGTGCCGAACCGGCGCGGCACGCGGTGCGCCTGAAGCTGCTCGAGATCTACGCGCGGCGCGGCGACGCCAAGACCTTCGAGACGATGGCCACCGAGCTGTACGCGGCGACCGGCGGTCAGGGCGAGGACTGGCAGCAGGCTTCGGTCCTCGGTGCCAGCATCGATCCGCACAACCCGTTGTACGCGGAGGTGCCGGCGCAGTCATCGGCCGCCTCCGCGGCAGCGACGAGCCCTGCGACGCCGAACCCTTCGACCTCGAGCCCTGCGACAAGCGGGTCTCCGCTCGGCGGTCGCCCGGCCGATGCCGCTCGCGACCCGTCGATCGTCGCAGCCGGTCCCGGAGCGGCCGTCGGCGCCGCACCGGCACCGGGAACCGCGGGGCTCCAGATCGGCGATTCACCGGCCGCCGGCGAGCAGGTCGCCGCCCCGGCCACTGCCACCGAATACCTGCGGACCGATCCGCTGCCGAGGCAGGACGCGCTGGCCGCGACATCGGCGCCGTCGATGGACCTCGACTTCGATCTCGGCTTCGCGAACACCAACGTCGCGCCGCTGGCGGCCGGCGCCGCACCGGCTCCGGGGGCAGCCGACACCGCGAACAAGGCGAACGGCCTCGACTTCGACGTGGGGGGCGCGAACAAGTCGATGATCGAGCCGTTCTCCGCGTCGGCTTTCGGCGCCGGTGACGCGACGGCCCGCACCGCGGTCAATCTCCCCGCCTTCCGCGCGCGCGCCGAACAGGAGCCGACCAAGCCGCGGCCCGAGGGCGACGGCTTCAGCGCGTCGGACATCTTCGGCTCGAGCATCATCGCCGACCCCGATGCCTATTCGGAGACGCCGGCGGATCAGCCCGAGCCGACGCCGGCGCAGGCTCGCACGACCGACTTCCGGCAGGTGGTCGACTCGCATCAGTTCGACAAGACCGAGCCGCTGGACGCGTTCTCGAACATCAACCTCGACCTCGACAACGGCGGCTACGAGTCGACGACCATCGCCCCCGACTTCGGGCTGAAGACGGACGTGTGGCAGGCGATGGCGACCAAGCTCGACCTCGCGCTCGCCTACAGCGACATCGGCGACAAGGAAGGCGCGCGTGAACTGCTCGAGGAAGTCGTGCGCAACGGCGACACGACGCAGGCCGCGCGGGCGAAGCAACTGATCGTCGAACTCGGGTAGGAGCGTCGCCATCGGTGCGATGACGCGCATCGCACTGGGCATCCAGTACGACGGCAGCCACTGGCACGGCTGGCAGTCGCAGCCGCACGGGCTCACGGTGCAGGACGTGCTCGAGACCGCGCTCGCACGCTTCGCCGATCGTCCGGTGCGCATCGCCTGCGCGGGCCGCACCGACACGGGCGTCCATGCGCTCGGCCAGGTCGTCCACTTCGACACCGACGCGACGCGCACGCTGCAGGGCTGGGTGCGCGGCATCAACGCGTTGCTGCCGCCCTCGGTGGCGGTGACCTGGTCGAGCGCGAGCTATCCTTCGTTCGATGCACGCTTCGACGCGATCGCGCGGACCTATCGCTATCTGCTGCTGGTGCAGCCCTTCCGCTCGCCGCACTGGGTCGGGAGGGCCGGCTGGGTCCATGCCGCGCTCGACGTCGCGACGATGCATCGCGCCGCGCAGAGCCTTCTCGGCACCCACGACTTCTCGGCCTTCCGCAGCGCCGAGTGCCAGGCGAAGTCGCCGGTCAAGTCGATGATCGAGGCCTCGGTCCAGGCGCACGGCGACTTCGTGCTCTTCACGTTCAAGGCGAGCGCGTTCGTGCAGCACATGGTGCGCAACCTGGTCGGTGCGCTCGTCGCGATCGGTCGCGGCGGCAAGGACGTCGCGTGGATCGGCGAGCTGCTCGAAGGACGTGACCGCACGCGTTCCGCGCCGACCTTCATGCCGGACGGGCTCTATCTGGCGAAGGTCGACTACCGCGAACCGATCGCGCTCCCCGGGCCCGTGTCCTTCGCCGCGATCCACGCCGGCTTCGACGCGTGAGCCTCGTCGACCGGGGTCGACGGCACACGCGCATCAAGCTCTGCGGGATGACGCGCGAAGAAGACGTCGACGCCGCGATCGCGCTCGACGTCGATGCGATCGGCCTCGTCTTCTACCCGAAGAGCCCGCGCTTCGTCTCGATCGAACGGGCCGCGGCGCTCGCCGCCCGCCTGCCGGCGCACATCGACGCGGTCGGACTCTTCGTCGACGCGTCGCGGGCCGAGGTCGATGCCGTGCTCGATCGCGTCGCGCTGTCGCTCGTGCAGTTCCACGGCGACGAGGCCCCCGCCGATTGCCGCGGCTTCCGCGTGCCGTACCTGAAGGCGGCGCGCGTCACGGCCGACCTCGATTTGCTAGACTCCGCGGCTGCCTACGGGGACGCGGTCGCGCTGCTCCTCGATACGCACAGCGCCGGCTACGGCGGTTCCGGAAAGGTCTTCGATTGGTCGCTCGTCCCCGCGGCGCTGCTGGACACGATCGATGCGCCCGCAGGCGGGCATCGGGTCGTTTTGAGTGGTGGCTTGAACGCAGCAAACGTCACTGACGCGATCGCGCGCGTGCGCCCCTGGGCGATCGATACCTCGTCCGGCATCGAACTCAGCAAGGGCATCAAGGATCCGGCCGCCATGCGCGACTTCGTCGCCGCGGTCCGGTCCGCCGACAGACTCCGTACCCAGGATTCCTCATGAGCATGACGACATCGGCCGCCCTCCGCGCGGCCTCCAGCGCGTCGCATCGATCGACCGCTCGCGACGCGACCGCTTCGCATCCCGATTCCTCCACCGACCCGGCCGCCGACTCGCACTCCGATGCGCGCCCCGATGCGCGCGGCCACTTCGGACCGTACGGCGGCCGCTTCGTCGCCGAGACGCTGATGCGCGCTCTCGACGAGCTCGATGGCGCCTACGCGCGCTATCGCGTCGACCCGGACTTCATCGCCGAGGTCGCGAGCGAGCTCGCGCACTTCGTCGGCCGGCCGAGCCCGATCTATCACGCGAAGCGCTGGAGCGAGCGGCTCGGCGGCGCGCAGATCTACCTGAAGCGCGAGGACCTCAATCACACCGGCGCCCACAAGATCAACAACACGATCGGCCAGGCGCTGCTCGCCAGACGGATGGGCAAGCCGCGCGTGATCGCCGAGACCGGGGCGGGGCAGCACGGCGTCGCGAGCGCCACGGTCGCGGCGCGCTTCGGGATGGAGTGCGTCGTCTACATGGGCAGCGAGGACGTGGCGCGCCAGTCGGCCAACGTGCAGCGCATGAACCTGCTCGGGGCGCGCGTCGTGCCGGTCGAGTCGGGCTCGAAGACCTTGAAGGACGCGCTCAACGAAGCGATGCGCGACTGGGTCACCAACGTCGAGAACACGTTCTACATCATCGGGACCGTGGCCGGACCGCACCCGTATCCGATGATGGTCCGCGACTTCAACGCGGTGGTGGGACGCGAGTGCCGCCGGCAGATGCCGGAGCGCGCGGGCCGGCAGCCCGATGCGATCGTCGCGTGCGTCGGCGGCGGCAGCAACGCGATGGGCATCTTCCACGACTACGTCGACGATGCGTCCGTGCGGCTGATCGGTGTCGAGGCGGCCGGTGACGGCCTCGACAGCGGACGGCACGCCGCGAGCCTGCAACGCGGCGCGCCGGGCGTGCTCCACGGCAACCGCACCTACGTTCTGCAGGACGACAACGGCCAGATCACCGAGACGCATTCGATCTCGGCCGGCCTCGACTATCCGGGCGTCGGTCCCGAGCATGCATGGCTGAAGGACATCGGCCGCGCGCAGTACGTGGGCGCCACCGACGCCGAGGCGCTCGCCGCCTTCCACGACTGTTGCCGCATCGAAGGCATCATCCCCGCGCTCGAGTCGAGCCATGCTCTGGCGTACGCGTGCAAGCTCGCGCCGACGATGGACCGGGATCGCATCGTGCTCGTCAACCTGTCGGGGCGCGGCGACAAGGACCTCCACATCGTGCAGGCCGCCACGGAGTCGCGATGAACGCGGATGGGCCGCCGCTGGCGCGGATCGCCGATCGCTTCGCGTCGTTGCGCGAAGAGGGCCGCACCGCGCTCGTTCCCTACATCGCGGCCGGCGATCCTTCGGCAACGACGACGATCGCGTTGATGCATGCGCTGGCACGCGCGGGCGCCGACGTGATCGAGCTCGGCGTGCCGTTCTCCGATCCGTCGGCCGACGGTCCGGTGATCCAGCGCGCGACCGAGCGGGCGATCGCGAACGGCGTCGGCCTCGTCGCCACGCTCGACTGCGTCGCCGCATTCCGTGCCGACGACCGACGGACGCCGGTCGTGCTGATGGGCTATGCGAATCCGTTCGAGCTGCTCGCGACCCGGCTCGGCGGACTCGACGCGCTCGCCGGACGCCTGCGCGCCGTCGGGGTCGACGGCGTGCTCGTCGTCGACTATCCGCCCGAGGAGTCCGAGGACTTCGCCGCGACGATGAAGGCGTTCGGCATCGCGGTCGTCTATCTCCTCGCGCCGACCTCGAGCGACGCGCGCATCGAGGCGGTGGCGCGCGCGGCCACCGGCTACATCTACTACGTGAGCCTCAGGGGCATCACCGGGTCCGCGGCGCTCGACATCGCGTCCGTCGCGGAGCGCATGCCGCTGATCCGCAGGCAGGGCACGATCCCGATCGGGGTCGGCTTCGGAATCCGCGACGCTGCGGGCGCCTGTGCGGTCGCCGAACTCGCGGACGCCGTCGTGATCGGAAGTCGTATCATCGAAGCCATCGAGACGGCGCCGGAAGGGCAGGCGGTCGCGGTCGTCGAGCCGTTCGTGAGGAGCATCCGCGACGCGCTCGACGAGGCCAGCGCCCGACGGCGTCGAACACCCGCGAAGAAGAACGAGGAGCACCATCCATGAGCTGGATCGAGAAGCTGCTGCCACCCCGCATCCAGCGCAACGACGGCGCGCAACGACGCATCCCGGAAGGCCTGTGGGTCAAGTGCCCGAGCTGCGAGTCGGTGCTCTACAAGACCGACCTCGAGCAGAACTGCATGGTCTGCCCGAAGTGCGACCACCACATGCGGATGAGCGCGCGGGAGCGGATCGAGGCCCTGCTCGACGGCGAGGGCCGCTTCGAGATCGCGCGCGATACCTTGCCGCTCGACACGCTCAAGTTCAAGGACAGCAAGAAGTATCCCGACCGTCTCAAGGAGGCGATGGAGGCCACCGGAGAGACCGATGCGCTGGTGGTGATGGCCGGCGCCATCCACACGGTGCCGGTGGTCGCGGCGATCTTCGAGTTCGGCTTCATGGGCGGCTCGATGGGCTCGGTCGTCGGCGAGCGTTTCGCGCGCGGCGTGCAGAGCGCGATCGAGTTGAAGGTGCCGTTCATCTGCGTGACCGCGAGCGGCGGGGCGCGCATGC
>CALMOR010000146.1:4952-17815 GCA_937872165.1 uncultured Burkholderiales bacterium | reverse complement strand
GCAGGAGGGCCTGCTGTCGCTGATGCAGATGGCCAAGACCACCGGCATGCTGACCAAGCTCGCGCAGGCGAAGCTGCCGTTCGTCAGCGTGCTGACCGATCCCACGATGGGCGGCGTGTCGGCCAGCTTCGCCTTCATGGGCGACGTCGTCATCGCCGAGCCGCACGCGCTGATCGGCTTCGCGGGTCCTCGCGTGATCGAGCAGACCGTCCGCGAGAAGTTGCCCGAAGGGTTTCAGCGCTCCGAGTTCCTGCTGCAGAAGGGCGCGATCGACATGATCGTCGACCGTCGCAAGATGCGCGACGAGATCGCGCGGCTGCTGGCGTTGCTGCAGAAGCAGCCGTCGGACGTGGTGGCCTGAGGACGTCGGCATGCCCGGACGCCTCCCGCTTCGGGGCAGGTGTTCTCGTATGGGAAGGCGGATCGCCCGGCTGGCCTGTGTCCTCGGGTTGCAGCGAGCGGGTTGCGCCACCTGACCGATCCCTACCCGTCGCTCGGCGCGCAGCAGGACGCGATCAATCGAAGGGTCGGCGCGCAATACGATCCGGCGCTGCCGCAGAAGCCGCGGACCGACAACGAGGAGCGGGGCAACGCCGTCTACGGCAAGGAACGGGCCGACGAGTGGAAGTCGTTCTGGGACCTGTTCCGCTGGCAACCTGCGAACGTCTCGTGGCGCGATCCCTGTGCGGCCTGCGCGGGACCGGACGAGGCCGTGAGCCGCAGCCGGTCGGAGGGCCGTCGCTGCAAGCAGAAGAGCCGGCCGGTCGAGGAAGCGTCGCGTCGTTGAGGCCGGACGACGCGGTCCGGTCGTCGCGGCGCCGTCGCGTCACGACGGCCGCAGCAGCACGATCAGCGCGCCGCCACCGCCGTCGTGCTCGCGCGCCTGGCAGAAGGCCATCACCTCCTCCTTCTGCATCAGCCAGTTCTTGACCTTGCCCTTCAGGACCGGCTGCTTGCCGGCCGAGCCGTGGCCCTTGCCATGGACGATGCGCACGCAGCGCAGGTGGTGCTTGATCGCTTCGCGCAGGAACGTCCCCACCATCTCGCGGGCACCGTCCACCCGCGCGCCGTGCAGGTCGACCTCGGACTGGATGATCCAGTGACCGCGTCGCAGCTTGCGGACGACCTCGGGGCTCACGCCTTCGCGCTTCCACGACAGCTGCTCGTCGGTGTCGAGGACCGCGTCGGCATCGAAGTCGTCGGAGATCGATTCGGCCAGCGCCGCCGCTTCGTCGCGGCGGCGCTGGTGGGCGATCGGCTCGGGCAGCTTCTTCGGATGCTCGATGCGCGCGCCGGTCTTCAGCGGCGCCACCGAACCGACAGCGAGGCGAAAGAGGTCGGCCTCGCGCTCGGCCTCGAGAGCCGCGCGCTTCGCCTCGCGCTCGAGACGCTCGCGTTCCTTCGCCTCGCGCTCGAGCTGTTCGCGAAGACCCGCGAGATCGGAGAGGTGGCGCACACGAGCCTTCATGCAGGATCCGGTTGACGCGACCTCTCACGGGCAGCGTCGCTGCCCCGCGTACTACAGCTCGGCGACCGCCTCCTGCTCCGGCACCGGCACGTCGAGGTTCTCGAGGAAGCGCTGGGCATCGAGCGCGGCCATGCAGCCGGTGCCCGCGCTGGTGATCGCTTGCCGATACACGTGGTCCTGCACGTCGCCGGCCGCGAACACGCCGGGGACGCTGGTCTCGGTGGCCTGGCCCGACAGGCCGCCCTTCGTGACGATGTAGCCGTTCCTCATCTCGACCTGGCCCTCGAAGATCTCGGTGTTCGGTCGGTGTCCGATCGCGATGAAGACGCCCGACAACGCGATGTCGGTCTTGCGATCGTCGGTGGTCGACGCGAGGCGCATGCCGGTCACGCCCGAGTCGTCGCCGAGTACCTCGTCGAGCCGCGCGTTCCACTTGACCTCGATGGTGCCGGCCCTCTCCTTCTCTTTCAGCTTGTCGATCAGGATGGCCTCCGCCCTGAACTTCTCGCGGCGATGGACCACGGTGACCTTGCTGGCGATGTTCGACAGGTACAGCGCTTCCTCGACCGCGGTGTTGCCGCCGCCGATGACCGCCACCTCCTGACCTTTGTAGAAGAAGCCGTCGCAGGTGGCGCAGCCGGACACCCCTCTGCCCATGAAGGCCTCCTCGGACGGCAACCCGAGGTACATCGCCGACGCACCGGTCGCGACGATCAGCGCGTCGCAGGTGTAGTGGCTCGCGTCGCCGATCAGCAGGAACGGGCGCTGCCCGAGCCTCACGGTGTGGATGTGATCGAAGACGATCTCGGTGTCGAAGCGCTCGGCGTGCGCGAGGAAGCGCTGCATCAGCGCCGGGCCCTGCACGCCGTCGGCGTCCGCCGGCCAGTTGTCGACGTCGGTGGTCGTCATCAACTGACCGCCCTGCGCGAGTCCGGTGACGAGGAGCGGCTTCAGGTTGGCGCGGGCCGCGTAGACCGCGGCCGTGTAGCCGGCCGGACCCGAGCCGAGGATGAGGACGCGCGCGTGCTTGGGTGATGACATGATCGGTGGCCGTGATCGGTGAAGGAGGCTCGACGCTGAAGGTCGGGGCGGCCCGGCGCGATGCAAGCGGCGACGGCGGGCCACGCGGGGCAAGACGCGATTATAGGAGTGCCGTCACGAGGGCGTCGGGTGCCTGCCGTCGTCCCCGGGCCGCTTCCGTTGCTCTATCACCCGGGGGCGTCGATGGCGACGACCGTCGTGGGGCCCGTCGATATAATCGCCCGATGCCCCGTTCCGCCTCCTTCCCTTCGTCGAGCCCCGCCATCGGTGCGGCCCTCGACGGCGGCGCCCTCCATCGCTCGGGCACGACCGGCCGCCGGACCGCCGGGCGCCAGGCGGAGCCCTCGCGGGCGTCGCGGCTCTTCCGCGAGGCGCGCTGGCTCGCCTTCGCGGCGCTGGCGCTCTATCTGTTCCTCATCCTCGTCACCTACAGCGCCGGCGACCCGGGCTGGTCGCACAGCGCGACCGTGTCATCGCTCGGCAACCGTGGCGGTCGCTTCGGCGCCTGGCTCGCCGACGTGCTGCTGTCGGTGTTCGGCCATTCGGCCTACTGGCTGATCGTGCTGCTCGCGAGCCGCGTCGCCGTCGGCTATCGCGCGCTGGTCCGCAGCCGTCTGCTGCCCGACGACGACGAGCCTGCCGAGCCGATATGGATCCACCTCGCCGGCTTCGCGGTCCTGCTGATCGCGTGCTGCGGCATCGAGTACTTCCGCTCCGCGGGTGCGGCGCCCGCGCTGCGCCATGCATTGCCGCAGGGGCCGGGCGGCGTGATCGGCAACGAAGGCGTGCGCCTCCTCGTCGGCGCCTTCGGGATGACCGGCGCCACGCTCGCGCTGCTGGTGCTGTTCGCCGGCGGCTTCTCGCTTTTCACGGGGATGTCGTGGCTGACCATCGCCGAGCGCGTCGGCACCTTCCTCGAGGGCGGCGTGCTGCTCTTCAAGCGCAAGCGCGAGGCGGCCGAGGATCGCGCGGTCGGTGCCGAGGCCGCGGTGGTCCGCGAGGTCGCGGTCGTGCAGGAGCGCAGCCGCATCGTCGAGGCGCCGCCGATCCGCATCGAGCCGCAGGTGGTCGCGGTGCCGCAGTCGCCGCGCGTCGAGAAGGAGAGGCAGGTCCCGCTGTTCGCGGAGATCCCCGGCTCGGACCTGCCGCCGCTGTCGCTGCTCGCGCCGCCGCCGGTGATGCAGGAGACGGTCAGTCCCGAGACGCTCGAGTTCACGTCGCGCCTGATCGAGAAGAAGCTGAAGGACTTCGGCGTCGAGGTTCAGGTGGTGGCCGCCCATCCGGGTCCGATCATCACGCGCTACGAGATCGAGCCGGCCACCGGCGTCAAGGGCAGCCAGATCGTCGGGCTCGCGAAGGACCTGGCGCGCGCGCTGTCGCTGGTGTCGATCCGCGTCGTCGAGACCATTCCCGGCAAGACCACGATGGGCCTCGAGCTGCCGAACCCGCGGCGCCAGGCCGTGCGCCTGTCGGAGATCCTCGGCTCGCAGATCTACAACGAGAGCGCGTCGCCGCTCACGCTCGCGCTCGGCAAGGACATCGCCGGGCGACCGGTGGTGGCCGACCTCGCGAAGATGCCGCACCTGCTGGTGGCCGGCACCACGGGCTCGGGCAAGTCGGTCGGCATCAACGCGATGATCCTGTCGCTGCTCTACAAGGCCGATGCGAATCAGGTCAAGCTGATCATGATCGACCCGAAGATGCTCGAGCTGTCGGTCTACGAGGGCATCGCGCATCTGCTAGCACCGGTCGTGACCGACATGCGCCAGGCCGGTCACGCGTTGAACTGGGCGGTCGCCGAGATGGAGCGGCGCTACAAGCTGATGTCGAAGCTCGGCGTGCGCAACCTCGCCGGCTACAACTCCAAGATCGCCGAGGCAGCGAAGAAGGAAGAGAAGATCGGCAACCCGTTCTCGCTGACACCGGAGGCGCCCGAGCCGCTCGACAGGCTGCCGACCATCGTCATCGTCATCGACGAGCTCGCGGACCTGATGATGGTCGTCGGCAAGAAGGTCGAGGAGCTGATCGCGCGCATCGCGCAGAAGGCGCGCGCCGCCGGCATCCACCTGATCCTCGCGACCCAGCGTCCGAGCGTCGACGTCATCACCGGGCTCATCAAGGCCAACATCCCGACCCGTATCGGCTTCCAGGTGTCGTCGAAGATCGACAGCCGCACGATCCTCGACCAGCAGGGGGCCGAGGCGCTGCTCGGCATGGGCGACATGCTCTACCTGCCGCCCGGTACCGGCCTGCCGCAGCGCGTGCACGGGGCCTTCGTCGCCGACGAGGAAGTGCACGCGGTCGTCGAGCATCTCAAGAAGCAGACGGCGGCGCGCGGCGGCCCCAACTACATCGAAGGCATCCTCGAGGGCGGCACGCTCGGCGACATGGAGGACGGCGACGCTTCGCCCGGCGAAGGTCGCGGCGGCGAAGCCGATGCGCTGTACGACGAGGCCGCGGCGATCGTCATCAAGGATCGTCGCGCGTCGATCTCGTACGTCCAGCGGAAGCTGCGCATCGGCTACAACCGGGCGGCGCGGCTGCTCGAGGACATGGAGAAGGCGGGCATCGTGTCGTCGCTGCAGTCGAACGGCAACCGCGAGATCCTGGTGCCCTCGTCGAGCGGCGAGTGAAGCCGCGCGCCGAAGCGGCACGTGGCCTTTCCCTGCGCTTCGTCGTGACCTTCCCGATCCGTCGCGCGTTGTCGATGGATCGCCGCGACTCCATCTCCGACCGGCCCGACATCATGATCGACCCCGCCCTCCCCGAAGCGACCGCCGGCCCGCGACGCCGCGGACGCCCGCTGCGACGCGTCGCGATCGCGATCGCATGGCTCGGGATGTCCGCCGACGCGACCGCGAACGCCCTCGACGACCTGCACGCCTTCGCCACCCGGACCTCGAGCGCGAAGGGCACCTTCACGCAACGCATCGTGTCGCGCACGGCGAGGACATCGCAGCCCACCGGCGGCACCTTCGTGTTCGCGCGGCCCGGGCGCTTCCGCTGGAGCTACAGCAAGCCCTTCGAGCAATTGCTCGTCGCCGACGGCGAACAGCTGTGGATCTACGACAAGGACCTGAACCAGGTCACCGTGCGCAAGCTCGGGGACGCGCTCGGCAATACGCCGGCGGCGATCCTCTTCGGCAGCAACGACATCGACCGGAACTTCGAGCTGAAGGACGCCGGCATCCGCGACGGCGTGGCGTGGCTCGAGGCGAGTCCGAAGGGCAGGGACACCACCTTCGAGAAGATCTCGATCGGCTTTCGCGACGGCGAGCTCGCCGCGATGGAACTGCGCGACGCGCTCGGTCAGGTGACGATGCTCGACTTCGCCAACGTCGAGCGCAATCCGAAGGTCGACGCGTCGACCTTCGCGTTCACGCCGCCGAAGGGCGCGGACGTGCTGCGGAACTGAGTCGCGTCCCTAGCGCCAGTCCGGCTTCCGCTTCTCGACGAACGCCGTCACGCCTTCGCTCGCGTCGGCGTGCACGAAGTTGCAGGCCATCACCGTCGACGCGTCGTCGTAGGCGGCGCACAGGCCGGCCTCGATCTGGCGATAGAAGAGCGCCTTGCCCATCGCGACGATCTCGCGCGGCTTCGCCCTGATGCTCGCTGCGAGCTTCGCCACTTCGGCATCCAGCGCCTCGGCGGGCACCGAGCGGTTGACGAGGCCGCGTTCGAGCGCGGTGGCCGCGTCGATGAAATCGCCCGTCATCAGCATCTCCATCGCCTGCTTGCGCGGCACGTTGCGGACCAGCGGGACGGACGGCGTCGAACAGAAGAGGCCGAGGTTGATCCCCGACGCCGCGAAGCGCGCGCTGTCGACCGCGACCGCGAGGTCGCACTGTGCGACGAGCTGCAGCCCGGCGGCGGTCGCGAGCCCGTGGACGCGCGCGATCACCGGCTGCGGCAGCGCGGTCAGCGTCTGCATCACGCGGCTGCATCGCGAGAACAGCGCGGCGATGCGTTCGTGACGCGGGTCGGCGCGCATCTCCTTCAGGTCGTGGCCGGCACAGAAGGCGGGGCCCTCGGCCGCGAGGACGACGACGCGAACCGAAGGGTCGATCGCGATCGCGTCCAGCGCAGCCTGCAGCGCGACCAGCATCGCCTCGGACAACGCGTTGTACTGCTTCGGTCGATTGAGCGTCAGCGTCGCGACGCCGTCGTGGTCGCGGCGGATCAGGATGTCGGCGTCGGAAGGCTGAACGGGAACGGGCAGGGCGCTCATGGCGGACCTCGCGGAGGCATGCGTGGACGGCGAGTGTGCCACTTCGCGACGGCTATGATCACCCGTTCGATGCCGGTCGCGACGATCGCGTCCAGCCCAGGGAGCGAACATGCACGACTCGGACCTCATCAGGAACGCCGCCAACTTCGTGCCGCTCACGCCGCTGACCTTCATCGAGCGCAGTGCGACGGTCTACCCCGATCGGCTCGCGGTCGTGCACGGGACGGTGCGACGCACGTGGAGCGAGACCCATGCGCGTTGCCGGCGACTCGCGTCGGCCCTGGTCGCAGCGGGCATCGGCAAGGGCGACACGGTCGCGGCGATGCTGCCGAACACGCCGCCGATGGTCGAGGCCCACTTCGGTGTCCCCGCGACGCAGGGCGTGCTGAACACGCTGAACACGCGCCTCGACGCGGAGGCGCTGGCCTTCATGCTCGACCACGCCGACGCGAAGGTGCTGCTGGTCGACCGCGAACACTCGCGCGTGATGCGGGCCGCGCTGGCACGGGCCCGCGTGCGGCCGCTGGTGATCGACGTCGACGACCCTTCGTACGACGGTCCCGGCGAAGCGATCGGCTCGGTCGACTACGAGACCTTCATCGCGTCCGGCGACCCGGGCCACGCTTTCCGCATGCCCGACGACGAGTGGGATGCGATCTGCCTCAACTACACGTCGGGCACGACCGGAAACCCGAAGGGCGTCGTCTATCACCATCGCGGCGCGCACCTCAACGCGGTGTCGAACATCCTCGAATGGAACATGCCGCTGCATCCCGTCTACCTGTGGACGCTGCCGATGTTCCATTGCAACGGCTGGTGCTTCCCGTGGACCGTCGCGGCGCGCGCCGGCGTCAACGTCTGCCTGCGGAAGGTCGATGCGGCGACGGTCTTCGACCTGATCCGCAGCGAGCGCGTCACGCATTACTGCGGCGCGCCGATCGTGCACGGCCTGCTCGCCAACGCGCCCGAGGCGATGAAGGCCGGCATCGGGCACGTCGTCAGCGCGATGGTGGCCGGGGCCGCGCCGCCGGCGTCGATGATCGAAGGCATGGAGGCGATGGGCTTCGACCTGACCCACGTATACGGCCTGACCGAGACCTATGGACCGGCCACGGTGTGCGCGAAGCAGGACGACTGGAAGAGCCACGACATCGCCGAACGCGCTCGCCTCAACGCGCGGCAGGGCGTGCGCTATCACCTCGAAGCGGCGGTCGACGTGTTCGACACGGCGACCCTGGCGCGGGTCCCGCACGACGGCGAGACCATGGGCGAGATCGTGTTCCGCGGCAACATCTGCATGAAGGGCTACCTGGCGAACGCGGCCGCGACCGCCGAGGCCTTCGCCGGCGGCTGGTTCCATTCGGGCGACCTCGCGGTGGTCGACCCCGACGGCTACCTCCGCATCAAGGACCGCAGCAAGGACATCATCATCTCGGGCGGCGAGAACATCTCGTCGATCGAGGTCGAGGACGTGCTCTATCGGCATCCTGCGGTGCTGGCCGCCGCGGTCGTCGCGAAGCCCGACGCGAAGTGGGGCGAGACGCCGTGCGCGTTCGTCGAGGTGAAGGCGGGCAGGGAGGTCGCGGCCGACGACCTCGTCCGGCATTGCAAGGCGCACCTCGCGGGCTTCAAGGTTCCCCGCACCATCGTCTTCGGCGAGCTGCCGAAGACGTCGACCGGGAAGATCCAGAAGTTCGAGCTGCGAGCGCGCGCCGAAGCGATGGCGTGACGCGCTTCGTTCGAGCGGTTCAGCCGGATCGGGCGACGAACACGGCGACCAACGCGATCGCGCCCGGCAAGGCCTGCACGTAGAGGATCTTGCGGCTCGCGGTCAGGCCCCCGAAGACGCCGGCGACGATCACGCAGACGAGGAAGAAGCACTCGATCGCGAAGCCGCCCGGCGAGGTGGCGGGAGCCGTGTACGCGACGATCACGCCCCACAGCAGTCCGGCGACGAGGAAGCCGTTGTAGAGCCCCTGGTTGGCGGCCAGCGTCTTCGAGGCTTCGGCCGTGGCCGGTGTCTGGCCGAAAGCCTCGAGGCCGAGCGGCTTCGTCCAGAACACCATCTCGAGCAGCATGAAGTACGCGTGCAGCGCGGCGACCAGCAGCACCAGCACGGTGGCGACGACGGCCATCGATTCTCCTTTTCCCGATCGTTCGCCGCGGAGCGGACCTCGCGGCGTCCCGCTACTTCCGATACTTCCAGTTGCGCGTCCTGCCCGCGGCGGACCATTCGACGGTCTGCGCGATGCGCGACGCGCGCGTCGCCTCGCGCTTGGCCTCGACGATCCACTCGATGTACTCGCGCTTGGCGGCCGGGCTGAAGCCGTCGAAGTGTCGGGCCGCCTCGGCATCGACGGCGAGCGCGGCGGCGAGGTCGTCGGGCATCGCCGCGGCGCCCTTCGACACCGTCCTGGCGCGCAGCGGTCTGGTGTCGGTCTCGTTGACCTTCGACGCCGCCTTGATCAGGCTCGTCAGCACGCGGCGCGGCGGTACGTCGTCGAGCGACGCGATGCGGCCGAGGTTGCCCATGCCGTCCTCGCCGAGCCCCTTCGGCAGGCCGGGGACCTCGCGGCCGCGCCAGAAGCCGAACGCGCAGTGCGCCTTGAACGCGGCCATGTTGCACAGCGGGCCTCGATGGTCGAAGAACGGCATCGACCACCGGATGGTCTCCTCGACCTCGGGACAGGCCGCGTGGACCACTTCGCGCAGGTGCGAGAGGATGGGCCGTGCGAAGGCAGGCGCCTTCGCGATGTAGGCGTCGACGCGCGGATCGCGAGCCTCGATCGGAATGTTCCTCGTGGTGGTCCGGGTCGCCGTCGCCACGTCCGTGTCTCCGCTGTCGTCACCGCGCGACCACCGCCGCGGCGGCCGGCCTATCTACCCGCTCGATCCTTCGCGGTCGGACGCTTCGCGGCGTCGCGGTCCGACAGCGTCTCCAGGAAGGCGACGATGTCGTCGATCTCGCGATCGTCGAGCACCGGTCTGTCTCCGCGCTTGCCGCCGAACGGCGCTTCCTTCTCGACGTTGGCTTTGTAGCGCATGGGCAGGTCGTCGTAAAGGGCGACCGCCCGTCCACGCTTGGGAAACCAGCGTTCGGGACGCACGTCGCGTTCGGCATAGAAGCGCACCGCGTCGCGCAACGTGTGCGTCACGCCGTTGTGGAAGAAGGTCGCTCGCGACGCCACGTTGCGCAGGCTCGGCGTGCGGAACAGGCCGCAATACTCCGGATGCCCGGCGAGGTCGGTGCGGATGGGACCGCAGAGACCCAGGTCGTGATACGCGGCGGCGCGATTCGCGGGGATCGCCGGGTTGCGCGGTACGCCGAGCGCGATGAAGCCGAAGTCGGTGAACGCGGGGAAGGCCCCCTCACGGATCGTCGTCGGATGGCACGACGCGCAGTTGCCCTTCGTCGCGTCGTTGAAGAGCGCGAGGCCGCGCGCCTCGTTCGCGCTCAGGACCGCCTTGCCGCGGAGGTAGGCGTCGTACTTGCTGTCGTACGGATAGAAGTCGACGGGGCTCTGCTGGAACACCTCGAGCGCGAGCGTCGCGGCCTTGAACGCCAGCGCGCGATCGTCGAAGACATGGCTTCCGAACGTCGCGCGGACCTCGTCGGCGTAGGCGGCCTTCGACAGCCGCGCGACGACCGCATCCTCGTTCGCGTTCGCCATCTCGAACGGCGACAGCAGCGGGATGCGGGCCTGGTCGTGTTTCGACGGCGCGCGGCCGTCCCAGGCGTTGCCTCCCGCCGGCCCCTGGTCGGCGCTGTCGTTGCCGTCGCTCTCGAAGAAGTGTTCGGTGAACGCCGGCACGTTCTGCAGATAGCGCAGCGACGGCACCGCCCGTACGCCGGGCAGGTCGAGACGAGGGCCGCCGAGCTGCACCGCCCGGTCGTCGGGCGGTCCATAGGCGAAGCGCGGGTCGTGGCACGACGCGCACGACTGGCGCCCGGAGGCGGACAGCGACGGGTCGAAGAACATTCGGCGGCCGAGCGCGGTCATCGCGTTGGCGGACGGCGTCTTCTCGAAGACGGTGCCGTAGAAGCCGCTCGAGCCGGACGCTTCCACGGACGGTCTGGCCGGCGTCGGGGCCGGTGCGGCGCCGGGGCAAGGGGACGCGAGGGTGAGAAGCGCCGCGAGGGCCACGGCGCGAACGTGACGGAGAGGTTCCATGCGGCGCGACATTACCTCGCTGGCAGACCGGTTTGATGACAACCGGACGACGCACCCCGGCCGAAACCCTCGCCGACGTGCGACGCCGACGTGCGACGATACGATCGCTTGTGCGTCGTTGCCGGTGGGCCGCAAACCACCGACCGGATCACGAAGCGAAACCTCCGTGTCATCTTCGCGCCGCATCCTTCGCGGCTGCTCATATCGCGCGGGAGAAAAGTTCGATGAACAAACGTTTGTTGGGTTGGGTGTGCGTTCCGTCGGCCGCGCTGGTCGTCGCGTCCTGCGGCGGCAACGACGATGGCCCCGCGGTCCCGACGCCCGTCGCGGTCGACAAGGTGCAACAGGTTCAGAACGTCGTCGTCATCTACGCCGAGAACCGCGCCTTCGACAATCTCTTCGGCAATTTCCCCGGGGCTCACGGTCTCTCGGAAGTCGTCGACGCCACAGGTCGCGTCACGGCCGCCTATGTGCCGCAGAAGGACCGCGACGGCACGACCGTGCTCGCTACCCTGCCGCAGACCTGGGGCGGCGTCACGGCCGCGGGCGTGCAGCCGGTGGTCACCCAGGCGCAGAGCGCCAATCTCCCCAACGCGCCGTTCGCCATCGAGAGCGCGTTCACGCCGACCTCGAGCGCGGTGCTCGACCTGACGACGACCACGCGCGACCTCTATCACCGCTTCTTCGAGAACCAGATGCAGATCGGCACCAACGGCGACAGCTATGCCGCGTGGGCCGACGCCGGCGGCCTGACGATGGGCCACTTCGACGCGAGCGGTTCGGCGCTCTACAAGCTCGCGCAGAAATACGTGCTGGCCGACGAGTTCTTCGAAGGCGCCTTCGGCGGCTCCTTCCTCAATCACCAATACCTGATCTGCGCCTGCGCCCCCGAGTATCCGAACGCCGACACGGCCGCCGCCGCCCCCACCATCACCGTGCTCGACCGCGATGCCAACGGCGGCTACCTGCCCCGGTTGACGCGCGCCGCCAGCTCGCCCGCATCGGCCCTCGTCGGCCCGCCAATCTTCACGCGGAGCGGCAACATCACTCCGGCGAACTACTTCGGAGACAACCGCTTCTACGCGGTCAACACGATGCAGCCGCCGTACCAGCCGAGCGGCAACGCGCCGGTCGATGCGAACGGCAACGATCTGCTGTTCGCCAACACGACGAGCGCGACGACGCTGCCGCCGCAGACCGCGACCAACATCGGCGACCTGCTGAACGCGAAGAACGTCTCGTGGAAGTGGTACGGCGGCGCATGGAGCGCGGCGGTCGCAGACGGCACGCGCCTCGCGTCGGCCGCACGCACGGTGATCTACACGCCGTCGACGGCCCGGGCCGCCCCCGACTTCCAGGCTCATCATCAGCCGTTCAACTACTACGCGAACCTCGACCCGGTCACCCATGCGGCCGATCGCGCGGCCCATCTGAAGGACTACAACGACCTGGTGGCGGACGCGGCGGCCGGGACGCTGCCGGCAGTGAGCTTCTACAAGCCGCAGGGCAACTTCAACCAGCACGAGGGCTACGCCAACGTCGCCGACGGCGACGCCCACATCGCGGACCTCGTCGCGAAGCTCCAGGCCAGCCCGCAGTACCGCAACATGCTGATCGTGATCACGTACGACGAGTTCGGTGGCGTCTGGGACCACGTCACGCCGCCGAAGGGCGACAAGCTCGGACCCGGGACCCGCATCCCGGCGATCATCGTCTCGCCGCTCGCGAAGCAGGGCTTCGTCGACCACACGCCTTACGACACCGCGTCGATCCTGCGCTTCATCACGCGCCGCTGGAGCCTGCCGACGCTGGCCGGCCTGACGACCCGCGACGACGCGCTGAAGGCCAACGGCCAGCCGGCGATGGGCGACCTCAGCAACGCGTTGCAGTGACGACCGGGCCGGACCCGCGGGTCCGGCCTCAGTGCGGCGAATGCAGCGCGACCTTGTTGCCC
>CALMOR010000146.1:2838-4942 GCA_937872165.1 uncultured Burkholderiales bacterium | reverse complement strand
GTTGCCCTCCGTATCGAGGAAGGTCGCGTAGTAGCCGATGTCGGGCGTGATCGCCGTCTTCTCGACCAGCACCTTGCCCCCGGCGTCGTCGACGCGCATCAGCACGGTCGTGAGGTCGTCGCCGCCGTTGAGGTAGACCAGCGTCCCGCGGCGCTCCGGCAGGAAGTCCTCGGCCTTGACGATGGCGCCGCCGACGTGCCCCGCGCCCTGCGTGAAGGGCAGGAAGCCCATGCGGCTCGCGCCCATGGTCGTCTCCGGCATGTCGTAGTCGAAGACCCGGCTGTAGAACATCTTCGCGCGATCGAAATCGTCGACCGGGATCTCGAACCAGTTGATCGCGTGGTCGGGCATGTCCATCGTCTCGTCCTCCTGTGAATGGTCGATCGGACCGCGGCGCATCGCTGCGGTTCACCCCGCCTTGCCTGCCGCGGCAGGTGTCTCGCGGCGAGCGGCCGCGGTCGTGCGCATCGGACCGTCGCGACGAGCGGCGGTCATCGGACGGTCGGGATGCTCCTTTCGGAAGACGGCGAGCGGGCTTACCGCGTCGTCGGCGTCTCAACGACCGACCCAGCCCCCGCAGACCGGAAAGACCTGTCCGACGAAGCAGTCCGCCGCGTCGCTGCAGAGGTAGGCCGCGAACAGCGCGTCCTCGCGCGCAGACACGAGGCGTCCGAGCGGAACCTCGCGCCGCAGCCGTTCCCGGAAGCGCGTGTCGGCCTGCACCTCTGCCGGGAAGTAGGTCGGGTTGTCGACGAAGTTCTGCGCGATGGCGTTGACGCGGATGCCGAGCGGCGCGAGCTCGACGCCGATCGCCTGCGCGTACGCCAGCTGCGCCCCGCGCGCCGCGCTGTAGGTCGACGCGCGGCGGATGCCGCGCAAGGCCGATGCGCTGCCCATCACGAGGATGCGTCCCGCGCCGCGTGCCTTCATCTGCGGGACGACCGCGGCGACCAGATGCGGCATCGGATCGACCATGTGCGCGAACGCGTCGCGCCATTCGGCGGCCTCGACCTCGCCCGCGGCGGTCGTCGGCGCGGCGATCGCGAGATGCAGGACCAGCGCGTCGATCGGGCCTGCCGCATCGACGATGCGGCGTGCCGCGGCGCCGTCGATCCGCGCGGCGACGTCGGTCGCCACGTCGGCGCCGACCTCGGCGAAGACGCTCGCGAGGGCCGGGCCCATGAAGACGTCCGCCTGCGTGATCAGCACGCGTTTGCCGGCGAGGCTCGTGGTCGGATTCATGCGGTGGGTTCCTTCATGCGATCAGCGTGACGAGGCGCGGCACGCAAGCCGGACCGTCGATGCGCAACTCGCCGACCGAGACCGGCAGGCGGAAGCGACGCGGACCGGCGCTGCCGGGATTGACGTAGACGCGGCTGTCGCGCTCGACGATCGCCGGCTTGTGCGAATGCCCGTGGATCACGACCGAGACGTCGACGGCGATCGGCAGGCGCCTCAGGTCGGCCACGTCGTGGACGACGAGCAGCGCGACGTCCTCGATGCGGAACGTCTCGACGACGTCGATCGCGTCCGCCCAGGCACCGACGTCGTTGTTGCCGCGGACCGCGACGACCGGTGCGAGGCCCGCCAGCGATTCGAGCACCGACGGATCGCAGACATCGCCCGCGTGCACGATGCGGTCGCAGCCTTCGAGGAAAGCCAGCGCCTCGGGCCGCAGCAGTCCGTGGGTGTCGGAGATCAGGCCGATGCGTTGCATGGGGATCGGAGCACGCGGTACGGTGTCGAGGACGACGACGAAGATCCGGGTTCGGGCATGCTTGCGTCCTTCGCGCGAGACGCGATGCTAGACCGAACCGAAGCCTTCCGCCCGAGGTCGGACCCGAATCATGGATCCTCTGCCCACTCCCCTCCGCCCGCCGCCGGACGACGCGCCTCTCTCGTCCGCACCGCGCGAGATCGAACTGAAGCTGTTCGTGCCGCCTTCGAGCGCGGGACGCCTTTGGTCCCATCCCCTCGTGACCGAGCATGCGATCGGTCCCGTGCGCATCGCGCGCGTCGACAACCGCTACTTCGACACGCCCGACCGCGACCTCGCGAAGCGCCGCATGGCCTTGCGGCTGCGACGGATCGGCCGGCGCTGGGT
>CALMOR010000146.1:0-2828 GCA_937872165.1 uncultured Burkholderiales bacterium | reverse complement strand
ACGAGTGGGAGATGCCGGTAGCCGGTGCAGCCCTGGAACTCGCGGCGCTGACGACCACCCCGCTCGCGACCGTCGGCTCGGTACGTGCGCTCGGCGCGAAGCTGCAGCCGGTGTTCACGACCAACTTCCGCCGCGAGTCCAGGATGCTGAAGCTCGACGACGGCAGCGACGTCGAGTTCGTCTTCGACGTCGGCATCGTCGCGGCGGGTCGCGGCAAGGCACGCCGCACGCTCGCGATCCGCGAGGTCGAGATCGAGCTCAAGGCGCAAGGCGGCCGCGATCCGGAAGCCGCGCTGATGCGCTTCGCCGCGCGCCTCGCGCGCGACCTGCCGCTGATCCCGCTGGCTGCGAGCAAGGCATCGCGCGGCTATCGGCTGAGCGACCGCTCGGCCCTGCTGCCGGCCAAGGTCGAGCTGCCGCGCGCGCGACCCGACGATCGCCCGGAAGTCTTCCTGGCCGACGTCCTCGAGGCCTGCAACCGCGCGCTGCTGGCCAACGTCCACGCGCTCTTCGAGATAGCCGATGCCGGTCCCGTCCACCCGGCGACGTCGAACGAAGCGGCGGTCGCTTCGGCCATCGAGGCCGACCTCGAGTTCGTGCACCAGGCGCGGGTCGCCGTGCGCCGGCTGCGCAGCGCGCTCCGGACCTTCGCGCCGGTCGCGAAGGGTCGCCGCATCGATGCGCTCGACGACCGGCTCGGCGAGATCGGCCGCCTGTTCGGTGCCGCGCGGGACTGGGACGTGTTCGTCACGACGACGCGCGAACGCCTCGACGACGAAGTCGCCACCGATGCCGAGGGACGCGCCGCGCTGGTCGACCTAGAGGCCGACGCGACGATGCGCCGCATCGACGCGCACCGGTCGTTGATGGCGGGACTCGACGCGGGTCTCTTCGGCGAGACCGCCATCGCGATCGACCGGCTCGCGGCGCGGCTGCGGTCGGTCGCGGCCGACGATGCGACGACCCTCGCGACGCGGGCGCCGCGCTGGCTCTCGAAGCAGAGCGACCGCATCGTCGAGCGATCGCGGCGCATCGCCGTCCTCGACCATGGCCAGCGGCACGGACTGCGCGTCGAGGTCAAGCGGCTGCGCTATGCGCTCGACCTGCTCGAGGGCCTGTACGACGAGGCCGCGGTGAAGGGCTATCGCGACGCCGTCGCGGGCCTGCAGGACAGGCTCGGCAAGCTCAACGACGCGGTGGTCGCCGAGACGTTGATGCAGTCGCTGCCGGCCGGCGACGCGCTCGCGCTCGCCCGATCGCGCTTCGGTGCCTGGCTCGAACGCCATGTGCCGAAGCAGCTGCCGAAGGTCGCCGCGCTGTCGGTGGCGCTCGAGCTGATGCCGCGACCGTGGGTGCCACCGGCATGAACGCGACCGACGACCTCTTCGGCGGGTCGGCGCCGATCCCGGCTGCGCGAGGGCCGACCCGCGACCGGCTCGACGAGGCGGGTTCGGGCGCGGTACCGCTCGCCGAACGACTGCGGCCGAAGGGTATCGACGACGTCATCGGCCAGCCGCAGCTGCTCGGCTCCGGCAAGCCGCTGCGGGTGGCGTTCGAGTCGAAGCGACCGCACTCGATGATCCTGTGGGGGCCGCCCGGTGTCGGCAAGACGACGCTGGCACGCCTGATGGCCGACGCGTTCGACGCGGACTTCATCGCGTTGTCCGCGGTGCTGGCGGGCGTCAAGGACATCCGCGACGCGGTGGCTCGAGCGGAGCTCACGCGCGCGCAGTCCGGCCGGCAGACCATCGTCTTCGTCGACGAGGTCCATCGCTTCAACAAGAGCCAGCAGGACGCCTTCCTGCCGCATGTGGAGTCGGGCCTCTTCGTGTTCATCGGCGCGACCACCGAGAACCCGTCGTTCGAAGTCAACGGCGCGTTGCTGTCGAGGGCCGCGGTCTACGTGCTGAGGAGTCTCGCGGCGGACGATCTCGACGCTCTCGTCGAACGCGCGTTGCACGACCCGCTCGCGCCCGAGCTGCGCGGTTTCGCGTTCGCGTCGTCGGCGCGTGCGACGCTGGTCGCGAGCGCCGACGGCGACGCGCGGAAGCTGCTCAACAACCTCGAGATCGTGACGCGCGCGGCCGATGCGGCGACTTCCGCCGCGGGCACGCATCCGCTGATCGACGACGAACTGCTCGCGCGCGCGTTGTCCGAGAACCTGCGGCGCTTCGACAAGGGAGGCGACGCGTTCTACGACCAGATCAGCGCGCTCCACAAGTCGGTGCGCGGCAGCCATCCCGACGCCTCGCTCTACTGGTTCTGCCGCATGCTCGACGGCGGCGCCGATCCGCGCTACCTCGCGCGCCGCATGATCCGCATGGCGAGCGAGGACATCGGGCTCGCGGACCCGCGCGCGCTGCGCGTGACCCTCGACGCGGCCGACGTCTACGAGCGCCTCGGCACGCCGGAAGGAGAGCTCGCGCTCGCCGGGGCCGTCATCTATCTGGCCTGCGCGGCGAAGTCGAACGCGGTCTACACGGCCTATAGCGCGGCTCGCGGCTTCGTCGGGCAGGACGGATCGCGGCCCGTGCCGCCGCACATCCGCAACGCGCCGACGAAGCTGATGAAGGAGCTCGGCTACGGCAAGGCGTACCGCTACGCGCACGACGAGCCCGACGCGTATGCCGCCGGCGAGAGCTACCTGCCCGACGGCATGGACGAACCGCGCTGGTACCGGCCGGTACCGCGCGGACTCGAAGCGAGGATCGGCGAGCGGCTGGCGGAGCTGCGCGCGCTCGACCGCGAAGCGGAAGGCGATCCCGACGATTGATCGCGGAGCTCGGCCGACCGGCCGCGGAGCGCGGCTCTCACGGTCCCGTCCGGTC
>CALMOR010000145.1:2918-3223 GCA_937872165.1 uncultured Burkholderiales bacterium | reverse complement strand
CCCATGGACCGCCCCGCCCCGAGGTCTCGCCGGTGAGCCAGTCGAGATAGGCCTGCGAACCGTTCACGATCGGCACCGCCACGATCTCCGGCATCTCGTACGGATGATGTTCTCGCAGCAGCGCGTCGATCGCGTCGAAGTGGACCGCCGCGGTCTTGACGACGAGCTGGAGCTCGTCGTCGCGCTTCACCTCGCCCTGCCAGCGATAGATCGAACGCACGCCGGGCACGATCTGCACGCAGGCCGCGAGCGCCTCGCCGACCAGCAGCTCCGCGAGGTCGAGGGCGGTCTGTCGATCGGCCACC
>CALMOR010000145.1:0-2908 GCA_937872165.1 uncultured Burkholderiales bacterium | reverse complement strand
GATCAGGATCGATTCGCTTCGCATGCTTTCTGTCGGCGCCGCCGCGGCATTCATTACGTCACTTCAGCAGGCGCCGACGCGTGACGACGACCGCGACCCAGTAGCCGAGGATCGCATAGGCGAACAGGATCGCCAGGTCGAAGACCGGCTGCTGCGGCACACGGCCGAGGATCAGCGGCCGGACCAGGTCGACGGCGGCGGTCAACGGCAGCCACTGCGCGGCCGCCTGCACCCAGCGCGGCAGCTGCGTGAACGGGAAGAACACTCCCGACAGGAACCACATCGGCGTCACGACGATCGTGAAGTAATAGGTGAAGAAGTCGTAATTCTTCGCGTACGCGTTGACGACGAGCCCGAGCGCGGCCGCGGTGAGGCCGATCAGGAACAGCAGCGGCAGCACGAGCAGCATCGACCACGCGTGCGACAGGCCGAGCGCGAAGATCACGACGAGGATGGCGATGCCGGTGAACACGCTCTTGGTCGCGGCCCACACGAGTTCGGCCATCATCACGTCGTCGAGCGACAGCGGCGCGTTCATCATCGCCTCCCAGCTCTTCTGCACGTGCATCCGCGTGAAGGCCGAGTACAGCGACTCGAAAGTCGCCGCGTTGAACGCGTTCATGCAGATCGAACCGGATGCGAGGAATACGATGTAGCGCACGCCGTCGATCGGCGCGAGCAGCGTGCCGAGCCCGTAGCCGAACGCGAACAGCGTGATCAGCGGCTCCGCGATGTTGCCGAACACGCTCTGCGCGAAGAGGCGCTTCCACACGAGGTAGTTGCGACGCCAGATCGGGACCCACCGCAGGCTGATGTCGGGGAAGGCAGCGGGGCGTGCGAGGACTGCGGTGACCATCGCGGCATTCTATGCTGCGGCTACGACCGACGATCACGGCGACGGACCCTACGAGGATGGCTGCGTTCGGACCTGCGTGGCTCGACGAGTTCCCGCTCGAGCGCGACACGACCTACCTCAATCACGGCACCGTCGGCGTGACGCCGCTCGCGGTCATGCGCGAGCGCGCCGCGATCCTCGACGCGATCGAGCGGCAGCCGGCCCGCTACATGCTGCGCGAACTGATGCGGCTCGATGCGTCGACGTCGGCGACGACGACACTCGAGACGCCGCGCCTGCGAGACGCGGCCGCGCGCATCGCGCGCTTCCTCGGCTGCTCGGCCGACGGGCTGGTCTTCGTCGACAACGCGACGAGCGGCATCGGCGCGGTCCTGCGCTCGATGACGCTCGAGGCGGGCGACGAGATCCTGGTGCCGGACCACGCCTACGGCGGCATCGCGCGGGCTGCGGCGTTCATCGCACGCGAGCGCGGAGCGACCGTGTCGACCTCGCGTTGCCGTTCCCGTCGGTCACGCCGGAAGGCGTCGTCGCGGCGCTCGCGGCGGCGATCACGCCCCGCACGCGCGTCGCGCTGCTCGACCACGTCACGTCCGAGTCCGCGCTCGTGCTGCCGCTCGCCCGAATGGCCGCGACCTGCCGGGCTCGCGGCGTCGCGGTGCTGGTCGACGGCGCGCATGCGCCCGGCGCGATCGATGTCGACATCGATGCGCTCGGTGTCGACTGGTATGCAGCGAATCTGCACAAGTGGGCATTCGCGCCGCGGGCCTGCGGCGTGCTGTGGGCCGCGCCGTCGCAGCGCGCGGGCCTGCATCCGGCCGTGATCTCGTGGGGCGTCGTCGACGACGACTGGATCGCGGAGTTCGACTGGACCGGCATGCGCGATCCGTCGGCGTGGCTCGCGGCGCCGGCCGCCATCGCGTTCATGGAGGACCGTCTCGACATCGATGCGATGCGGGCCCACAACCACGCGCTCGCATGGAACGGCGCGACGATGCTGGCCGATCGCTGGCGACGATCGTTCGAGACTCCGGAGTCGATGACCGGCTGCATGGTGGCGCTGCCGATGCCGGCCCGGCCGGGTCCGGTCACCCCGGACAACGCGCAGCGCGTGCGCGACGCCCTCTTCTTCGAGCACGCCATCGAGGTCCCGGTGCTCGCGCGCGCCGATCGGCTGTGGGCGCGCGTCTCGATCCAGGTCTACAACGACGCGAGCGACCTCGAACGCCTCGGCGACGCGGTCGACGACGTCGCGGGCCGCTGACTCAGTCGCGCATCTCGCGACCGGTCAGCTTGAGGAACACGTCCTCGAGGTTGGCCGGTCGATGGAGGTAGCGCAGCTTCGCTCGCGACGCCAGCCGATCGAGCAGCGGGTTCGGCGCATCGGTGTAGCAGAACACCGTCTCGCCGCTGGTCTCGAGTCGTGCCGCGAGACCGGCGCCCTCCGCCTCGCCCCAGGCCTTCGCACCGTCGCCGTAGACCTCGACGACGCTCGTCTCGATGTGCTCCGCGATCAGGTCGCGCGGACTGCCCTCGGCGATCTTCGTCCCTTCGTCGATGACGGCGAGCCGATCGGCGAGGCGCTCGGCCTCGTCCATGAAGTGCGTCGTCAGCAGGATGGTCTTGCCGTCGGCGCGCAGGCTCTTCAACCGGTCCCAGATCAGGTGGCGCGCCTGCGGGTCGAGACCCGTGGTCGGCTCGTCCATGAAGATCAGGTCGGGGTCGTTGACGAGCGAGCGCGCGAGCGTGAGACGTCGCTTCATGCCGCCCGACAACTCACCGATCTTCGCGTCCGCCTTCGAGGTCAGGCTCGCGAACTCGAGCAGCGACGGGATGCGCGCGCGGATGACCGCGTCCGACAGCCCGAAGTAGCGGCCGTAGACCAGCAGGTTCTCGCGCGCGGTGAAGTCGGGATCGAGGTTGTCGATCTGCGGCACGACGCCGACGCGGATGCGCGCCTCGCGGGCCTTGAAGGGCACCGGCAGTCCGCCGCGCGTGATCGTCCCCGCATCGGGCGCCGTCAGGCCGAGGCAGAGCCGCAGCGTCGTCGTCTTG
>CALMOR010000144.1 GCA_937872165.1 uncultured Burkholderiales bacterium | reverse complement strand
GTCCAGGAACTGGCTGATGATCGAGTCCATCTGCTCGATGTCACCTTCGATCGCGCGCCGCGCATCGTCGTCGGAGACGCTGAGTTCGGCCTCCAGACGCAGGCGCGTCAGCGGTGTCCGCAGGTCGTGCGAAATGCCCGCGAGCAGCAGGACCCGATCCGCCTCGATGCGCGCGAGGTCGTCGACCATCGTGTTGAAGCTGGTGTTGGCGTCGCGGATCTCGCGAGGTCCCTTCTCGGGCAGCGATGCCGGCTTGCCGCCGGCACCGATCACCACGGCCGCCGTCGCGAGACGTTTCAGCGGCAGGTTGATGAGACGGCTCATCGCCACCGCGCCGACGAGGGACAGCCCGAGCGCGACCGCGCCCCACCCGAGCCACTGCAGCCCGCCGACGACCTCGAGCCGGTCCCGCTCGAACGCGACCCAGTAGTCGTCGTCCTCGATCGAGAAGCTGACCCACAGTCCCTCGCGGCCGTTGACGCTGCGGACCATCCGCGTGTCGCGGCCGAGGCGGGCGCGGACGTAGTCGAGCATCAGGGCGTTCGATTCGGTGTCCCTCAATGCGTCGACGACGTCGGACGGCTCGAGCGGATAGATGCGGATGCTCTCGTTGCTCGCGAGATCGGCGAGGAGGTCCGTCCGCTTGGCGGGGTCCGAGTGGACCAGTGCGGAGCGCGTCACGTTGACGACCGAGACGATCGTCTGCGCGATCTGCTGCGCACGCGGCGTGCGCTCGAAGATGCGGAAGCTCTGGAACCAGCCCGCGAGGCTCGCGCCGATCAGGAGGACGAGCAGCAGGAAAGTGCGCCAGAAGACGCCACCCGGCATGAGACTCGATGCGCCGTCTACGGGGAGGTGTCGTCGCTCGACGGGACCGCTTCGGCCGCCGCGTGCGCGGCGGGAGGACCGTCGGGGATGAAGACGTAGCCGAGTCCCCAGACGGTCTGGATGTAGCGCGGGCTCGACGGGTCGACCTCGATCAGCTTGCGCAGCCGCGAGATCTGCACGTCGAGGCTGCGGTCGAACACTTCGTACTCGCGTCCCCGGGCGAGTTCCATCAACTTCTCGCGCGACAACGGTTGGCGCGGATGGCGGGCGAAGGCCTTCATCACCGCGAACTCGCCGGTGGTCAGCGACTTGGACTGTCCGTCGTGCGTCAGCGTGCGGGTCTGCAGATCGAGGTTGTAGGGACCGAAGACGAAGTTCTCGACATCCGAAGCGGGCGCACCCGGTGCCTCGGGGGCGCTGCGCCGCCTGAGGACCGCATGGATGCGGGCCACCAGTTCGCGTGGATTGAAGGGCTTCGGGAGGTAGTCGTCGGCGCCGAGCTCAAGGCCGATGATGCGGTCGACCTCGTCGCCGCGGGCCGTCAGCATGATGATCGGCGTCGTGTCGTTGGTCCCGCGCAGCTTGCGGCAGATCGACAGGCCGTCTTCACCGGGCAGCATCAGGTCGAGGACCAGCAGATCGAAGCGCTCGCGCATCCACAGCTTGTTCATCGCCGCGGCGTTCTCGGCGAGGAACACGTTGAAGCCTTGTTCGCCGAGATAGCGCCGAAGCAGATCGCGCAGGCGTTGGTCGTCGTCGACGACGAGGATCTTGTGCGGTGGGAGATGGCTCATGGCGGCGATGGTAATGCGGTCCGTCGGCGACTGTCACGCCGCGTTCCCCGACGTCCCGATACAGGAATTGCAGAAAGTGTCGGGACGGCGGCCTCCGATGCGGCCCGGCCATAGTCTGATCCATGCAACCTCGGCGGCTGCGGGACATACTCCGTTACAAAACACGAGCGTCTTATACGCGACGCCCGACGGGGCCGTCCTACCATGAGGCTCGTCGGTCGCCGCGGCCGACGCGTCGACTCGTGCAGCCGCAGGTTCGAAGCTCCTCCGTCCCGATGAACGCCTTCGGTTCCTTGATCAGACTCGCCAAGATCGCCTGCGCATCGCTTGCGGGATGCGCCGTCGCCGTCGCGTCGATGGCCGAGGCGAACGCCCGGCTCCCCGAGCAGCGCGTGCATCGTGCGGCGATGTTCAGGGCGGGCCCCTCCGACTTTCGCGGGGCGCGCCAGGCGGAGAGGGCTCAGCAACGAGGGCTCAGGCCCGCGGGTCCGCAGCGGGCCGTCGAACGCGAAGCGGCTCCGGTCCCGCAGGCGCCGCCACCGGCCTTCAGGCCGCCGGATCCTGTCCCGCAGCCCGAACGTGGCGGCAGACCCGGCCGACTCACACCGGACGAGCGCCGCGCGTTGCGCCAGCAGATCGACGAGGCCGGACGGGATGTCTATCGGCCGACGCGTCCGTGACGCTCGGCGTCGTGCCGCGGACCCGTCCTACTGATTGTTGATCGCCGCCATCAGCTTGCGACGCGAGACGAGGAGGCCGTTGGCGTCCATGTCCTTCAGGTGCATCTGCGTCGAAGGCGGTACCGCGTTGGACCCGACGTGCCGCTCGAGCACGCGAAGGAAAGGGTCCATCAGCCGTGGATCGAAATGAGCGGCCTTCTCGGACAGCATCTGTTCGACCGTCGTGCGATGCGTCCACGCGCGCTTGTAGGGCCGCGCGTTGGTCAGCGCATCGTAGACATCGGCCAGTGCGCAGATGCGGGCCTCGAGCGGGATGCGTTCACCGACCAGGCCATGCGGGTACCCGGTGCCGTTCCACCACTCGTGGTGATGGCGAGCGATGACCGACGCCATCTTCAGCGTGGGGTCGTCCGAGAACTGCAACAGGAAACCGCCGACCTCGGCATGAGCGCGCATCGCGGTCAATTCGCCCGGATCGAGGGGTCCGGGCTTGAGGAGGATCAGCTCGTTGACGGTGATCTTGCCGATATCGTGCAGACGCGCCGCGTGCTCGATGCGGGCGCAGTAATCCGCGTCCATGCCGATCTCGGCGGCGACGAGGCCCGCGATACGGCCGACACGGAAGCAGTGCTGACCGGTCTGGTCGTCGAAGAACTCGGCTGCGAGAGCCCAGTTCTCCGCCATGTCGTAGGCCACGGTCCGGATCGACGACTTGAGCGATGCGGTTCGCATCGTCGCCAGGTCGTCGTGGATGGCGGTGAGTTCGTCGTGCTTGCGGATGTCGCCCGTGCGAAAAAGGAAGTCGTCGTCGGGCGCCGGCACCGGCGCGATCGATTCGTCGGTCAGCCAGCGGCGCACGTTCGCGTAGAGGTCGAAGCTCGGCGGTTCGCCGGACTCGCCGACGTTTCCGATCGACGAAGGGAGCTCGGCGCCCATCCGTCTCGCGAGCCCCTGATCGCTCATCTGCCGATAGAACTTGGCATGCTTGATACCGGTCGTGTACTCGACCAGCTCCTTCGCGTAGGCCATGCCGACCTCGGCGTCCTCGCGCGATGTCGGGCGGCTGTGCACTTTCATCAACGTCCGCAGCACGTCGTCGTGATGAAGACGCGTCTGGCGGCTGCGGTGATAGAGGTCGCGCAGCTTGCGGCGCGCATCGGTTTCCCGCTGGAGATCCCGGCTCGCCCAGTCGCACAGCGACGAAGCGGTCGCCAGAAGGATCTGCACGCGCGCGTTGCGCGTATGCGCCTGTCTGACCATCGCCGCATCGATCAGCATCTCCGCGGTCTCGGCGTCGTCGTGCGACAGCAGGTAGACAGCTCGGTTGTATTCGAACGCCGCCTGCGTGGCGTCATCGATCAGCGGGTTGCCGCAGGTGGCGGCCGCGATGGTCATGTAGCGCAGCGCCGCGGCTTCGTCGTGCAGACGATGGGCGCAGAAGAGTCCGTTGCTCGCATTCACGAAGCGCACGTGCTCGCCTTCGGGCGTGCGCAGGTTGTAGGCCAGCGCGCGATCGATGGCCGCCAGCGCATCGCCGTAGCAGCCCATCTCCTTGAACAGCGCGCCCGTCATCAGGAAGGCCACGCTCACGAGAAAGGGATCGCCCAGCTCGCGGGCGAGCGTCATCGTCCGCTCCAGACAGCGACAGGCATCCTCGAAATTGGCGCTGTCGAGGTAGACCGCGCCGAGCGCGTTGCAGGCGCGCCGCTCGGCGTTCCGGAGGCCGTGGGCGCAGGCGAGATCGCGTGCCGCCCTGCCTCGCGGGATGCCATCGAAGCTGCAACCGATCCGCTGATAGTAGAAACAGGCTCGAGCCAGCAGGGCGCAGCGTTCGTCGACATGATCGTCGCCTTGCCAGTGCATCAGGACCGTCGTCAGGTAATCGACGTCGCGGCGGCGTTCCGGATCGAAGCCGGCCATCGCGCGCGACAGCGTCTCCGAGATCGACGAGAACGAGGCGATGGCTCGCGTGACCGGCGGCTCGGCGGGATCGCCTCCAGTCGAGAACAAATCAGTGCCTGAAGAATGAGTCATGAATCAACGCAAATCCGACTTGCTACCTTAACCTTGCATATGCCGCATCGTACTTGAGTCCCAACGAACCCCGTGGAGCACCAATGAACCTCGAACTGCACAGCGCCGAAGTCGCCATCGACGAACAACCCCAATACGTTTTCGTCGCCGATGCGGATCTCGTTCACGTCGGAGGCGGCACCACCGGTGTCGTAGACTATTGATCCGTCGGTCCCTATCCGTCAACGCCGGCCTGCCCGGCCGGAACGTCGGAGAACGCTGCAGCTGACTACCTGCAGCAATATCGTAGTTTTCGAACGGACGTTCGGTTATTCGTGCCGAGGGCGCGTACCACACGTCCGTTCGTTGCTGTCGCACAACGGCCGAAGGTGCGAGAGGCTGCGACGGTCCGGGAAATCCTTCAACCCCGGTCGTCGTCGGCCCCGCTTCATCCTTTAGACTGAACGGCAGATCGCGGGCCTCCACACCCGTTCCTATCCTGTCCGTCCGCATGGTCCCCGCTGTCCTCGGTTTCGACACGTCCGGTGCGTGGTGCTCCGCCGCGCTGCTGCGCGGAAACGACGTCCACGCGCGGCGGGCCCGGGTGGGCAACGCGCATTCGGCCCATCTGCTCGCGATGATCGATGCCGTCCTCGCCGAAGCGTCCCTCCCTCTCGATCAGTGCGCTGCGATCGCGTTCTCGGCGGGTCCCGGTTCGTTCACCGGCCTGCGCGTCGCCTGCGCGGCGGCTCAGGGACTCGGTTTCGGCGCCTCGGTACCGGTCGCTCCGATCGGGACGCTCGACGCGATCGCACGGTCGGTGCCGATGCGCGACGACCGCGACGAGCGCTCGATGCTCGTCGCGCAGGACGCTCGCATGGGCGAGCTCTACTGGTCGACGATGGTTCGTCGCGACGATGCCGTCCACGAGGCGGCCCCGCCGATGCTCGGCTCGCCCGAACGCCTGCGCGAGCACGTTCGATCGAGGTATGGCGACCGCCCGCTCGACGTCGGCTGCGGCGATGCCTGGAGCACGCATGCGGCCGCGATGGAGGGACTCGTGGCGCGCGTCGTTCCCCGTCCCTCCGCGGACGCCGTCGACGTCGCGCGACTCGGACGCGTCGCGCTCCTGGAGGGGCGGCTCGTCGCGGCGGAGTTCGCGAGTCCGGTCTATGTCCGCAACGACGTCGCGCTGACGACCGCGGAGCGCACGGCCCGCCTGCGAGCACGCAGCGCCGCTGCCGACCTGCCGGTCGTCGCGAGCCTTCCATGAGCGCCCGTCCGGTCGAGGTCGCCGACCCGTCGTCGCCGCATCGTCTCGCACCGATGCAGCTGTCCGACATCGCGGAGGTCGCGGCGATCGAACGATCGATCTATGCGGCGCCGTGGAGCGAAGTCAACTTCGTCGATTCGCTCAACGCAGGCT
>CALMOR010000143.1:399-6796 GCA_937872165.1 uncultured Burkholderiales bacterium | reverse complement strand
GGGTTGTTGGGGACGCCGCAGCCGGCGAGCACGGCGAAGGCCAGCGCCGCGATGCGCGAGGAACGCCACGACGATGAGCCGCGCCGCGATGCGTGCTGGCCGTCGATCGATCGTCGGTCGTTCATGGTCTTACTCCTGTGACCGCCTCGCGCGTCGTCGAGCGAGGGTTCTCAAGATGCATTCGAAAAAAGGGCGCCGCCGTTCGGGCCGCGCCCCGTCTCGACCCGGGTGGAAGCGGAAGCGATCCGCCGCGCCGGTCGAGAACCCGCGACGCCGGCGAGTGACCGGCCCCGCGTTCGCAGCCGGCATTTTGCATGGAATGCGACAAACCACGAAAACTCTCCGTCAATCCCCACGTCGGGCTAGTCCCGCGAGGACGCCCTCGGCGCCTCTTTGCATATACTTGGCGCCCTTTCGCGACGCCGCGCGGCGACCTGCGTCGTCCGTCGGGGACCTTCGCACGATAGCGCGGGCGCGATGGCCGCAGGCGGCGAACAGAGCGTCTAAGACCGTTCTTTCCTCGTGGCGCGCCGTTCATCACCGGAGACTCCATGGGCTTCCTCGCAGGCAAACGCATCCTCGTCACCGGGGTGCTGTCGAACCGTTCGATCGCCTACGGCATCGCGCGGGCCTGTCATCGCGAAGGTGCCGAGCTCGCGTTCACCTACGTCGGCGAACGCTTCAGGGAACGCACCGAGGGTTTCGCCGCCGAGTTCGGATCGACGCTGACCTTCTCCTGCGACGTCGGCAGCGACGACGAGATCGCGGCGCTCTTCGTCGACCTCGGCGAGACCTGGCCGTCGATCGACGGGCTGGTCCATGCGATCGGCTTCGCACCGCGCGAGGCGATCGCCGGCGACTTCCTCGACGGCCTCTCGCGCGAAGCCTTCCGCGTCGCGCACGACATCTCGGCCTACAGCTTCCCGGCCCTCGCGAAGGCCGCGTTGCCGATGCTGTCGGAGCGCGCCTCGCTGATCACGCTGACCTACCTGGGCGGCGACCGCATGGTGCCGAACTACAACACGATGGGACTCGCGAAGGCCTCGCTCGAAGCGAGCGTGCGATATCTCGCCGAGTCGCTCGGCCCGAAGGGCGTGCGCGTCAACGGCATCTCGGCGGGTCCGATCAAGACGCTCGCGGCCTCGGGCATCAAGGGCTTCGGCCGCATCCTCGACTTCGTGTCGACCCACGCGCCCCTGCGTCGCAACGTGACGATCGACGACGTCGGCAACGTCGCGGCCTTCCTGCTGTCGGACCTCGCCGCCGGCGTCACGGCCGGCATCACCTACGTCGACGGCGGCTTCAGCACCGTCGTCGGAGGGATCGCCGAGGGTTGACGTGAACCGCTCGATGGAGGCGTCGCGCACCGTCGCGCGGTTCCCGGGCGACAGTGTCGTGCCGGCCGGCGGCCCACTGCTCGCGGAGGTTCTTTCCGCGCTCGGTATCGCCGTGCCAGCCGACCTGGTGTCGGGCCCGGGCAGCGGCTCCACGACGTTGTGGAAGATCAACGCGGCCCAGACGCTGGTCCTCGCCACGACCCGACGCGAAGCGGCGATCGACGACGCGTATGCGTGCGGCAGGATCGCGGCGACCGCGGCCTTGACCGCGGTGCATGCCGTCGCGGCCACGCCGCTCTTCGCACGGATGCGCTGCGAATGCCCCGCGGCGGCGAGCGACCTCGCGCGCCGCTCGCTGGTCGAGGGCGCCGCCATCGCGATGCGGGACGCGGGCGCGGTCCTCGCCGACGCGCGGCTGATCGACGCCCCCAACCTGCTGTTCGACGTCACGGTCGCCGGTATCGTCAGGCCCGATCGCCTGCGCGGCGCGCACGGCGCACGGCCGGACGACGTCCTGATCCTCGCGGGTCAGCTCGGCGCGGGCATCTACGCGGCGGCCCATGCGAAGGGACGCCTCGACGACGACGCCCGGCGCGCGCTGATCGACGATGCCAGCCGATCGAACGCGGTCGGCATCGCGCTCGGACGCCTGAAGAACGTCCACGCCATCGCGGACGTCGGGCCCGGCGGACTCATCGCCGCGGTACTGGCCATGGCGCGTTCGTCGGGATTGCCGGCCGACATCGATGCGCGTCGCGTCCCCGCGCTCCCGCGCGCCCTGGCGTTGGCCAAGGCGGGATGCGTCGCGGCGACCTCGTCGCGCAACTGGAATCGCGACGGTGGCTGCGTCGACCTCGCCGACAACGTGATGCCGGAGATGCGCTCGCTGCTGACCGACCCGCAGACCAACGGCGCGTTGCTGATCGCCTGCAAGCGCGAGTCGGTGGATCGCGTGCTGAAGCTCTGCGCGCCGGACGCCGGCGCGGCCGCCATCGGCACGCTCGCCGCGTCGCCGCCCGTCGAGGGCGGAGACCTCCTTCGGCGCTGGGTGGCGATCACCGGTTGAGGGGTCGCCTGCGGCCGTCGTTTGCGGTAGCCTTCCTCGATCCCCTTTCGTCGGCGCATCCGATCGTCGGTCGCCGGCGCCACCCGCGTCGAATCCATCGCCGCCGCCACGTCGGTCCGTGCGGCGCCATGCGTTCGGCCAATACAAGGTTCCGAGCTCCATGAGTGCACTGCCGGTCTCCTCCACGACCTCCGTCGCCGCCGATCCCATGGCCGAACTCTTCGGCCGTCTCGAGGCCGGCGTCGAGTTCTTCGCCGTCCGCCTCGTCGAGGAGGACAGCGAGAGCGTGTCGGTCCGTAAGGGCGTCCCGCAACCGTTCACGCGTCGCATCGACCGCGGTGCCATGGTCACGGTGATCGACCGCGGGGCCTACGGTTATGCCGCGACGTCCGACCTCTCGCTCGCGGGGCTGCAGGCGGCGCTCGACAAGGCGCGCGACTGGGCCGATGCGACCGGCGGCCGCTCCGTGCTGCAGTACCCGATGCCGACCGATGCGGCGCCGCGCGGTCATTACGCCCCTCCGGTCGAGCGGGCGATGCCGTCGCGTCGCGAGCTGTTCGCGCTCGTCGCCGCGGTGGATGCCGCCGCCCAGATCGACGCCCGCATCGTCGACAGCTACGCGTCGATTGAGACCTGCGTCGCGTCGCATCGCTATCTCACCAGCCACGGCGGCGATGTCACGCAGGTCCATCGCTTCGTGCTGCCCAACGTGCAGGTCACCGCGAGCGACGGCAGCGACACGCAGACCCGCAGCCTCGGCGGGCAGTACAACGGCTTCTGTCAGCAGGGAGGGGCCGAGGTGCTCGATCGTTCGGGCTTCGCGGCGGCCGGTGCGCTCGTCGCGCGCGAGGCCCTCGACCTCCTCGAGGCGCCGAACTGTCCGAGCGGTCGCATGGACGTGCTGCTGATGCCCGACCAGATGATGCTGCAGATCCACGAGTCGATCGGCCATCCGCTCGAACTCGATCGTATCCTCGGCGACGAACGCAACTTCGCCGGCACGAGCTTCGTCACGCTCGACATGTTCGGTCACTACCAGTACGGCTCGCCGCTGCTCAACGTCAGCTTCGATCCGACGCGTCCCGAGCAGTTCGCCAGCTACGCCTTCGACGACGAGGGCGGCGAGGCCAGGCGCGAGCTGCTGATCCGCGAAGGCCTGCTGGTCAAGCCGCTCGGCGGCGCGCTGTCGCAGGCGCGCGCGAAGCATCTGCAGGGCGAGCACCTCGACCTCGGCGGCGTCGCGAACACGCGCTCGTCGAGCTGGAACCGAGCGCCGATCGACCGCATGGCGAACCTCAACATCGAGTCCGGCGCCTCGTCGCTCGACGAGATGATCGCGTCGATCGAACACGGCATCCTGATGAAGACCAACGTCTCGTGGTCGATCGACGACTCGCGCAACAAGTTCCAGTTCGGCTGTGAATGGGGCCGGCTGATCGAGCACGGCAAGCTGACCACCATCGTCAAGAACCCCAACTACCGCGGTATCTCGGCGACCTTCTGGCGCAGCCTCAAGGCGGTGGGCGACGACAGCACGCTCGAGGTGATGGGCACGCCCTTCTGCGGCAAGGGCGAACCGTCGCAGGTGATTCGCGTGGGCCATGCGTCGCCGGCCTGCCTGTTCGCCGACGTCGACGTGTTCGGCGCCGGAGGTGCCGCTTGAGCGCACGACCGAGTCCTTCCCCGAGCCTCCTCGACCCCGGTGCGAGCGACGGCGAGCGCATGCCGCGCGTCGATGCGGAGAGCTACTTCGGCGATCTCGCGAAGGGACTGCCGAAGTTCCTGCAGGCCGACGAGCAGTTCATGTGCTCGTACGCGGCCGAGCAGTCGGATTTCGTGCGCTTCAATCACGCGCGCATCCGCCAGGCGGGCCATGTCGACCAGGCCTACCTGTCGCTGCGGCTGATCCACGAGGAGGGCGACGGGCCGCGCCAGGCGGCGATCTCGCTGACGCTGTCGGGCGACCTCGCGAGCGATCTCGCGCATTGCGAACGCGCGCTCGCGTCGCTGCGCAACACGTTGCCCGATCTTCCGGCGGATCCGTTGCTGACGATCGAGACCGACGGCTTCACGTCGCGCAACGTCAAGGTCGGTCGCCTCGCGTCGGGCATCGACATGGCCTCCACCGTGACCGACCTCGGCGTCGGCCACGACCTCGTCGGCTTCCTCGCGACCGGTCCCATCCAGCGCGGCTTCGCGAGTTCGTTCGGCCACCACAACTGGCACGAGGTCTCCAACTTCAACTTCGAGTGGAGCCTCTACTACGAAGCCGACAAGGCCGCCAAGAGCAGCTACGCCGGCTTCGAATGGGATTCCGAAGTGCTGCGCGCGAAGATCATCCGCGCGGCCAACGACGTGGCGGTGCTGCGCATGCCGACGCGGCGGATCGACCCGGGCTCGTATCGCGTCTACCTCTCGCCGATGGCGATGGCCGAGCTCGTGTCGATGATGAGCTGGGGCGGCTTCTCCGCGAAGGCTCGGGCGACGAGGACCAACCCGCTGCAGAAGCTCTACGACCGTCAGGCGACGCTGAGCCCGCTGGTCTCGATGTCCGAGCACACCGCGGGCGGCCTGATGCCTGCCTGGCAGTCCGACGGCTTTCGTCGGCCCGACCGCTACGACCTGATCGACCGCGGCCAGGGCATCGGGCTGCTCGCGTCGCCGCGCACGGCGCGCGAGTACGGGCTCGTGCAGAACGGCGCGGAGACGGGCGAGGAGGAGGCGGTGTCCCTCGACATGGCGGCCGGTACCGTCGAGACCGAACAGACGCTGCGCGAACTGGGCACCGGTCTGTGCATCAACAACCTCTGGTATCTCAACTTCTCGGATCGCATGAACTGCCGGATGACGGGGATGACGCGCTTCGCGACCTTCTGGGTCGAGAACGGCGAAGCGGTCGCGCCCACCAACGTGATGCGCTTCGACGACAGCATCTATCGCATCCTCGGCGACCATCTCACCGGCCTCACCGCGACGCGCGAATTCATCCCGAGCTCGAGCACCTACGGCTCGCGCACGACGTCGAGCAAGCGCCTGCCGGGCGCCTTCGTCAACGACTTCCGGCTGACGCTGTAGGGCGAGCCGCATCGACGCGGGGCGGAAGTCCCTTCCTCCTCTTCGATCTCGGCGGCGTGCTGGTCGACAACCTCGGTCCCGAGCATCTCGCCACGATGACGTCGGAGCGGGGGGATGCGGCCGCGATCAAGCGCGCCTGGCTGGCGTCGCCGATGTGCGGCGCTTCGAGCTAGGCCTCGTCGATGTCGAGACCTTCGCGAGCCAACTGGTCGACGACTGGCGGCTGACCTGTTCGGTCGAGCAGTTCATCGACGAGTTTCGCGGATGGCCGATCGGCTTCCATGCGGGTGCTCCGGAACTGGTCGCCGACCTGCGCCGCACCTGTCGCGTCGGCTGCCTGACGAATGCGAACAGCCTGCACCGGGCGCGCCTCGAAGGACTGGAGCGCATGTTCGACGTCGCGTTGTCGTCGCACCGCATCGGCCTCGTCCAGCCCGATGCCGCCTGCTTCGAATACGCGATCGCGGCCTGCGGCGTCGACGCGGGCGATATCCTCTACTTCGACGACGCGCCTGCCAACGTGGAGGCCGCACGACGAGCCGGCATCGATGCCGTCCACGTGGAAGGCCTCGATGCGACGAGACGCGCGCTGCGCGAGCGACGCGTCATCGTCCGAGCTTCAATCCCCGCCCTCGATCCCGTTCCCTCAGTCCCATCCGCCGCCGCCGGAGTCGCCGGTGTCGACCGAACCCGAGTCCCAATCGTTGCCCCCGTTGCCGAAGTCGACGGGCCGGTTCTCGAGCTCGTTCGCGGCGCTGTCGGCACCCGACGGTTGATAGCCGTTCGGATCGAAGCCGCCGATGTTGCTCGTGCCGCTCGCTCCGTCGTTGTGGCGATGGAGCATCTCGTCGATCAGCATGCCGCCGGCTACTCCGCCCGCTACCGCGAGCCCCGTGCCGAGCAGGCCGCTGCCGCCGCG
>CALMOR010000143.1:0-389 GCA_937872165.1 uncultured Burkholderiales bacterium | reverse complement strand
AGCCGGAAGGACCGCCCGCGGTCGCGAGGCCGCTCGGCCGCGGCACGGCGCGTCGCGCGAACATACGCCAGAGCACGATCGCGAGAACGACGAGCCCGCCCAGCCACACCCAGCCCGGCAGGCCGGAGCGGACACCGCCGTCCTCCATCGCACGGGTCGGAGCCGCGGTAGCCGGCGCATAGGAGGTCGAACGCTCGGAGACACGCGGACGAGGCGCGGGGTTCTGCTCGCGCTGCAACGTCTGTTCGAACGCGTTGAACTTGGCCGGATCGGTGAAGCCGATCTTCGGGTCGAGGCGCTTCGCGTCGGCCGCCTCCGACGCGGCCTTCGAGAAGTTCGCGTCGTGCGCGAGCAGCTCCGCATAGATGTAGTGGGCCCGCGCGCTGTCG
>CALMOR010000142.1:54320-55676 GCA_937872165.1 uncultured Burkholderiales bacterium | reverse complement strand
GTAGAGCGGAATCACGTGGTCGCCCTTCTTCAGCGACGTCACGCCGGGGCCCGTGTCGAGGACGACCCCGGCCCCCTCGTGTCCGAGGATCGACGGGTAGATGCCTTCCGGGTCGGCGCCCGACAGCGTGTACCAGTCCGTGTGGCAGATGCCGGTCGCCTTCACCTCGACGAGGACCTCGCCGGTCTTCGGGCCTTCGAGGTCGATCTCTTCGATGGTCAGCGGCGCGCCCGACTTCCATGCGATGGCGGCTCTCGTCTTGATGGTGATCTCCCCGGAAATGACGCGTCGCCCCGGAACGAGCGAGTATCGGGGCGGATTATCCCGCGTCGACGAGGTGTCCACGAGCGCGCGTCGTCGGCCGCGAAGTCGGGGACCGTGCTGTAGAAGAGGACGGCCGGTTCGCAGCGACGCGATGAACGTCGGGACGAAGAGCGGGAAGGCGGACGCGTCCGCAGCGGCCGGGCCGGCCCGCGGCTTGCTTCGGATGCAGCGACGACGAGAGCGGGAGGACACGACCCCGCGCGGCGAAGCATGGAGAAGAGATGGGCAACAGTTCGAGACGAGCCGCGATCGATGTGCTGATACCGGTATTCAACGCACAGACCACCGTCGAAGCGTCGCTGCGATCCATCTGCGACCAGGACTTCGGCGATATCCGCATGATCGTCATCGACGACGGCTCGACCGACGGGACTCCCGCGATCCTGAAGCGGATGGCGGCGGACGACTCCCGCATCCACGTCGTCAGCACGGCGAACCGCGGCATCGTCGACGCGCTCAACACGGGTCTCGCCGTCAGCGACGCGGAGTTCATCGGGCGCTTCGATGCCGACGACCTCGCCTTCGGTCACCGGTTGCGCACGCAGATGGACTATCTGTCGGAGCATCCCGATTGCGTGGCCGTCGGCTGCAATGCCTTCCATATCGACGGGTCGGGCGAGCGAACCGGCTATGTCACCGAATTCAGGGAAGACGTGGCGGGCGATCCGTTCTTCTTCCCGGCCGTGGAACCGTATCTCCTCCATCCGTTCCTCTTGGCGCGTCGCGGGCCGCTCGTCGCGATCGGTGGCTATCGGCATGCCTTCCATTCGGAGGACGCCGATCTCTATTGGCGTCTCGCGGGCCATGGACGACTCGCCAACGTCGTCGAGGTCCTGGGCGAATATCGCGTTCACGCCGACAGTATCTCGGCCAAATCGGTCGTCAACGGCCGGATATCGGCGATCAATTCGCAATTGGCGGCCATTTCCGAAAAGCGACGGCGCACCGATCAGGCGGATATCGTATTTTCCCGCGATTCGTTGAAGACGTTCCAATCGATCGGAAGTCTGGCGGCGATGATCGAGATGGCGT
>CALMOR010000142.1:37031-54310 GCA_937872165.1 uncultured Burkholderiales bacterium | reverse complement strand
CTCGCGGCTTCGACCGCCGCGAAACTGCTGGAATTGACCGCTTATCGACCTTATGCATTGTCGAAGACCGATCTGACGACCATTCGCGATGCGATTTCCGCCAATTACGAAATCATCGGCGGCGCCAATCGGCGCAGTATCGTCTTTCGGCAGATGATCAAGCCGAAGAGGCGCCGTCCGCTCGCGGATCTGATGGCGATCATTCCCTGGAAGATCATGCCGACCGCATTGGGCGACCTCCTTCGCCATCTGGCGAACAAGCGCCGCGATGCGAAGGGCGGGTCGTCGTGATGCGTGCGATGCGTGCGATGCGTCGATGCGTGCGGACGTCAGCGCGCGACGGCCTTCGCGGCCGCCGAGCCTGCATAGAGGGGGCCGAGATGGGTGCGGACCATCGCCGGATCGTAGCCGTGCTCGCGCATGACGACGTCCCAGCCGGCGATGTCGGCGCCCCAGGGGTTCTCGCGCAGCAACTGCACCTTCACGAAGGGAAATCCATCGTGAAGAAGTTCCTTCCAGTGCAGCAGGGTCGGATTCGTGAGCAGGCCCGGCGTATGCGGAAAGAGGATGTCGACGGCGAGTCCGGCGGCCCGCATCGCGGCCAGTTGCGGGAGCTCCGCGCGCTGGATGGTCGCCTCGCGCTCGCCTCCCCGGATGCCGCGCCAGAAGCGGGTGAACGCGACGCTCTTCAATGCGCGCGGCTTGTAGAAGACCAGGAAACTCTGGATGTGATGTTGATATTCGTAGCTGTCGGTCATGCCGATCATGTCCGCGTCGGACTCGTCCACCCGTCGCAGCAGACCGGCGAAACTCGAGAGCGGGCCGTAGAGGCTGTCGTTGGCGAGCGCGAGCAGCGTGGCTTCGAGCAGGTCCGGCCGATACCGGATTGCCGTGGCCCACGAACCGAAGTCGTAACCCGAATTCCGACGAATCAGGATTCCTTCCAATTGCGGATGAATGTCCGGCGACAATGCGACCGTTTCGGGACGGTCGGTCGCAATGACGAGAATGACGGCGAAATCCTGCAGGTGCCAGCTGCGGGCGAGGAAAAGGGTATGCTCGGAAACCGTTCCGTCCACCGAGAAACAGACGAGGACGCAGACCCTGCGCGAATGCAGAGGCGGCGGTTCGCGCAACCAGATTCCGAACGTATCGAGCGGCGTGACCGGCAACAGCCCTTTGCGCAGCATCCAGTTTCGTAGGCGCGTCTTCTTCTCCCTCAGGCGATGCATGCGACTCGTCACTTTTCCGATCTTTCTTTCAATGCACTGTTCGACATCGACAGGTCGATGAATACACCGCTCATATCCGTCTGCGTTCCGATCTACAACGGAGAAGACTATCTCGACGCCTGCCTCGCCAGCATAGCGGCACAGTCGTTCGGCGACTTCGAGGTCCTCGTCGTCGACGACTGTTCGACCGATGCCGGCGTGGCGCTCGCCCGTCGCCGGGCCGCCTCCGATGCGCGCTTCCAGGTCCACGTCAACGAGCGGAACCTCGGGCTGGTCGGCAACTGGAACCGGTGCCTCGCCCTCGCTCGCGGTCGATGGATCAAGTATCTGTTCCAGGACGACCTGATGGACGTCGAGTGCCTCGCCGAAATGCTCGCCGCCGGAAACACCAGCGACGGCTTCGTGGCGTGCGCCCGGAAGCTGCTCTTCGAAGGCGGGATCGATGCTTCGCTGGTCCGCGAGTATGCCGATCATCGCGCGGTCCTCGATCGCATCTACGGCAGCGGGCGTCGACTGACGGCGGACGAGTATTCCGACGCGAAGCTCGGCGACCTCGGATGGAACATCGTCGGCGAGCCGTCGGTGACGATGATCGACCGGCGACTCTTCGAACGCTACGGACCGTTCGATCCGATGCTGGTCCAGTTCTGCGACAGCGAGATGTGGAATCGGCTTGGCTCGAACGTCGGCGTCGTCTACGTGGGCCGCGAGCTCGTCTCGTTCCGGGTGCACAGGGGCTCGGCGAGCGAGGCGAACCGCGGCCGCAAGTTCAGGTCCGAAGTCCTCGACGCTCTCATCGAGCTCAATCGCATGCGGAAAGCGCCGGCGTACGAACGCTTCCGCGCCTATGCGAAGGTGTCGGGTAAGGCGCGAGCCTTGAACAGGCGATCGAGACACCGCGTCAACGAAGCGTTCGAGAAGGCCCGCAGGGCGGCGGCGGAACGGCCGCCGAACGCGACCCTGCGCGACGAGTTGCGGGCGGTGCTCGGACGCCTGCCCGGTTACACTGCGTCGCGTTTCGGCTATGCGCTGCATCGTATCCGACGGCGGCTGAGTCGCCGGCAGTAACCACTCGGTCGCACCTCGGCCGTCGCGGTCGCCGTCGCGAGGATCGCGGCACGAACCGTGCATCCTTCGTGGCGTACCGCGCACGGATGCGCGAAGGATCAACGCGCGGGGTCCCTGCAGGGCCTCCGTGCTTTCATGAAGTGAATCTCCGATGTCGGTGCGCAAATCCCTCGCGTGGTCTTACGGCGCCCAGGGCGTGATCTTCGTGGTGTCGTTCAGCTCTTCGGTCATCGTCGCCCGTATCCTCGGCCCTTACGAGATGGGCATCTTCGCCGTCGGCACCGCCACCGCCGGCGCCCTGTCGATCCTCTCGTCGTTCGGCGTCGGTGCCTATCTGGTGCGCCACGAAGCGATCGACGCGATCACGAAGTCGACGGTCTTCACGGTCAACGCGCTGCTCAATCTCGTGCTGAGCGTCGCCATCGGCGCCGTGACGCTGGCCGGACCGCTGTTCGATCTCAACACGCAGGTCCAGCACGTGCTGATGCTGATCGCCTTGACGCCGTTGATCAGCGTCTTCGAGTTCCTGCCGTCGACGCTGTTGCAGCGGGACATGAACTTCCGCGCCATCGCGCTGATCAGCATCGGTCGGACCGCGATCACCGCTTGCGTCGTCATCGCGATGGCGGTCTCCGGTCTGGGCGCGCTGAGTCCCGCGATCGGCATGGTCGTCTCGTCGCTCTTCACCGCGGTGGCCTTCAACGTCATCGGGCGTCATCACGCCAGCGTGAAGCTGGGGCTCACCGGATGGCGCGACGTCGCCAGCTTCGGTTTCCAGATGATGTCGATCGGCGGCGTCGCCGCGCTCGCGCAGCGGCTGTCCGAGCTCGTTCTGGGTCGCCTGCTCGGCTTCGCGGCGCTCGGCGTCTACGTCCGGGCATCCGGCCTCGCGGGCCAGCTGTGGGACAACGTCTACGGCTTGTCGACGCGCGTGATCTTCTCGCAGATGGCCAAGGAGATGCGCGAGACGAAGACGGTCAGCAAGACCTTCCTGAGCGGTCTGTCGTTGATCACGGCCCTGGTGTGGCCGCTGATGGCCGGCGTGGCCATCCTGAGCGGCCCGTTGATCCACACGCTGTACGGCGACAAGTGGTCCGAGGCGGCCTGGCCGCTCGCGATCATCGTGACGTGCAACATCATCGGCCTCGGCTTCGGCATGAACTGGGAGCTGTGCGTGCTGACGAAGCGCACCGGCTGGCAGGCTCGGGTCGAAGCGTCGCGCGCCGTCGTCACGGTCGTCAGCTTCACGCTGGGTTCGCTGATCAGCCTCACGGCCGCGGCGGCCGGACGACTGGTCGATGCCGTCTATGCGCTCTGCATCTACGGGCCGAAGATGCGCGGCATGGCGGGAAGCGAGCCGGGCCAGATCTCGCACGTGTTCGTCCAGAGCGCGATGCTCACGCTGGCGGCCGCAGGTCCGTCGCTCCTGTTGATGATCGCTTCCGACTGGTCGCCGCATACCTCGCTCGCATTGATCGGCCTCGCGATCGCGGTCGGGGCGATGTTCTGGTTCGCGCTGCTGCGCTCGTACCGTCACGCACTCTTCGACGAGATGCTGCGCATCTGGGTACGTGTCGTTCCGCGTCAGGCCAAGCAAGGCACCGACGGCCTGCCCTGAACCGGTAAGCCGGCGTCAGGCCGCCGACAGCACGACTTCGTTCGTCTTCCAGAGATCGTCGCGTTTGCGGCGCAGGTCGAAGCGGCTGAGGAAGGCGCGACCTTCCTCGATGGCGCCATCCATGCCGTAGGAGCCCGCGACCGGGCGCAGATGACGGATCGCCGTGCCGTCGATGATCCCCATGCGCATTCCTTTCTTCTCCGCGAGCTCCGTCCACAACAAGTCGATGCCGTAGCACCAGCGCGAAGCGGGAAACGGGATGAAGGTCTCGAATGCGTCCGCGCGGAACAACGTGAGCGGACCGATCTCGACGAACGTCGTCCTACGCACCAGCGAGTTCCAGCGGCGCTTGGTGATGGTGTAGCTCGCATGCGATTCGAACGCGTGCGCAGGCTGCGAGATGGAGAGATCCGCTTCCGTGGCCAGCGCGATCATGTCGTCGAGGAAGCCGGGCGCGAAGCTGATGTCGTCGTCGGTCACGATCAGCCAGTCGAAGCCGGACAGCGGCTCGGGCGCTTCCTCGATGGCCACGTCGATGTTGGCGAACTTCCCGCGGTCGCCCATCGACGTGATGGACCGGACGATCTCGTGGCGCGAGCCTTCGGCCAGCGCGTCGACGACCTGATGGATGTCGGACCCGCGCGACGGCACTTCGACACCGACGACGAGAACGCGCTGGGCCGGCGTCGCCGATGCACGGCTGCGCACTTTCGCGAGGCCGCGGCCGCGACGGACCGCGAGATCGTAGAGCTGGTCGCGCAAGCGGAGTTTGAGCCGGCTCTGCCCGAGCAGCGGGGCGGCCGCTCCGGAATGGATGTCGAAAAAATCGCTCAACGAATTCATCGGTTGCGCAAGGTGCTCGGTGGAAAGCGAAGACAATGGCCCGCAAGAAGGGTCATGGTCAAGCCGCATCCGGATACGCCGCCCGGATCGTGTCGATCTCGCACACCAGGTTCGTCGATGCATCGGTGAATTTTCGCGCGAAGAGAACTTCCCGCTTCTCGTGCGGCGAGTTGTTGGATGACGAGTCGAGTACACGAGCAGCCCGGAAGCGGGCGACCATCGGCCCGTCGATCAACTCGGGCCCCATCTTGCCCGGCAACCAGTGCGTGTAGGTGAGGCTGTGACTCATGCGGTCGCGGAAAGGGGAGTTCCACAGCGCCGTTTGGAAGAGGAGTTCGTCGGGGCAGTCGACGTGCCTGCAGAAGCGGTAGAGCTCCGGCCGCTCGGCGATGAAGGCGCAGGCATGGACCAGTGCCGCATGGGTCAACGCCCACCACTGCGAACCGCCGACCGGGGCCAGCCCACCGAAATGACGCCGATAGTCGCGCGGCGGGAGGACGCGATGGAGCAGCGACTGAAGCTTCCACTTGAACCGCGCGAAGGGTCGTTCGCGTGCGATGAAGAAGCGAGTGAGCCGCTCGATCGGCTTGCCGAAGGCCGCGTTGGGAAAAAGAATGCCTTCGATGAATTCGGTGCCCGCATGCTTCGCGAAGAAACTTTCGACATAGCGCGTGGACTTGATCGGATAGCACGCGCCGCTCAGCAAGACGTAGTAGTCGAACGGTTCCGGAGCGGCCAGCGCCATGCGGGCGACCACCAACGTCGCATCGACCAGCGAGATGTTTCCCCACGCGCAATCGATGCGCGTCTCGCTGAACGCCACCCGATCGCTGCGCAGATGGGCGAAGGGGGCGAGGTCGGCCTTCCGATCCAGATGGACGAAGAAGCGCGCGTCCGGAGACGACAGGGAAGCGACCAGACGCTGGACGTGACGGGGGTTGTTGTGAGCGAGAATCAGATAGGCCAGGCGCAATGTCGTCCCTCATCCATGAACAGCTTCCTTTCGTGATCCACGTTCGCCATGACTGGACCGGAAACGACCGAAGTGGTTCGGCCGGGCAGGGAATGCGAGAAGCGTGCCATTCGCTGCGTTGCAGCAAACAAGCGATAGTCTATCTCCTTCAGGACGTTGCGACGGTCGCCATGCCCGAACACGGCATACTGCGGCCGGTCGTTTCGCCACCGCGAAGCGTCCAGTGAACACGCTCTGCAACCGGTAGATGTCGCTGCCGCACCCTGTTTCCGACGCAAGCCTCACCTTCATGATCTCCTCGAGTGCGGACCTTGGACCCGACGCTTTCGAAGCGACCGTCTGCATCATCGGAGCAGGCGCCGCCGGCATCACGACGGCCTGCGAACTCGACGACCTCGGCGTGCGGGTGCTGCTGCTGGAGGCAGGCGGAATGGCTCCGGATGGCGAGCTCGCCGGCGACATCTACGCGGGGACCGCCGTCTCTCCCCATCCCGCGCCGGTCGAATTCCGGCGGACCGGAGTCGGCGGCACGACCCGCATCTGGGGCGGCCGCTGCGTCCCGTTCGACCCGATCGATTTCGAACGGCGGGACCACGTGCCGCACAGCGGCTGGCCGATCCGCTACGAGGACGTCGCCCGCCATTACTCGAAGGCTCTCGAGTACTGCAACGCCGGTCGCGACGACTTCTCGATCGAGGGCTCGGGCGTCGAGGGGGTGCCGACCATTCCCGGCCTCGCTGCGGACGATCCCGTGGTGATGGACCGGATCGAGCGATACAGCCTGCCGACGAACTTCGGTCGCGAGTATCGCGGCCGACTGAAGCGATCGAAGCATGTGCAGGTCGTGTTCGACGCCCGCTGCACACGGCTGCATCGGCGGCCAGGAGAAGACACGATCGACCATGCGGTCTTCATCAGCCGGGCCGACCGCCGCTTCGAGGTTCGCGCGAAGATCTTCGTGCTGGCGCTCGGTGGCATCGAGACGACGAGGTTGTTGTTCGTCTCCGAACCGCGGGCCAACGGGCTCGGCAACCGCGGTGACCGCCTCGGACGTTGCTATGCGTGTCACGGCGAGAACGTCTGCGCCCGGCTCGTCGCCGCCCCCGGGGCGCCGGTCGCCTTCGGCTTCGAGAAGACGAACGACGGGGTCTACAGCCGACGCAAGCTGCAGTTCACCGCGCAGGCGCAGCGCGAGCATCGTCTCCTCAACGCGGCTTTTCGGCTGCACTTCCCCGACTACTCGGACGCGGCGCACGGCAGCGCGGTGATGTCGACCATCTTCCTGGCCAAGTCCACGCTGATCCCCGAATACCAGGCGATCCTCCGTCACGGCGCCGAGGCGCCGGTGGTGTCTTCGCGCGGGGAGCACCTGCTGAACGTCGCGCGTGGTCTGCCGCCGCTCGCGCGCTTCGGGACCACCTGGCTGTTCCGGCGCGTACTTCCGCGCCGCAAGTTGCCGTACACGCTGATCGCCAATGCCGACGGGAGCTATCCGCTCGAATTCAACTCGGAACAGACGCCGCTCGAGAGCAGCCGCATCACACTCGCCGATACCCGCGATCGACACGACCTGCCCCGCGTTCATATCGACTGGCGTGTCGCGGGCGACGATATCGCCGCGGGCCTGCGTGCTTTCGCGGTGCTGCGCGACGCGATCGCTCGAACGGGCAGCGCACGCGTCGAGTTCGACGAGGAGGAGCTCGCGGCGAGCATCCGGCGATCCGTTCCGGTCGGCGGCCACCATCTCGGAACCGCGAGGATGGCCGACGGCGAAGGCGAAGGAGTCGTCGACGGCGACTGCGCGGTCTTCGGTGTGCGCAACCTGTACGTCGCCAGCGCGGCGACCTTCCCGACCAGCAGTCACGCCAATCCGACGCTGACCATCGTGGCCCTCGCGATCCGTCTGGCCGCGCTGCTTCGAAAGCGTCTTGCCGAAGGTCCGGAACACTTCGGCACGATTGCAATCCGGGAAGACCCGAGGGGTGCACCGAAGTAAGGTAGGCTTCGTTGCCGCGCACCATGAGGGCGAGTGCAAAAAGATCAACGAGTTAGCTTCAGCATCGAAGGGCGTTCGGCATGGAAATTGCTCCCTTCGTAGTGATCAACGAACCAGCCTGAGAGTCGCCGCCCCGCAGGCGGGGCAGCCCGGCGACCCGACCAGGCACCTTTTTCTGATACCGGAAAGTCGATGAATTTTTCGCAGCTCTTCAACATCCTCCGCGCCCGCTCGGTCGTCATCGTCGGCGCGTTGGTCCTGACGACTCTCGTCGGATTCGTCGTCAGCATCCTCCTGCCGAAGCAGTACACCGCTTCCGCGGCGGTGCTGGTCGACAAGTCGATCGACCCGGTCGCGGGGACGGTCTCGGCGAGCGCCCTGCTGCCCGGCTACCTGACGACGCAGGTCGACATCATCAACAGCACCCGGGTCGCGTCGCGCGCGGTCGTCCTGCTGCACATGGATCAGGACGAGGACCTGCGGCGTATCTGGATGGAGAACGAGAAGGGCAAGGGCGACTTCGTCACCTGGGCCGCCGGTGGTCTGCGCTACAAGCTCGACGCCAAGCCGTCCCGGGACAGCAACGTCGTGCAGATCGCATATACCGGCGTCGATCCCGATTTCGTCGCCAAGGTGGCGAATGCTTTCGCCCAGGCTTACGTCGAGACAGACCTCGCGTTGAAGATCGAGCCGGCCCGTCAGTACTCGGTCTGGTTCGAGGAGCAGACCAAGCAGGCGCGTCAGAAGGTCGAGCAGGCGCAGAAGGCGCTGAGCGCCTACCAGCAGAGCTCGGGCATCGTGGTCTACGACGAGCGCCTCGACTACGAGAACAGCAAGCTGGGCGAGCTGTCGTCGCAGCTGACCCAGTTGCAGGGATCGCTCGCCGAGAGTCGGAGCAAGCGCGCGAGCGAGAGCGTCAGCACCACCAACGAGGCCATGCAGAGCCGTTCCGTCGGCGAGCTGAAGGCCGACATCGCGAAGCTCGATGCGAAGCTTCAGGAGAACAACGAGAATCTCGGCCGCAACCATCCGCAGACGCTGCGCGCACAGGCCGAACTCGCGTCGCTGCGCCGGCAGCTCTCGCGCGAGCTCGGACAGATCGCCACGTCGTTCGATACCAGCTTCAAGATCGACAAGCAGCGCGAGCAGCAGTTGATGGCGGCGATGGACGCGCAGAAGCTCAAGGTCCTCGAGCTCAACCGGCAGCGCAACGAGTTCAACGTCCTGCGCCGCGATGTCGAGTCGGCGCAACGCGACTACGACGCCGTGGGTCAGCGCCTGGCGCAGACGCGGCTGGAGAGTCGCTCGAGCCAGACCAACGTGTCGATCCTGAGCCCGGCCACGCCGCCCGCATCGCCGTCCAAGCCGAAGGTCCTGCTGAACACGCTCGCGGCGGCCGTCGTCGGTCTGACGCTCGGACTCGCCTTCGCGCTGGTGCTCGAGCTCACCAACCGTCGCATCCGTTCCACGCACGATCTCGGCATCGCCCTCGACCTGCCGGTACTGGCCAGCATCGGCGAGGTCAAGCTGCTGCAGGGTCGGACGAAACGCCCGCGCGGGATGCTCGGCCACAATCCCATCGCCACCTGAACGACGGACCGATATGACGACCTTCGCAACGCCACTGTCCCTGTCGCGGCCCGAACCGGCCGAAGAGGACGTCGTCACGCGACGTTCGATCGGCGCCATCCTCATCGACTCCGGCCGCATCTCGCCCGAGGATGCCGAGCGCGTCCTCAGAGCCCAGAAGACGCATGGGCAACGATTCGGGGAAGCGGCGATCCAGCTCGGTCTGCTGACGGAGGAAGACATCCGTCATGCGCTGTCCCATCAGTTCGATTACCAGTACCTGCCGGCCGGCGACACCAGTCTCAGTTCCTCCCTGGTCGCGGCCTATCAGCCCTTCAGTGAAGCGGTCGAGCAACTGCGTGCGCTGCGCAGCCAGTTGATGCTGCGCTGGTTCGATGCCGACGTGCGGCGAAAGGCTCTCGCGGTGCTCGCGCCGGTGAGCGGTACCGGGGCGAGCTTCATCGTCTCGAACCTCGCGATCGTCTTCTCGCAACTCGGCGAACGGACCCTGCTGATCGACGCCAACCTGCGCGCGCCGACCCAGCATCATCTGTTCCGCATCGATGCGCGGCCCGGCCTCTCGGACCTGCTGTCCGGCTACACCGGTCCCTCGCCGGTCGTGCGACTGAACTCGTTCATGGGGCTGTCGATCCTTCCGGCCGGCACCGTCCCGCCGAACCCTCAGGAGCTTCTCGGCCGCGAAGCGTTCAAGGATCTGATCGCGAAGTATTCACGCGAACACGACGTCATCCTGATCGACACGCCCGCCGCCGGCCAGTACGCCGATTCGCAGATCATCGCCACTCGCGCGGGGGCCGCGCTGATGGTCGCCCGGAAGAATCAGACGTCGACCCAGCAGCTGACGCGTCTGGCCCGCGACGTCCAGCAGCACGGATCGCTGCTCGTCGGCTCGGTCCTCAACGACGGGTGAGGGCAGGCATCGCGGGTCGCGACTTCGACAGGGAGACGGCGGTGGGTTCGGACTCGAACGCGGCGGTGGAATACACCGCGCTGATCCGCACGCACGACAGTTCGCCGCGCGTGGAGGAAACGGTCGCGGCCCTGCGTGCGCAGACGCTTCCGCCGGCCTGCATCCTCGCGGTCGATTCGGCATCGTCGCCGGCGCAGCGTCGGACGCTCGATGCGTTGGTCGACGTCGTCGTCGATTACCCGGATCCCGTCTTCAACTACTCGAAGGCCATCAATGTCGGTATCGAGCGTTGCCGCACGCCGTGGGTCCTGGTCGTCAGTTCGCACATCGTGCTCCAGGACGGCTGCGCGATCGCGCGTGCCTTCCGCGAGATGCGGGCGATCGACGCCGCCGGCTTCTATCTCCATCGCGGAACGAGACCGGAGTGGAAGCTCGAACCCATCGATCGGTCGACGTTCGACGGGAGGAACGGGCTCAGCAACAGCTGCGCCTTTTTGCCGACGGCGGCGGTCGCCGAGCGGCCGTTTCGCGAAGACGTCTTCTCGGCCGAAGACCAGGAATGGGCCGCGGATCACTTCCGCCGTCACGATGCGACGATCCTGCGCATCGGGCTCGACAGCCTCAAGTACAACAATCCCAACGAGAACGAACTGAAGCTGATCAACGAGGAGATCTCGATCGCGTACTTCACGTGCCGGGAGAAGCTCGGCGTGCGCTATCTGCTCGAATGGCTGATCAGGGCCGCGATCTACTTCGCGGCCGGCCGGACGCGTCGCTCGAAGACCTACCTCACGATCTTCAAGGAACTCGTGATGGCGCGCTTCCGGCCGCCGATGCGCGTCTCGAAGTACTACTGAGCCATCGCACGATGCGCATCGAATCGTCTCCGACGTCACCGCTCTCGTTCCGGCAGAAGCGAGGCTGGCTGCGCGATCCGCTCGGCATGAGCGACGGTCGTCACCTGCGGACGATCGGGTTGCTGGTCGGCATGATCCTGATCGCCGCGCTGTGCGGCATCCTCACCGTCGTCATCGGCAACGAGCTGCCGGACCGTCCGGTCTTCTACCTGGCGCTACCGCTCGCGGTGGTGTTCGCGGTGCTGCTCGCCACCTGTCCGCAGCCGCTGCTGATCGGCCTCGTCATCCTGCGCGCGATCTGCGATCCGGTATTCCAGGGAGCGCAACTGCCCGGCATCGGCGGACTCGGAGGCCTGCTCAATCTCGTGATCATCGTGCTCGCGGTCCTGCTGTTCTGCATCGAACGCGGCTGGGAGCGGGCCCGGGCCTCGTGGGTGCCGTGGCTGCCGTTCATCGCGATCATGGCGTTCGGCATCCTGCGAGCGCCGGACAAGATCTTCGCGGTGCGCAACTGGCTGTCGCTCGTCACCTACGCATCGGTGTTCCAGGGCGCGTTCTATTGCGTCCGCAGCGCCGGCGATCTCGACCGCATGCTGCGCTGGGTCCTTCTTTCCGCGCTGCCGGTCTTCGTCTTCAGCGTGACGAGCTTCGCGTTGTTCGGCCCCGACTACGTGGTCGATGCGGGAGAGGCGGTCAGCGGTCGCCTGTCGGCGCCGCTCGGACATCCGAACGTGCTCGGTTTCTATCTCGTGGTCGTGCTCGCCGCGTGGCTCGCGAAGGACAAGTCCACGCCCGGCCTGCCGCTGACCGGCCGAAGCATCGGCTGGACGCTCTACGCGATCGCGTTGCTCGCGTTGCTCGCGGGCACGCAGGCGCGCAGCGCCTGGGTCGGTGCGATCGTGCTGCTGCTGGTCTACGGACTCTTCGTCAATCGTGCCTATCTCGTCGTCATCGTCGTCGCGGGAATGCTCGCGATGGCGGTCCCGGAGGTGCGCGAGCGCGTGCTCGACCTGACGCGGGACAACGAGGTCTACACCTACTCGAAGCTCAACTCGTACGCATGGCGACAGTACCTGTGGTCGTCGGCGCTCAGCACGATGTCGCCGCTTTCCTACCTCGCGGGCAACGGCTACGGCTTCTTCTGGACCAATTCGATCTCGTTCTTTCCGCTCGCGGGCGGCATCAACTGGAACGCACACAACGTCTATGTCCAGTTGCTGCTCGACACCGGCATCGTGGGCGCCGGCGCCTATCTCGCGCTCCATGCGCTCGCCATCGCCTACCTGTGGCGCGGGCGATCGCTGCGCAGGGAAGTGAAGGTCGTCACGATCACGCTGGTCGCGTGCTTCGCCGTGATGAGCTATTCCGACAACATGCTCGACTATCTCGTCGTCAACTGGAACCTGTGGTTCGTCGTGGGTCTCGTGATCGGCTCGATCTCGCTGGCCAGAGAGCAACCGAAGGGACTACAACGAACATGACCATGACCCAGGATCCGATCGCCGTGGGCGGGGCGCGCGACGCGCGGCGCGACGACCACGTGATCGAAGTGGGAGCGGGGGCGGCGACGCGACATCCGGCCCGCCGTTACGAAGAACTCGAAGGCATCCGTGGCATCGCCGCGTTGCTCGTCATCTTCTATCACGTGCCCTACTGGCATCCGCTGATCCATCGACTGCCGATCGTCGAGAACGGCCGCCTGATGGTGCAGTTGTTCTTCGTCCTGTCGGGATTCGTGATCAGCAACGCCTACCGTCAGCGGCTGAAGACGCCGCGCGCGCTGCTCGACTTCCAGATACTCCGTTTCGGGCGCCTCTATCCGGTCCACCTGCTCTACCTCGCGTTCTTCGTCGCGGTCGAGTTCGGCAAGGTCTTCATGGAGGCCCGCTACGGCATCACGTCCAACAACACGGAAGCCTTCCGGCAGAACAGCTGGACCGCGGTCGTCGAGCAGCTGCTGCTGGTCCAGCCCATCGGTCCGACCGGCAACGCACTGAGTTTCAACTCACCGGCCTGGTCGATCGGCGTCGAGTTCTACACCTATCTACTGTTCGGCTTCGTCGTCCTCTGGATCCCGCGGCTCTTCCTTCCCATCGCCGCGGTGCTCAGCTTCGTGTCCATCTACCTGCTCGGCTGGGTCGACGTCGGCGACTGGAACCTGGTGCTGCGCGGCCTCTCCGGCTTCTTCCTCGGTTGTCTCGTGCAGGAGCTCGCTACGCGCGGCAACGCGTTCGGCACCCGCTATCTGCTGGCCGTCGGCGTGATCGCGATGGCGGTGTTCCTGTGGACGCCGCAGACGGTCGCGTCCGAGTGCTGGATCTTCGCGCTGTCGGCGATGATCATCCATGCCTGCGCGGTCGGACCTGAGAACGCCATCCGTCGCGTGCTGCGGTCGTCGTTCTTCGCCTGGCTCGGTCGCATCTCGTACTCGGTCTACATGTCGCACCTCGCGATGATCTGGATCGTCAGTCAGGTGGTCCGCTTCTCGCGGTCGGGTCCGCCGAAGCTGGTGGTCTCGCCGGGCGGCCACATCGATATCGAGGTCTCGTTCCCCGAAGCGCTCATCGCCTGCGCCGCCGTGCTGTCGCTGACGCTGCTCGTCGCGACCGTCGTCAATCGGCTCGTCGAAGAGCCCTTCCGCGACGCGACACGGCGATGGGTCGCATCGCGCAGATGAGGTCGCCTTCCGAAGGCGCGAGCGACCGTGCCTGAACGGGGCGACGTCGTAGCCGCCGGACCGTCGAAGGTCGCGATCACCGGCAGTGCCGGTCATCTCGGCCGCGAGGTGACGCGGCAGCTGCGCGACGCCGGTACCGAGGTCGTGGCGCTCGCGCGCGATGCCGCGTCGCGTGCGCGATGGTCGGCGCTGTGCCAGGACGTCGACGCCGTCATCCATCTCGCGGCGCCCACGAGCGGTGTCGACGCCGCGGCCATCGACGACGCTCTGGCGACGACGCGCTTCCTCTTCGAAGCCTTGCCCTCGCGCCCGCTGCCGGTCGTCTTCGCGGGAAGCATGGCCCTCTTCAAGCCGCCGAGCGACGGACGGGCGCTCGACGAGGACTCGGCGGTGTACGGCGACGACGAGTTGTCCGCGCAGGACGCCTACACCCGGATGAAGACGATCCAGGAAGCGTCCGTCCGCGCGGCATGCGAAATGCGCGGCGATCGACTGACGGTGCTGCGACCGAGCAACGTCTGGGACGCGGAACGATGGCATCAGTCGTGCATCGGGCCGAAGGCCGGTCCGCTCTGGTTCGTCGTCCATCCCGGTCGTCGCCTTCGGCTGATCCATCGCGGCAACTGTGCCCGGGCTTTCGTCGATGCCGTGCGGACGTGGTCCGGGCGCGACGCACTCAACGTCGACGACGGTGCCGACGTCAGCGCATGGCGCTATGCGACGCGCGTCGCGGGATGGCGACGGCATCGGTATCTGCCGGTGCCGGTGCCGGGTTGGTTGTTCGACGCGGCAGCGACGGTCGGAGCGCGGGTCCTGACACTCGTCGCGCCGAACCGGCGCATGCCCGGGCTGCTGATCGCGCAGCGACGCGCCTCGCGCTTCGGCGGCCACGGCATCGACACGCGCCGCGTCCGCGCTTGCATCGGATGGGAACCCGACCTTCGTTTCTACGAGGACACCACGGGATCCACATGAGGATCGCCTACTTCACGAACCAGTACGCGCGCGCGAGCGACACCTTCATCCGCAACGAGGTCCGCGAGTTGCGCGCGCGCGGCCACGACGTCCGCACGTTCGCCGTCCGTCGTCCGGTCGAAGGCGGCGTCGCGAGCGGCGAGGTCGAGGCCGAGCGCGCGTCGACGTGCTACATCCTCTCCGTCGACCGCTTCCGCCTCGGCTGGACGATCGCAAACACGATGCTGCGCCGGCCGGGCCGCGTGATCGCGGCCTTCGCGCTTGCGATGCGGACCTGCCCGGACGGCATCCGCTCGCGCATGATGCACGGCTTCTACTTCCTCGAAGCCGTCTTCCTGGCGAGCGAGTTGCGTCGTCTCGACATCGAGATCCTCCACAACCACATCGCCGAGAACTCGGCGACCGTGGCGATGCTGGCTTCGCTGATCGCGGGCGTTCCCTTCAGCATGACGGTCCACGGGCCCGGCATCTTCTTCCATCCCGCAGCCTGGGCCCTGCGCGAGAAGATCGCGCGGGCCGCCTTCACCGCATGCATCAGCGAGTTCTGCAAGAGCCAGTGCATGCTGCATGCGGAGCGGATCGACTGGCCCCGGCTGAAGGTCGTGCACTGCGGCGTCGGACGTCAGTTCGAAGGCGTCGTCGCATCGACCCCGAGCGCGGAACCGCGACTGCTCTTCGTCGGCCGTCTCTGCGACGAGAAGGGCTTGCCGTTGCTGATCGAAGCCGTCGCGCGACATGTCGAAGGCGGGGGCGCGTGTCGACTGTCGATCATCGGCGACGGTCCGCTCAAGGAACCCATCGAGTCCTTCATCGTCGAGCGCCGGCTCGCCGGGTCGATCGAGATGCTCGGATGGCGGTCCAGCGAGGAGATCGTCGATGCATTGAAGGCGACGCGCGCGCTCGTGTTGCCGAGCTTCGCGGAAGGTCTCCCGGTCGTGATCATGGAAGCGATGGCCCTCGGACGTCCGGTCGTCGGCACCGCGATCGCCGGCATCCCGGAACTCGTGCGACCCGGCGTCAACGGCTGGCTCGTCCCGGCGGGATCGATCGATGCGCTGTCGACCGCGATCGCCGAAGTGGTGGCGACGGCGCCGGACGTCCTGCGGGCGATGGGGGAAGCCGGCGCGCGCGCGGTTCGCGAGCGCCACTCGATCACGCTCGAAGTCGACAAGCTCGAGGAACATCTTGGGGCCGCCGTCGCCCGCGCCGGTCCGGAAGCACGGCAGAATGCGAAGTCCATGGCGCTCGCCACCACCTCGGATCCCAATTGAACATCGCTCGCTGCTACCTGTTCCTCCTCGCCTGCCTCGTCTGCGCCGATGGCCTTGCTCAGGGCGCCACGGCGTCGAGGCCGTTCTCGGATCGCTCGCTCTGGAACGCGCGTCCGACCAAGTTCACGCTCGGGACCACCGAGGTTCCCAAGTCCGACTACTACCCGATCGTCGCCGAGGGTGCGTACTCGGTGCGGGTGTTCGTGGCCAAGCCCGGCGATCCGCCGATGACGGTCCTCGGCGCGCCCGACAAGCCCGGCATCTGGATCGCCGACGCGGAACGTCTCGACCCGCAGATCGTCATCGCGCACTGGCCGGCCGACGTCGTGCCCGCGACCGGCGGCGACGGCCACGCCGACATCGTCGACGTCGCGTCGAACCGCATCCATTCCTTCTATCAACTCAAGTTCGTCGACGGCAAGTGGCGTGCCACGCAGTACACCTGGAGCGCGCTCGACGGCCGCGGCTGGGGAGAGCCGGGACACTACTTCCAGGGATCGAGAGCCACCGGCGTAACGCCCACGGCAGGCCTGATCCGTTCATTCGAGGTCAACGACGGCCAACCCGAATACCGCCATGCGCTGGCGATGTCGATGGCGTCGAACGGATTGTCGGCGGACCCTGCCTTCGTCTATCCGGCCACGTCCGCCGACATCAACGCGGCGACCGCCAACCACGGCGCTTTCCCCGAGGGCACGCTGATGATGCTGCCCGCGGACTTCGACATCGCGTCGATCAAGGACGCCAAGCTGCTCAAGGTCGCGAAGACGCTGCAGAAGCGGGGCGCCTACGTCGTCGACATGAACGGGGGCACGCCCTTCGCGATCTACGTGGAGATCGGTTCCAACTTCGCTCTGATGCCGCCCGGCAAATGGGACGGCGAGGTGGCCGCCGAACTGGACCGCATGCGCGCGGGACTGCGCGCCGTCACGTCGGTCGGCGAATGGGTCGATGCGAACGGCGTGAAGTTCACGCCCGAGCGCAACCTCAACCTCCTGTCGATGCGAGGTCCATGGTCGGCCAGCGCAGGAGGGACGGCGGGCCTCTTCGACACCTGGCAACAGCAGGTCGTCTTCCCCGACAACGGCCAGCCGGTCGTCCAGGTGAATGCGTCGGGCCGCAGCATGCCCACCGTGCCCTGGGCAACCCCCAAGGCGGGCGGTGCGTACCGGCTCAAGGTCGTGGGCAGCGGCAATGCGACCCTGCGTTTCGCTCTCGTCGATGCGGCCGCGAAGCCCGTCTACGACAGCGGCCTGCTGAAAGCGGGTC
>CALMOR010000142.1:25965-37021 GCA_937872165.1 uncultured Burkholderiales bacterium | reverse complement strand
GGGTCAGGTGGTGGATTTCCGGTGGCCGGCGGGGGCGGCGAAGCCGATGCTGACGGTCGGCAGCGGACCGCAGGGCGGTGGCCGCATCGGCGCCACGCTGGTCTCGACGGACCCGGCGTCTTGAGGGACGTCGCGCTCGAAGGACGGCTCGCTCATCGACGACGTCATCGGTCCGGACGAGGTCGCCGATGACGTTGGCCTTCGTCCTGTCGACGATCGTCGCCGCACCGGTGGTCGGCCTCCTCGTCGGCATCGCGTTCCTGTTGTTCGCGCAGAGCCTGCTCGCGAGACCGGCGAGCGCGCCGAAGCCCGTCGTCGAGGAGGGCGTCCGTCCCCACCCCAAGGCGGCGATCCTGATTCCCGCCCACGACGAGGCCGCGGGTCTCGGCGCGACCCTCGCGGCAATCGTCCCTCAAATCGGATCGCCCGACCCCGTGATCGTGATCGCCGACAACTGCAGCGACGATACGGCGGCGATCGCCCGCGCTGCGGGAGTCGTCGCGATCGAACGCAGCGACGCGGTGCTCCGCGGCAAGGGTTACGCGCTCGACTTCGGCATCGAACATCTCAAGTCCGATCCTCCGGAGGTCGTGCTCATGTTCGACGCCGACTGTATCGCCGGCAGCGGCTGCATCGCGACGCTGGCGATCGAGGCGCAACGTCTGCGCCGGCCGGTGCAGGCGCTCTACCTGATCAGGGCGACCAACGATTCGCTGGTGGCGCGCGTGTCCGAGTTCGCACAGCGCGTGCGCAACTGGGTGCGTCCTTCGGGGATGCGCCGGCTGGGGATGCCTTGCCAGCTGATGGGCTCGGGGATGGGCTTCCACTGGTCGCTGTTCGCGCGGCAGAGCGTCGCGAGCGGTCACCTGACCGAAGACCTGCAACTCGGACTCGCCTTCGCGAAGCAGGGCGTCTACCCCGTCTTCTGTCCCTCGGCGACCGTCGACAGCCAGGCGGTCACCGACCCCGAAGGCGCGGCAGTCCAGCGCACGCGCTGGGAACACGGACACCTCGGGACCATCTTCACGGAATGGCCGTCGCTCGCCTTCCTGTCGATCCGCACTCTCGACACGAAGCTCGCCGCGCTGGCCTGGGACCTGGCGGTCCCCCCGCTCGCGTTGTTCTCGACGATGCTGTTCGGCGCGATGCTGCTCGCGCTGCTCGCGGGCTTCGCCGGTATCGGTTGGTGGCCCGCCATCGGGATCGCGATCGCGATCGCGATGCTGCTGGGGACGATCGTCCTGGCACAGCGACGATTCGCCCGCGACCTGATCCAGCTTCGGGAAATCCTGCTGCTGGCCCCGCTCTACGTCGTGCGGAAGGTCCCGGTCTATTTCCGCTTCCTCGTCCGCCGGCAGGTCGAATGGGTGCGAACGAAGCGCGATGTCGGTTGATCGCGGCGCTGCCTGATGGACGCACCGATCGAGCGCCCGACGACGGACTTCGAACGCAAGGTGCACGGCCTGCTCGGCCTTCCCTTCGACGCGCTGGACCTGGACGGGGCCGTCGACGCGATCCACGCGGCGGCGTCGGAGAGGAGGCGCTGCTTCCTGACGACGCCGAACCTCAACTACGTGATCGCCTGCCGCTCCGACGCCGCGTTGCGGGACTCGGTGCTGCGCAGCGACCTGTCGGTGCCGGACGGGATGCCTCTGATCTGGGTCGCCCGTCTGCTCGGGATTCCGTTGAGACAGCGCGTCGCGGGCTCGAGTGTCATGGAGGCCTTGCGTCACGGTGACGAGACACGTCTGTCCGTCTATCTCTTCGGAGGACCGGACGGCGTGGCGGCGCAGGCTTGCAGAATCATCAATGCCCGGGCCAGCGGCCTCGCCTGCGCCGGCTTTCATTCGCCCGGCTTCGGCTCGATCGCCGAGATGAGCACGCCGGAAGTCCTGGCGGCGATCGATCGATCGAACGCGGACTTCCTGATGGTGGCGCTGCCTGCGAGGAAGGGGCAGATGTGGATCCTCGACAACCTGGACCGCCTTCGTCCGCCGGTCGTCGCCAACCTCGGAGCCGTCGTCAATTTCATCGCCGGGACGGTCGTGCGGGCGCCTGAGCGCTGGCAGAAGCTCGGCCTGGAGTGGCTCTGGCGCATCCGTCAGGAACCGGCGCTGTGGCGGCGCTATGCGGGCGACGGCATGGGCTTCGTCCGCTTGCTCGTCACGCAGGTCCTGCCCGCGGTGGTCGCGGCGCGCTTCGCGAGCCGGTCGGGCAGTCCCGTCGATGTCGCGCGCGTTTCGGTGGTGCCACGGCAGGACACGCGGCGCATCGTCCTGTCCGGTGGATGGACTTCGCACAACCTCGCTCCGATGCGGCGCGCATTCGCCGAGTCGGTCGCGTCGCCGACCGATGTCGAACTCGACCTGGCCGCCGTGCGCTCCGTCGACAGCGCCTGCATCGGCCTGTGGATGCTGCTGCGAGGCCACCAGGAGAAGGTGCAGCGGCGTCTGAGCCTGTGCCTGGCGTCGACGACGGTTCGACGACAGCTCGCTCGCTGCGGCGCCGCCTATCTGCTCGAGCGGCCCGGGGCGACGTCGCCCGCGAAGACCATCACCGGTTCGCGGCCAGGCCGTTGAGGATGGTCTCGAGGCGTCGCGACACGGCGCGGAACGTGTACTTGTCGAGGGCGGAGCGGCGGGCGGCGACCGCGAGGGCCTCGCGTTTCGGAGCGTCGTTCCACAAGCGGTCGATCTGGCAACGCATCGCGTCCACGTCTTCCGCGGTGACCAGGACGCCGTCGACGTCGGGTTCGACATAGTCGACGGTGCCGACGCTGCGCGTCGAGATGACGGGCCGGCCGGACATCATCGCCTCGACCACGGTCACCTGGCCGGCCGCGGTCTGCAGGTCCTGCAACGGAACGATCGAGACGCGGGCTCTCTGACACAGTTCACGGCAGGCATCCTCGGACAGGCCCGCGCGCACCTGGACGTTCGGCGGGATCGGCAGACCCTGCAGCGCGTGGGGCGCGGCGACGATCAGCGTCCGGTAGGGCAGGTCGGTCAGCACCTTCAACAGCAACGCATAGTCGCGATTGGGCGTCCCCATCGAGAGCAGAAAAGGCGACTCGACGTCCTCGACCTCGGTGATCGGCTTCTCCGCGACCGACAGCGGGACGAAGACGAAGCGCTCCATCGGCAGGTTCAACCAGCGGCTGTAGACCTCGATCTCGTGCGTCGAATGGACGACGAAGCGATCGACCGCGGCGTATCCGAAGCGGGCGACACGGAGCTGCATGCCTTCGCGGAGGTTGCCGATGTTGAACATCCAAGCGACCAGCGGACGCTTCGAGAACGTCAGCCGCTTCAACAGGCCGGCCACGAGCGCCAGTTGCGGGAAGACCGTGATGATGCCGCTCGGCTGGCGCGAAGACACGATGCGTGGCCACGCGCGCAACACATGGAAGAAGTAGTCGCGCCAGTCCGCCAGCGTGGCCCTGGGCCGCGAGCGATCGTGCGAATAGGTGGGCTCGATCGTGACGAAGCGATGGACCGGCGACTGCACGAACGAGGGAATCCACCGGTCGGCCGTCCTGAAAAGAGAGAGCACGAACCAGTTCATCGGATCACGGACGTTTCGTGGGACGGCTTCCGGGCGGCGCTTGCAGAGCCGGGCGCGCGGGGATCGCTCAGAAGATGCTTTCGTTGACGTAGACGACGTCGCCCGGAATGACGGGATCGTTGAGGTCGGTCGAAAGCTTCTCAGGGACGCCCTGGGCGTTCTCGCGCACGACCCGCAAGCGCCGCTCGGACCCGCGCAACGTGAGGCCTCCGGCCGCCGCCAGCGCCTGACGCATCGTCATGTTGCGCTCGATGCGGTAGTGGCCCGGCCGCGTCACTTCCCCGTAGATGTAGAACATCGGGGCTCGCGGCACGTAGATCGAGTCGCCGCCGACGAGCAGCATGTCCTCGTCGGGACGGTTGTCGCGATAGAGCGAATCGATGTCGATCTCGCGACGGAAGGGCGTTCCGTTGCGGGTGCCGGTGAGGATGACCCGATCGTCGCCGGTGGGCGTCACGCCGCCGGCATCGGCGATCGCCTGGGACAGGCGGATGGTGGTCGACACCAGCGGGAAGGAGCCGGGCTTGTTGACCTGGCCGAGAACGGCGACCTTGTTGCCGCGGACTTCGAGCAGCTGGATGCTGACCTGGGGATTCTTGAGGAAGCCCCCGTCGAGCAAGGCCTTCGCGACTTTCTTCTCGGCCAGACCGATGTCGAGATTGCCGATCATCACCTTGCCCACCAACGGATAGTTGATGGAGCCGTCTTCGGAGACCCGGGTCTCGAGGGTCAGGTCGGAGTTCTGGAAGACGGAGATGCGGATCGAATCGCCCGCTCCCAGCCGATAGTTGGTCGGCGCCACGTCGGAGGCGGCTTCGCAGACACCGAAGCAGAAGAAGAGAAGGACGAGGAAGGCTCGGACGAAAGGCTGCGGTGACGTCATCGATGGTCTGCGAAGGCTCGGTTGTGAGGTCGGCGGCAGGTCTTCCGAGCCGCATCGTTCGCCGAATGCGTTCGAGTGTTGCCGGTCGTGCCCGCCTGCGGATCTGCGCTCAGGCGATGCGGCGGATCAGGACGAAGACCGCCAGAGCGAGGGTCGCGATTATGGCACTCAACGGTCCGGGCTCCGGAAGCTGAAGGCCCATCGTGTCGCTGGTCTGCAGACGCGCCTCCTCAGCGACGACGCTGGCGCCGAAGCGGGCGATCAGACCTCGTTCCGTCTCGGGCGGTGCCGTCCGGTCCAGGAAGGCCATCTGCGGAAGCTTCTCCGCATCGGCATCGCCGCGAAGCGGAATCGAGGCTGGTCCGTTCCGTTGCCCGATCACTGCATCGCGCGATGCGATGAGCGTCGACGCTCCCGAGATCGGCGCGACGAGGAAGCCGATGGTCAAAATGGCACCGACGCGTAAAAGCTTCCAGCCTGTGGTCGTCTTCATCAACATCTCCAAAGAAACCATGCGCAAGGCGTTGCAAGAAGCTTGCCCGGCGCTCTCGTTCGCTGACCGTAAGGCCGGCTGCGATCGCGTGGTCGCAGTGGAACCGACCGGCGCGTCAAAGCCATGACGAACGAAGATTTCGACGCAGAATATACCGCAGTGCACCAAACGCCGTTCGGGTGAACCCTAACGGGGCGGGCGTGACCCTCGCGGTGCTTTCAGAAGTGGACTCGTGCGCTGATCTCGCCGCTGCGGTTGGTGTATTGATAACCGGACAGCGTCGCGTTGCGGTTCTCGTGGCCGACGATGGCCGACAGGTCCAATTCCCGGATCGGCGCCCAGCGCAGCTCGAGCGTCGCCGAGCGCGTGATCTGGCGAAGCTGGACCGGGACGTCGACGAGCGCACCGACGAAGTTGCGACGGCCGTACTGGACGGAGGGGATGATCGAGATCGTGTTGGTCGCGAGCCAGGTCCCGGTCAGGGTGGCGCGATCTTCGACCGCGTAGCTGCTGATGTCCGACTGCGAACTGTAGAGTTGACGAGCCGCGAACAGCGCGAGCCGGGTCTTGCCGGTCAACTGGTAGTTCAACGAAAGGTTGCCGACGAATCCCGAGAAGTTGCGGGCGGCCAACCCCTCGTGGGTCCGGTCCAGGTAGCCCGCGTCGGCGCTCAGCGTCGAGAGGCCGTTGAAGACCCACAGTACGCGGGCGCCGGTCTGCCGCTCGTGGAAACTCGACGCGAGAAGCAGCGTCGGGTCGGGAAGAAGGTCCTGGTAGTTTCCGTTCGCTCTCCGGTAGTAGGCCTCGAGCGTGTTGTTGGATGGGAAAAGATAGATGAGCGAGCCGCTGAGGGAACGCGTCCTCGAATTCTCGAGCTGGAACAGCGGAAGGTCGCTGTTGGCGGTCTCCTCGAAGAAAGAGATGCGCGGATGAAGGGCGGCGCCGGAGAGCCAGTCCGTATCGAGGCGTTTCAGCGTCGTCGTCCGAATGTTGGAAACCGTCTGGAACCCGATGTCGGCCTGGTCGGTCGGAACGGCCGTGTTCTTGTAGATCAACGCACCGCCGATCGATGGAGTGATCTTGAAGTTGTAGGTCCCGTCGATCTCGTGGCCGGTCGAGTCGAGCGAGCTGAAATTGCTGTACGAGTAGCGGGTGACGGTCGCGTCGATGAAGAAGTCCTGGAGACTGTAGGTCTTCGCGATGCGCAGGCCCGCGCCGTAGGTGCGCGTCGTCGCCGAACCCTGGTTGCCGACGCTGGAACCGTCGATGCGCGTCGAGACCGGATCGTCGGAAAGCCGAAAATAGTTGGAGTCGTAGTGCAGGTTGGCGAAGACGCTCGGCGTCAGCAGGTCTCCGTCCGCACCGAGCGCGGTGCCGATCGACGAACAAAAGAAGAAGAGCAGAGCCGCGGCCTCCAAGGCGGCGCGGACGTTGCGATGCGGGGGGGAACGATGTCCAACGAGTCTGGTATCCAGAAAACCTCCGGGTGATGCGAGCAGTTCCCGCATGGTAAGGCGTGGCATGTTTCATGCCTGCCTCGAGGTCTCAATGTTGCAAAGGTGAAATGAATACGTCCGTCAACGCCAGCCCTCTGACTTCCATCGAGATCAGGCAGCTTCCCGGCCTGCTCCACGGCCGTGACGATACCCATGCGCACGTCGAGGCGCTGCTCGATCCGATCGCGCTGGCGTTGTCGCTGTGGGTCACCGCGCTCGTCTTCGACGGCACGCGCAGGACCGAATATCTCTTTCTGACGCTGGTCCTCGTCACCCTCACGTTTCCCGGCAAGTCGCGCCTCCATCTGCCGTTTCGCCGGCTGGTCTTCGACCTCGTCTACCTGTCGATCACGCTCACGGTCCTGCTCGTCTTCTTCGGTTGGGCGACGAGATCCCTCAACGCCTTCCCCAGCCGTGTGATCGTCAATTGGTTCTGGGTCACGCCCCTCTGCCTCGTGGTCGCCCACGGGACCTTCCGGCTGGCCGCGCCGCTGGTGCTGAAGCAGACGCAACGTTCGGTCATCGTCGGCATGAACGACCAGGGCGTCGCGCTCGCCGATCGCATCACGCACAACCCCTACACCGACCTCTCGTTCGTCGGGTTCTTCGACGATCGACAATCGGATCGTCGGAAGTCGCAGGACTACCCGGTGCTCGGGCGCTTCGCCGATCTCTCGGCCTACGTGGTCACGCATCAGATCAGAGTCATCTACCTGTCGTTGCCGATGGCTTCGCAGGACAGGACCCTCAAGCTGCTCGACGACCTGCGCGACACGACGGCCTCCATCTACTTCGTTCCGGATCAGTTCGTGACGGAGCTCGTGCAGGGCCGGATGAGTGCCGTCGTCGACATCCCGGTGGTCGCCGTTTGCGAGACGCCGTTCGTGGGGATCAACGGGCTGATGAAGCGCGTGGTCGACATCGTCGTCTCGTCGCTGGCCATCCTTCTTCTCTCGCCGTTGTTCCTGGTCCTGGCGGCGCTGGTCGGCCTCGGATCGCCCGGCCCGGTCATCTTCATGCAGAGGCGTTACGGACTCGACGGCGAGGAGATCATCGTCTACAAGTTCCGCTCGATGCGATCGGTCGACGACGGCGAGCAGATCCGTCAGGCGCAACGGAACGATGCGCGCGTCACGCGGATCGGGGCGATCCTCCGCAAGACGTCCCTCGACGAGCTGCCGCAACTGTTCAACGTGCTGCAGGGACGCATGAGCCTCGTCGGACCACGACCGCACGCGGTCGCGCACAACGAGCTCTATCGCAAGGTCATCAAGGGATACATGGTCCGGCACAAGGTGCGCCCCGGCATCACCGGATGGGCGCAGGTCAACGGGTTGCGCGGCGAAACCGATACCAACGAGAAGATGGAACTGCGCATCCGCTACGACATCGACTACCTGCGCAACTGGTCGCTGCGTCTCGACTTCTACATCTTGTTGCGGACGATCGCCGTGGTTCTGCACGACAGGCACGCCTACTGAACGGCCGTCGCCGTGCTCGACCGTCTGCAGGCCATCGCGCGAGCGCTCCGATCGTGGCTTCGAGGCATCGGCGAGTCGTGCAAGGACATGCTTGCAGAGGTCCGCATGCGGACGCGGGTGCCGGGCCGCGGGCATCGTCGCGACGGGTCGCGCCGCAGCGAGCGTCCCCACCTGCTGATGATCGACGAGCTGGTGTCGGACCCGCGCTACGGCGCCGGCTATCCCCGTGCCGAGAAGCTCGTCGAAGCGATCGTGGCCGCCGGCTGGACCGTCACCTTCTATCCGATGATCGCCTCGAACGCGGAGGTCCGCTGGATGCGGGGCCGCTTCACGAGCGACGTGCGGGTGATGGACGGCAACGGCGCGCGGCCGCTCGCGCGCCTGATGCGCACGAGCATCGGCAGATTCGACGGCGTGCTCGTCAGCAGACCCGACACGGCGCTCGCCTTCAACGCCCTCTGCGACCGGGTCCCGGCTTTCCTCGAAGGGACCTACTACATCTACGACGCCGAAGCGCTGGTCGCGCCGCGCGAGCGGAGTCGCCGCGAACTCCTCGGCTTCCCCTTCTCGCCGTCGCAATACCGGCAGGCCCTCGACGATGAACTGCGGCTGCTCGGGCGCGCGAACGCGATCGCGGCGGTCAGTCCTCTCGATGCGGAGATCTTCGAGAAGAGCACGACCGCTTCGGTGCATGTCGTCAATCACCGCATCGACGCGAAGCCCGGCCAGCGGACCTTCGACGACCGGAGCGACCTGCTCTTCATCGGCCGGCTGGCCGGCGATCCGCTCCGTTCGCCCAACATCGATTCGCTGCTCTGGTTCGTGAACGACGTGATGCCGGCACTCGACCGGCATCTCGGGACCGCCTATCGACTGCACGTGATCGGGCTGGTGATTTCGCCCGAGATCGAGGCGCTCGCCTCCGATCGCGTCGTGCTGCACGGCGTCGTCGATGCGCTCGATGCGATGTACGACCGTTGCCGGGTCTTCGTCGCGCCGACCCGCTTCGCGGCAGGGATCGCGATCAAGGTCCTCGAGGCCTTCGGGGCCGGCCTCCCCTGTGTCGTGACGCCGGTGCTCGCCGCACAGCTGGGGGTGATCGACGCAGAGGACGTGTTGATCGGGTCCGATGCGGACGCTTTCGCCGGCGCCTGCCTCCGCCTCTACAGGGAGCCCGCCCTGTGGACCTCCGTGCGACGGAAGGCTCTGGCCAAGATCGAATCGGACTTCTCCGCTGCGAGCTTCGATCGCAGCGTCGTCGCGCTGCTGGGCGCCGCGCGCTAGCGCCTCGGTCGCCTCGCGGACGGATCGGCAAAGGCCGAACGACGTCGACGCCGACAGGTCTTCCCGGGGCTCCAGGCTCGCCGACGTCAAGCGAGCCGGGTCGCGCCAGGAGGTAGGTGCGGTCGCGCGTGTCGTCGGAGACGCACCTCCCGCGCAGGCATGGACACGAGCGCCTTCTCTACTTGTTGACCGGCATCGTGAACTCCGGCCCCTTGCTCGCCGCTGCGTCGGGCCATCGCTGCATCACGCTCTTGTAGCGGGTGTAGAAGCGGACGCCTTCCTCGCCGTAGGCATGGTGATCGCCGAACAGCGACCGCTTCCAGCCACCGAACGAATGGAAGGCCATCGGGACCGGGATGGGCACGTTGATGCCGACCATGCCGACCTCGATGCGACGCGCGAACTCGCGTGCCGTCGCGCCGTCGGCGGTGTAGCAGGCGACGCCGTTCGCGTACTCGTGCCCGTTGACGAGCGCCACGGCTTCGGCGAAGTCCTCGACGCGCACGATGCCGAGCACCGGCCCGAAGATCTCTTCCCGGTAGATCTTCATGTCCGGCGCGACGTGGTCGAAGAGCGTGGCGCCGAGAAAGAAGCCGTCCTCGCGGTCGGGCACGACATGCTCGCGTCCGTCGGCTTCGAGCGTCGCGCCCGCGGCGATGCCGTCCTCGATGTAGTCGAGGATCTTGCGGCGATGCGCCTCGGTCACGACCGGCCCCATGTCGGCATCGGCTTCCATCCCGTCCTTGATCTTCAGCCTCGGGATGCGCTCCTTCAGCTTCGCGACCAGTTCGTCGGCGACACGACCGACCGCGACGCCGACCGAGATCGCCATGCAGCGTTCTCCGGCCGAACCGTACGCGGCGCCGATCAGCGCATCGGCCGCCGCATCGAGGTCCGCGTCGGGCATCACGACGAGGTGGTTCTTGGCGCCGCCGAGCGCCTGCACGCGCTTGCCGCGCCTGCCCGCCTCGCGGTGGATGTATTCGGCGATGGGCGTCGATCCCACGAAGCTGATCGCCGCGACGTCGGGGTGCTGCAGCAACGCGTCGACCGCCTCCTTGTCGCCGTGCACGACGTTGAACGCGCCGTCGGGCAGACCCGCTTCCTTCAACAGTTCGGCAATCAGCAGCGAAGCCGAAGGGTCGCGTTCGGACGGCTTCAGCACGAAGGTGTTGCCGCACACCAGCGCCAGCGGGAACATCCACATCGGGACCATCGCCGGGAAGTTGAACGGCGTGATGCCGGCGCATACGCCGATCGGCTGGCGCAACGAGAAGTTGTCGATGCCGCCGCCGATGTTGTCGGAGAACTGCGTCTTCATCAGTTGCGGCGCCCCGCACGCGAACTCGACGACCTCGATGCCGCGCATCACTTCGCCCCTGGCATCGGACAGGACCTTGCCGTGTTCGCTCGTGATGAGTCGCGCCATCTCGTCGTGATGGCGGTTCATCAATTCCTTGAAGCGGAACATGACGCGCGCGCGATTGAGCGACGAGGTGTCGGCCCACTTGGGAAAGGCGCGCTTCGCGGCGGCGACCGCGGCACCGACCACGGCCGCGTCGCCGAGCATGACCTCGCCCCTGATCGCGCCGGTCGCCGGGTTGAACACCGGCGAACGTCTGGAGGCGGCCGCCGGCTCCACGGCCGCGCCGTCGATGAAGTGGCCGATCGAGTGGATGGCCGAGTGGGCGATGTTCATGCAAGGTCTCCGAGCGCGACGAGTTCGACGCGAAAGGATACTCGTCGTCCCGGTCGCACGAGAGGGCGATCGGGGCGCGAAAACGAAACGTGCCCGGCGGCCCAGCCGGGCGGCCCGGTAGTCCCCCCCCGGGGGCAGGCGCAGCGGTCGCGGTAG
>CALMOR010000142.1:22578-25955 GCA_937872165.1 uncultured Burkholderiales bacterium | reverse complement strand
AACCTCGCCGCCCGGGCCCCCCGCGGGGGGTTGGGGGGCGAAAAAACCAACGGGCCCGCCCGCCCACCCGGCCGGCCACGTTCGTCACCACCGGGGCGAAGGCTCAGCTGTCGCGATAGATCGCCGGGAACATCGTCTTCAGCGCTTCGACCTTCGGGGCGTCGTTGATGACGATGTACGGCTGCAGCGGATGCTGCTTCAGATAGTTCTGGTGATAGTCCTCGGCCGGATAGAACGCCGTCAGCGGCGCCACCTGCGTGACGATCGGCGCCTTGTAGACCTTCGCCGCCTGGAGCTGCGCGATGTAGGCCTCGGCCACGCGCTTCTGGTCGTCGCCCTTGAAGAAGATGGCCGACCGGTACTGAGTGCCGTGGTCGGGACCCTGGCGGTTGAGCTCGGTTGGGTTGTGCGCGACCGAGAAGAAGACGCGCAGCAACTGGCCGACCGTGACCTGCGAAGGGTCGTAGACGATGTTCACGGCCTCGGCATGTCCGGTGCGTCCGGTGCTGACGGTCTCGTAGTCGGCCGTGCCCTTGTCGCCGCCGGAGTAGCCCGACGTCACCGAGGTCACGCCCTTGACGTGCTTGAAGACGGCGTCTACGCCCCAGAAGCAGCCGCCAGCAACGACGAGCGTCTGCGGAGTCCTGGACGGCGACAGCGGCACGTCGACCGCGGCCACGGGAACGTTGAACGTCGTGTCGGCGGCATCGGCCAGTCCGCATGCGGCGAGCGCGACGAAGATGCTGGTGGTGGCGGCGCGGGCGAAGCGCCTGAGCAGAGTGGAGCGGTTCATCGAGGTCCTCGTTGAGATGTGCGCGTCAAGCGCGCTTGACGAACTTCATGGCGGCCGAATTCATGCAGTAGCGCAGGCCCGTCGGCTTCGGGCCGTCGTCGAACACGTGTCCGAGGTGCGCATCGCAACGCTTGCACGACACCGCGGTGCGAACCATCAGGAAGCTGCGGTCGGTGACCTTCGAGATGTTCTCCTCGGCGATCGGCTGCCAGAAGCTCGGCCAGCCGGTCCCCGACTCGAACTTGGTCTCAGAGTCGTAGAGCGGCGTCGCGCAGCAGACGCAACGATAGATGCCCTTGTCGTGCAGGTTCCAGGTCGAACCGCTGTAGGGACGCTCGGTGCCTTCCTGGCGTGCCACGACGAACTCGGTCGCGTCGAGTTGCTTCTTCCATTCGGCGTCGGTCTTGACGACCTTCGGGACGCTGACCGGCGCGAGGCGGACGCCGGCATCGGTGAAGGGCACGATCATGACCGGACCGTCGGCCGTCGCGTTGACCGCGGCCTGCGCGGGGCGGCGCGTGAGCGCCCACGCCATCGCGACGAGGGCGGCACCCGCGGTCGCGATGAACCCGCGACGGCGAAGCGGCGACGGATCGTCGACGGTACGGGCGTTGGCTGAGGAAGTTCTGTCGGGCATTCGTCTGCTCCAGCTGTCTGTGCTCGGCCCACGCGGGGTTCCGGCGACCGGTTCGATTCGAGAGTCGTTCAGTCGGCCGTGACCGCAGTCTCATTACAGCGCGGCGGATTCCTCCACCGTCACTGCGGGTCGGACCCCGAGCGAGCCCGAACGATCCTTGCGAGCTGCCACAAATTGCATCGGGCACCGTCCGCGAGCGGCGCGACCGAACTTCCGTCGCGGTGCACGGTCGGCCGCGCGACTTGAAAGAGGGGGTGCGGGCCCAATCTCTGCGCAAGACTTTTTTCGGGGATTCCTCCATGCGTCTCGACAAACTCACCACCAAGTTCCAGGAAGCGCTGGCCGATGCGCAGAGCATCGCGGTCGGTCACGACAACCCGTACATCGAACCGATCCACGCGCTGTCGGCGCTGCTCGCGCAACGCGACGGATCGGCGCGTTCCCTGCTGCAGCGCGCCGGCGTCAACGTGCAGCGCCTGTCGACCGCGCTCGACCAGGCGATCGATCGCCTGTCGAGCGTCGAGGGCACCGCCGGCCAGGTCCAGGTCGGGCGCGATCTCGGCGGGCTGCTCAACATCGCGGACAAGGAAGCGCAGAAGCGCAACGACGAGTTCATCGCCAGCGAGATGCTGCTGCTCGCGATCGCCGACGACAAGGGCGAGGCCGGTCGCCTCGCGCGCGAGGCGGGGTTGTCGAAGCAGGCGCTCGTGTCGGCGATCGAAGGCGTGCGGGGCGGCGCGTCGGTCGACAGCGCCGACGCGGAGTCGCAGCGCGAGGCGTTGAAGAAGTACACGATCGATCTCACCGACCGCGCGCGTCAGGGCAAGCTCGACCCGGTCATCGGGCGCGACGACGAGATCCGCCGGACCATCCAGATCCTGCAGCGGCGGACCAAGAACAACCCGGTTCTGATCGGTGAGCCGGGCGTGGGCAAGACCGCCATCGTCGAAGGCCTCGCGCAGCGCATCGTCAACGAGGAAGTGCCCGAGTCGCTGAAGGGCAAGCGTCTGCTCGTGCTCGACATGGCCCTGTTGCTCGCGGGCGCCAAGTTCCGCGGCGAGTTCGAGGAACGCCTCAAGGCCGTCCTGACCGACATCGCGAAGGACGAGGGCCAGACCATCGTCTTCATCGACGAGATCCACACGATGGTCGGGGCGGGCAAGGCCGAGGGATCGATCGACGCCGGCAACATGCTGAAGCCCGCGCTCGCGCGCGGCGAGCTGCACTGCATCGGCGCGACCACGCTCGACGAGTACCGCAAGTACGTCGAGAAGGACGCCGCGCTCGAACGCCGCTTCCAGAAGGTCCTCGTCGGCGAGCCGTCGGTCGAGAGCACCATCGCCATCCTTCGCGGACTGCAGGAGAAGTACGAACTCCATCACGGCGTCGACATCACCGACCCGGCCATCGTGGCCGCGGCGGAGCTCGGCCACCGCTACATCACCGACCGCTTCCTGCCCGACAAGGCGATCGACCTGATCGACGAGGCGGCCGCGCGCATCAAGATGGAGATCGACTCGAAGCCCGAGGTCATGGACCGGCTCGACCGTCGCCTGATCCAGTTGAAGATCGAACGCGAGGCGGTGCGGAAGGAGAAGGACGAGTCGTCGCAGCGTCGCTTCGACCTGATCGAGCAGGAGATGACGCGCCTGCAGAAGGAGTACTCCGATCTCGAGGAGATCTGGAAGGCCGAGAAGGCCGCGGTGCAGGGATCGGCGCACATCAAGGAAGAGATCGACCGCGTGAAGGCGGAGATCGTGCGCGTCCAGCGCGAGGGCAAGTTCGACAAGGCGGCCGAGCTGCAGTACGGCAGGCTGCCGCAGCTCGAGTCGCAGGCCAGGGCCGCCGAGCTCGCGGGCGCGAACAAGACGCCCAACCAGCTGTTGCGCACGCAGGTCGGTGCCGAGGAGATCGCCGAGGTCGTGTCGCGGGCGACCGGCATTCCGG
>CALMOR010000142.1:19545-22566 GCA_937872165.1 uncultured Burkholderiales bacterium | reverse complement strand
CGACAAGCTGCTGTTCATGGAGGATGCCCTCCACAAGCGTGTCGTCGGTCAGGACGAGGCGGTGCGTCTCGTGTCCGACGCGATCCGTCGTTCGCGCGCCGGCCTGTCGGACCCGGACCGTCCCTACGGTTCCTTCCTCTTCCTCGGACCGACCGGCGTCGGCAAGACCGAACTGTGCAAGGCGCTCGCCGGCTTCCTGTTCGACTCGGAGGACCACCTCGTCCGCATCGACATGAGCGAGTTCATGGAGAAGCACAGCGTGGCCCGCCTGATCGGTGCGCCTCCCGGCTATGTCGGCTACGAGGAAGGCGGGTATCTGACCGAGCTGGTGAGGCGCAAGCCCTACAGCGTGATCCTGCTCGACGAGGTCGAGAAGGCGCATCCCGACGTGTTCAACGTGCTGCTGCAGGTGCTCGACGATGGACGTCTGACCGACGGGCAGGGTCGTACCGTGGACTTCAAGAACACGGTCATCGTGATGACGTCCAACATCGGGTCGCAGCTGATCCTGGCCGAGAGCGCGGGCCTCGGTGGCGATCCGGCCACCGGCGCCGCGGTGTACGAGCGCATCAAGGGACTGGTGTGGCAGGAGGTGAAGCAGGAGTTCAGGCCCGAGTTCCTCAACCGCATCGACGAGGTCGTCGTGTTCCACGGCCTCGACCAGGCCGACATCGCATCGATCGCGCGCATCCAGTTGAGCGGGCTCGAGGGCCGACTCGCGAAGCTCGAGATCGCGCTCGACGTGACCGACGCGGCGCTGACCCGGCTCGCGACGGCCGGCTTCGATCCGTTGTTCGGTGCACGGCCGCTGAAGCGCGCCATCCAGCAGCAGATCGAGAACCCGCTGTCGCGCATGCTGCTCGAAGGAACCTTCGGCCCGAAGGACACGGTGCACGTCGACTTCGGCGAGCGCGGCTTCACGTTCAACACGGCCGTGCGCCTGGCCGCCTGACGCGCCTCAACGGCCCGTCTGTCCCGACGGCTCGCTCGCGGTGATCGCGGCGAGCCGTTCCTGCTTTCCCCAGTGGCCCTGGCGCGTGAGGAAGGTCACCCATCCGAGCGCGGCGCCTAGGTGCCGGAGCAGCTGGAAACTGAACGGCTCCGCGAGCGCCGCCAGCAACGCGAGTCCGAAGCGCGCGTCGGTCGCGTCGCCGACCCAGCGACGATAGAGCTGGACCGACCACAGATGGAAGCAGAGGTCGATGGCGATCTTGCCGAGGATCCACGCCGAGACCGGCACGAGGACGCCGACCCTGCCCTGCACGAGCGCGACGACGAGGATCGCGAAGGCGGTCAGGCCGAAGACCGGCTGCATCGTGTCCACGGCCTTGACCGGCAGCATCCAGCGGCCGACGTTGCCGAAACGGCGACCGTCGCCGACCATGCCCCGATACCAGTACTGCGTCTGCAGGAAGCCGCCGAACCAGCGTCGTCGCTGGCGCAGGAAGGCCGCGGTCGTGCTCGGCGCCTCGGTGCGGGCGCGGGCGCCGCCGATCACGCGCGAGCGCCAGCCGAGGCCGTGCAGCGACGAATGGCGGGCGAGCCGATGGATCAGTTCGTAGTCCTCGACCAGGCAGTCGGGATCGAAGCCGCCGACGGCGATCACCGCTTCGCGACGGAAGCCGGCGAAGGCGCCCGAGATCAGCAGCAGGCTGTCGACGCGCATCCACGCGTAACGGGAGAGGAAGTTGCGGATGTATTCATAAGTCTGGAACCACTCGAACAGGCGGCCCGCCAGCGAAGGACCGCAGACCGGCTTCAGCACGCCGGTCGCCGCGACCAGCGACGGCTCGTCGGAGAACGCCCTGCGCATCGCGCGGATCGCCCCCGCCTCCAGATGCGTGTCCGCGTCGACGGTCATCACCACGGCGGTCCTGCAGGCCTCGATCGGCGAGACGAGCGCCGCGTTCAGCGCGCTCGCCTTGCCGCCGTGCGCGACGCGCAGCCAGTGCAGCGTCGGGACGGTCGGGCTCGTGGACCAGTCGCCGAGAGCCGGCTCGGGGAGGCCGAAGCGTTCGACCAGCAGTGCGCCCGTGCCGTCGTTCGACCCGTCGTCCGCGATCACGATGGCGTCGGGCGCTTCATCCTGCGCGAGGAGCGAGCCGATCGTCTCCACCAGGACCTTGGCCTCGTTGTGCGCGGCGACGACCACGGACAGACGCTCGATGCGCGAGGGCGCGGCCGACGGAGCCGGAGGTCGCATCAGCGCGAGCGTCTGCCAGCCCACGAAGGCGAGCAGCACCGTGTCGTAGACGATGTAGGCCAAGCCGGTCGACCACGCGTAGACGCCGCCCAGCGTGAAGGCGCCGGCGAAGAGCAGCAACCACAGCAGGCCCACCGAACCATGGACCAGAAGGCTTGCGAGGGGAGTGACCCGCGGCAGATGGCGCGGCGAATTGAGGGCGAGGGCGTCCTCGAGGCGATGGATCAATGGAGTCGTCGTTGCTGGGCGGCCGGCATGATCCCACGTACGCGGCGGCGCGCACGGCGGATGTCGACCGCGGATGTCACGGGACCGCGCAGCGCCGCAGCGCTTCTTGAGATACTGCGCACCCGCGACTGCCGATGCGAGCTCCGCTTCGGCTCGCAGACCGGCTCGCAGTTCCCTTACGCAGCCCACGACGATGCATATCCCTGCCCGCTATACGCGCACCGCGATCGCCTTCCATTGGACGATCGCGATCCTGATCGTCACGAACGTCGCGCTCGCGTTGTCGGCCGACGCACTGCCGGAGGACTGGGTGCGACCGGTGATCGACACGCACAAGTCGATCGGCATCACGGTCCTCGGTCTCGCGTTGATGCGGGTACTGTGGCGTGCGACCCACCGCCCGCCCGCGTTGCCGCTCGCATATCCGACGTGGGAGCGGGTGGGCGCCCATCTCGTCGCGGTCGAGAACACGCCCAAGGTCCACAACATGGTCGTATGCACCTTGTGCTCCTGCTACCCGTGGGAGGTGCTGGGTCTGCCGCCGGTTTGGTACAAGGCCGCGCCCTATCGCTCGCGTGCGGTGAAGGACC
>CALMOR010000142.1:18525-19535 GCA_937872165.1 uncultured Burkholderiales bacterium | reverse complement strand
TGCATGCGTCGCTGTATCTGCTGATCTTCGCGTTGCCGTTGTCGGGATGGCTGCACGACTCGGCCTGGAAGGACGCGCCGACCCATCCGATGACGCTCTTCGGACTCGTCCCGTGGCCCCGCATCGGCTGGGTCATGGGACTCGAGCCGGGCCTGAAGGAGCAGATGCACGACCGCTTCTTCCTCGTGCACGCGTGGGCGGCCTATGGGCTGTACGCGCTGTTCGCGCTTCACGTCGTCGGCGCTTTGAAGCATCAGTGGATCGATCGCGAAGCCGAGCTGCAGCGGATGTGGCCTTGAAGTTCGCCGACAGCGCTCAATAATCATGGTCTATTGAATTTATATTTAAATTGAAGTTGTTCTATCGAGTATCGCGTCGCACAATCCGTTTCCGGTTTTCAGCCAAAAGGAGCAACAGATGAGTGAACTGAAGAACATCGAAGGCAGCAACGTTCCCGACGTGACCCTGAAGATCCGCAAGGACGGCGATTGGGCCACGGTGAGCACCGACGACCTGTTCGCGAACAAGAGCGTCGTGGTGTTCTCGCTGCCCGGTGCCTTCACGCCGACCTGTTCGTCGACCCACCTGCCGCGCTACAACGAACTCGCGCCGATCTTCAAGGCGCATGGCATCGACTCGATCATCTGCGTGTCGGTCAACGATCCGTTCGTGATGGAGGAGTGGGCGCGCGACCAGGAGTCCGACAACGTCGTGTTGCTGCCCGACGGCAACGGCGCCTTCACGAAAGGCATGGGCATGCTGGTCGACAAGAGCTCGCTCAACTTCGGCGACCGCTCGTGGCGCTATTCGATGCTGGTTCGGAACAAGAAGATCGAGAAGATGTTCATCGAGCCCGAGAAAGACGGCGATCCCTTCGAAGTATCCGACGCCGACACGATGCTCACGTATATCGACCCGAACGCGAAGGGTCCGGACCAGATCGCGATCCTCACCCGCATCGGTTGCCCGCACTGCGCCCGCGCCAAGAAGCTGCTGACCGAGGCCGGCTA
>CALMOR010000142.1:0-18515 GCA_937872165.1 uncultured Burkholderiales bacterium | reverse complement strand
GAGGCCGGCATGGAATACGTCGAGGTCCCGCTCGGCCACACGGTCCGCACGAAGGCGGTCGGGGCCATCTCGGGCGGCAAGACGGTTCCGCAGGTCTTCATCAACGGCGAGCTGATCGGCACCGCCGACGACCTCGAGAACTATCTGAAGAAGGCTGCCTGAAAAGGGTAGCGAGCGAGCGGCCCCGCGGGGCCGCCGACCGATCCACTCCTCGCTGAGAGACACCATGGAGCACATCGAGACCGACGTCGCCGTCATCGGCGCGGGCACCGCGGGCCTCGCCGCGTATCGCGCCGCCAAGGCCTCAGGCAAGCGCGCGGTCCTGATCGAGAGCACCGTCTACGGAACGACCTGTGCGCGCGTCGGCTGCATGCCGAGCAAGCTCCTCATCGCTCCGGCGGAGGCCGCGCATCAATTCGAGCGTCTTCCGGCCTTCGGCATGACCGTCGATGCGCCGCTCGTCGTCGACGGCAAGGCGATCCTGTCGCGCATCCGCAGCGAGCGCGACCGCTTCGTCGGCTTCGTCACGCGCGGCGTCGACGAACTCCCCGCGCAGGACAAGGTGTTCGGTCATGCCACGTTCGTCGACGATCACACGCTGGCGATCGACGGCGGTCCGACCATCGACGCGAAGGCGATCGTGATCGCCACCGGATCGACGCCGAGCTTCCCGCCGATCTGGAAGTCGCTCGGCGACCGTCTCATCACCAACGACCGGATCTTCGAGCTGGCCGACCTGCCCGAGAGCGTCGCGGTCTTCGGTCCCGGCGTCATCGGCCTCGAACTCGGTCAGGCGCTGCATCGACTCGGAGTCCGGGTCAAGGTCTTCGGGCGCGGCGGCGGCATCGGCCCGATCGGCGATCCCGCGATCGTCGCCGAGGCGCGCAAGGTGTTCTGCGCCGAGTTCTATCTCGATACCGATGCGCATGCCGACGTGCGACGCGAAGGCGACCGGGTGGTCGTCGAATACAAGGCGCTCGACGGCACCGATCAGGTCGAACGTTTCGACTACCTGCTCGCCGCGACCGGGCGCGCGCCCAACGTGCGCCACATCGGACTCGAGAACACGTCGCTGGAACGCAATGCGCACGCGGTCCCGATCTTCGACCGCGAGACGCTGCAATGCGGCTCGTCGTCGATCTTCATCGCAGGCGACGTCAACAACGACGTTCCCGTGTTGCACGAGGCGGCCGACGAGGGCCGCATCGCCGGCGACAACGCGGCGCGCTTCCCGGCAGTCCGGAAGGGCCTGCGCCGCGCAGGCCTCGGCGTCATGTTCACCGACCCGCAGATCGCCATCGTCGGCCACGGCTACCGCGCCGTTCAGCATCGGCCGCATGTCGTCGGCTCCGTCTCGTTCGTGGACCAGGGACGATCGCGGGTGATGTTGCGCAACCAGGGGCTGCTGCACATCTATGCGGAGACCGGCAGCGGTCGCTTCCTCGGCGCCGAGATGTTCGGACCGGACGCCGAGCACATCGGCCACCTGCTCGCCTGGGCTCTGCAGATGAACTGCACGATCGCCCAGATGCTGGACATGCCCTTCTATCATCCGGTGGTCGAGGAGGGCTTGCGGACCGCGTTGCGCGACACCCAGGCCAAGCTCGATGCGGAGGCGCCGGTCAGACGGGCCGCGTGACGCGTGCGGGGCTCCGCAATCGAATTTCCACGGCCGCGATCAGCGGCCGTTTTTTCGTCGGTCGATCGTCGACCGCACCCCATCGGCATCCCGCATCATGAAATATCGCCTTCACCATGCAAAACGCAAGAGTCAACCGACTGATTGTTAGGCCTAATTTCATGGGTCTTATATAAGACATACCTCTTGCCGGCAACGGGCGACTTGTTTACGCTTCTCCCATCGCCCGAGTGCCTCAGCCGAAGTTCCGCGGCCTCGCGTGCCTCTTCCCCACCATCAAGGAATCCACCATGAGCTCACGCGAACTCGAGATCCAGAGACTGCAGAAGGATTGGGATGCCAATCCCCGCTGGAACGGCATCAAGCGCGGATACGCCGCCGCCGACGTCGTCCGCCTGCGCGGCTCGCTGCAGGTCGAACACACGATCGCGCGTCGTGGCGCCGAGAAGCTCTGGACCCTCGTCAACAACGAGCCTTTCGTCAACACGCTCGGTGCACTCACCGGCAACCAGGCCATGCAGCAGGTCAAGGCCGGACTCAAGGCCATCTACCTGTCGGGCTGGCAAGTGGCCGGCGACGCGAATCTCGCCGGCGAGATGTACCCCGACCAGTCGCTCTATCCGGCCAACTCGGTGCCTCTCGTCGTCAAGCGCATCAACAACGCGTTCACGCGCGCCGATCAGATCCAATGGTCGGAAGGCAAGAACGACATCGACTACTTCGCGCCGATCGTCGCCGACGCGGAAGCCGGGTTCGGGGGCGTCCTCAACGCGTTCGAGCTGATGAAGTCGATGATCGAAGCCGGCGCCGCCGGTGTCCACTTCGAGGACCAGCTGGCCTCGGTCAAGAAGTGCGGGCACATGGGCGGCAAGGTGCTGGTTCCGACGCGCGAAGCGAACGCCAAGCTGGTCGCCGCACGCCTCGCGGCCGACGTGATGGGCGTGCCGACGCTGGTCATCGCACGCACCGATGCCGAAGCCGCCGACCTCGTCACGAGCGACGTCGACGAGATCGATCGTCCCTTCCTCACCGGCGAGCGCACCATCGAAGGCTTCTATCGCACCAAGCCCGGCTTCGACCAGGCTGTCGCCCGAGGCGTCGCCTACGCCGAGTACGCCGACATGGTGTGGTGCGAGACCGGCAAGCCGGACCTCGCTTTCGCGAAGCGCTTCGCCGAGGCGATCCACGCGAAGCATCCCGGCAAGCTGCTGGCCTACAACTGCTCGCCGAGCTTCAACTGGAAGAAGAACCTCGACGACGCCACCATCGCGTCGTTCCAGCGCGAGCTTGGTGCGATGGGCTACAAGTTCCAGTTCATCACGCTGGCCGGCTTCCACAGCCTCAACTACTCGATGTTCAACCTCGCGCACGGCTATGCCCGCACCAACATGAGCGCGTTCGTCGAGATGCAGGAAGCGGAGTTCGCCGCGGCGTCGAAGGGCTTCACCGCCGTCAAGCATCAGCGCGAGGTCGGTACGGGCTACTTCGACGCGGTCACGCAGACCATCGAGCGCGATGCGTCGACGACCGCGCTGAAAGGCTCGACCGAGGACGAGCAGTTCTTCAGCGGCCACGAGCACGACGACGAGAAGAAGGTCGCGTAGGGCATCACGCGCGAAGCGGAACGCCGCGAGGGTCGAACCTCGCGGCGTTTTCCATTGCGGCTTCAGGACGGCGAGTAGGCGAGCTTCACGTAGATCGGCGCGTACGCTTCGCCTTGCGTGACCTCGATCAGGAACTCGCGGGCGAGCTCCAGCAGCGCGAGGAAGTTCACGATCGCGACCGGGATACCGCGCCGCGCGTCGAAGAGGTCTCCGAACTCGACGAAGCGCGCATCGCGCAGCCGACGCAGGATCTGCGTCATGTGTTCGCGTACCGACAGTTCCTCGCGCGCGATGCGATGGTGCTGGACCAGTCGGGCACGACGCAGCACGTCCGTCCAGGCGGCCTGCAGATCTGCGACGTGCACGTCCGGCCAGGTCTTCTCGACGGTCTCGCCGATGGTCGCGGTCGCGACGAGGAAGTCGCGACCGATCACCGGCAACGCGTCGACCTGCTGCGCGGCCAGCTTCATGCGCTCGTATTCGACGAGACGGCGCACGAGTTCGGCGCGCGGATCGTCGACTTCGCCGTTGCCGTCCTGCTTCCTGACCGGCAGCAGCATCCGCGACTTGATCTCGATCAGCATCGCGGCCATCAGCAGGTACTCGCCGGCGAGTTCGAGATTGCTCTTGCGGATCTGTTCGATGTAGCCGAGGTATTGGCGCGTCACCTCGGCCATCGGGATGTCGAGGACGTTGAAGTTCTGCTTGCGGATCAGATAGAGCAGCAGGTCCAGCGGACCCTCGAAGGCCTCGAGGAAGACCTCGAGCGCGTCCGGCGGGATGTAGAGGTCCTGCGGAATCGCGAACAGCGGCTCGCCGTACAGGCGCGCGAAGGCCATCCCGTCGGTCATGTCGGGCGTGGTGTCGACCGATGCGGGCGGCGGCAGCACGTCGATGCGGGTCGCCTCGGCCGACGACGGCGACGCCATCGAGCTTACAGCTTGGTCTGGTAGACGTAGCCGGGCTGGCGCACGCGCGACTGCGAGAGGTGCTCGAGCTCTTCGGCCGACTGCGGCTTCTTGTCCCACCAGATCGCGCGGCCCTTCTTCTGTTCGACCGCGATCTGCGGGTTGCCGGCCTTCAGCGCTTCGAGGAAATGGGTGACTTCGGAAACGTACATGAGCGCTCGATCGAGGGAGGTAGCGGGACGGGATGCGAATCTTATCGCGTCGGCTCGCGGCGCGTCCGCGTTCGTGGAAGCCTCGGGCCCGTCGGCGCTCGTGCGAACGATCGCGCCGGCCGATCGTTCGCGTCGTGCTCGCACGCGGGCTCGATCCGACGATCAGCCGCGCGTGACCGGCATCTCCTCCAGCGACGCGTGCTTCGACTTCGGTACCGTCATGTGCCTGGCCAGTTCCAGCTTCGCGACCGCGACCTGATGCACCTCGTCCGGTCCGTCGGCGAGTCGCAGCGTGCGCGAGTGCGCGTACATCATCGCGAGCGGGAAATCGCCCGACACGCCGCCGCCGCCGTGGATCTGGATGGCCCAGTCGATCACCTGACACGCCATGCGCGGCGCCACGACCTTGATCATCGCGATCTCGGCCTTGGCGATCTTGTTGCCGACGGTGTCCATCTTGTGGGCCGCGTTCAATGTCAGGAAGCGCGCCTGGTCGATCATGCAGCGCGCGTCGGCGATGCGCTCCAGCGTCACGCCCTGCTGCGCGATGGTCTTGCCAAACGCGGTGCGCTCGAGCGCCCGCCTGCACATCGCTTCCAGCGCGCGTTCGGCCACGCCGATGAGGCGCATGCAATGGTGGATGCGTCCCGGCCCGAGCCGGCCCTGCGCGATCTCGAAGCCGCGACCCTCGCCGAGCAGCACGTTGCCGATCGGCACGCGCACGTCCGTCAGCTCGACTTCCATGTGTCCGTGCGGCGCGTCGTCGTAGCCGAACACCGAGAGCGGGCGCAGCACCTTCACGCCCGGCGCGTCGGACGGCACGACGATCATCGATTGCTGTTCGTGGCGACCGGCGTCGGGACTCGTCTTGCCCATCACGATGTAGACGGCGCAGCGCGGATCGCCGGCGCCCGACGACCACCACTTGCGACCGTTGATGAGGTAGTCGTCGCCGTCGCGCGCCATCGAGCACTGGATGTTCGTCGCGTCCGACGAAGCCACCGCGGGCTCGGTCATCAGGAAGGCCGAGCGGATCTCGCCGCGCAAGAGAGGGTCCAGCCAACGGCGCTTGATGTCCTCGGACGCATAGCGCTCGAGCGTCTCCATGTTGCCGGTGTCGGGTGCCGAACAGTTGAACACCTCGGGTGCGAAGTGCACGCGACCCATGATCTCGCAGAGCGGCGCGTACTCGAGATTGGTCAGCCCTTCCGGGACTCGCTTCGAGAACGGCAGGAAGAGGTTCCACAGGCCGGCCGCGCGCGCCTTCGGCTTCAGCTCCTCGATGATCTTCGTGGGGATCCACGCGTCGCCGCCCGCGCGGTTGGCCTCGATCTCCGCATGGAAGCGATGCTCGGCCGGATAGACGTGCTCGTCCATGAACGCGAGCAGGCGGCTCCGCAATTCCTGCACCTTCGGGGTGTATTCGAAATCCATGATTCGCTCGCTTCAGGGTCGTGTCGTCCCGGCGAACGCCGGGACCGGATGTGCCGCACGCGTCGATCGCGCCCGGCTTTCGCCGGGATGACGGCACCGGGTCAGGGAACGAGGACGATCTTGCCCGTCACCTTCCGCTGCATCACCGCGTTCAACGCATCGGCCGCCTGCGCGAACGGATAGCGGGCGGACACCAGCGGCCTGATCGTGCCGGCCTGCATCATCGAGACCAGTTCAGTCAGGTCCTTCGCGTTGGCTTCGGGTTCGCGCCGCACGAACTCGCCCCAGAACACGCCGACGATCGAGCAGCCCTTCAGCAGCGCCAGGTTGAGGGGAATGCTGGGGATCTCGCCGTTGGCGAAGCCCACGACGAGGAAGCGGCCGCGCCACGCCATGCTGCGCAGGGCCGGCTCCGAGTAGATGCCGCCGACCGGGTCGTAGATCACGTCGACGCCCTTGCCGTCGGTCAGCGCCTTGATGCGTTCGCGCAGGTCCTCGGTGGCGTAGTCGATGGTCTCGTCCGCGCCGTGCTCGCGACAGACCGCGAGCTTCTCGGCGCTCGAGGCGGCCGCGATGACGCGGGCGCCGAGGGCCTTGCCGAGCTCGACCGCCGCGAGGCCGACGCCGCCGGCCGCGCCGAGCACCAGCAGGGTCTCGCCCGCCTTCAACGCGGCACGGTCCCGGATGGCGTGGTACGAGGTGCCGTAGGTCATCACGAACGACGCGGCGATGTCGAACGGCACGCCGGGCGGCATCGGGATGACCTTCACCGCATCGGCGACGACCTCTTCGGCGAACGCGCCCCAGCCGGTGAACGCGATGACGTTCTGGCCGACGGCCAGCCCCTTCACGTCGGCACCGAGCGCGGTGACCGTGCCGGCCAGTTCGCCTCCCGGCGAGAACGGCAGCGGCGGCTTGAACTGATACTTGTTCTGGATGATCAGCGTGTCGGGGAAGTTCACGCCGGCCGCCTCGACGGCGATGAGGACCTGCTTCGGTCCCGGCTGCGGGGTCGGCAGCTCCGCGAGCTCGAGCGTGTCGGGCAGGCCGTGCCGCCGGCAGAGCACGGCCTTCATGCGGTGGAACGGCAGGTCATCGACCGTCTCCTCTAGTCGTTGGCGGGACGGCTCGCTGCGGGACCGAGCGGCGCGACGCCGACGGAAAAAGCATGACCGTTCTTTTTATTATAGCGACGGCGCCGAGGCGCCTCGCAGCCCTCGCTCAACGCACCCGCATGCCCGGCACCGCTCCGTCGTCGGGCTCCAGGACGTAGAGGCCGGGTCGTGTCTCGCGATCGGCCGCGCCGGCCGCGAGCACCATCCCTTCGGACACGCCGAATTTCATCTTGCGCGGCGCGAGGTTGGCGACCACCACCGTCATCCTGCCGGCCAGCTGTTCCGGCGCATAGGCGCCCTGGATGCCCGAGAAGACGTTGCGCGTCACCGGATTGCCGTCGGCATCGCGTTCACCGACGTCGAGCGTCAGCCGCAGCAGCTTGGTCGATCCTTCGACCTTCTCGGCCATGACGATGCGGGCGACACGAAGGTCGATCTTCGCGAAGTCGTCGATGGCGATGGTCTCGCCGACGGGCTCGATCGAAAGCGGAGCCGCGATCGTGCTCTCGGCAGCGGCCGTCCCATCGCCCGACGAAGCAGCCGGCGCGGCGGTCGACGACGCGGTCGACGACGCGGCCGGCTCGCCGCCAGCCGACTCGAACAGCGCGTCGAGCATCTTCGGATCGACGCGTGCCATCAGATGCCGGTAGGGACGGACGGTCGCGCCCGGCGGCAACGGCACGTCGATGTCGGACCACTGCTGGGGAGCGAGCCCGAGGAAGGCCTCGGCCTCGCTCGCGAGCTTCGGCAGGATCGGCTTGAGGTAGATCGTCAGCACGCGGAAGCACTCGAGGGTCTGCGTGCAGACGCGATGCAGATGCTGCCGGTCCGCGGCATCGGCCGACTTCGCGAGCAGCCACGGCTTGGCCATGTCGAAGAAACCGTTGGTCGCATCGGCCAGTTCCATCACGAGCCGGATGGCCTTGCCGAATTCGCGCGCTTCGATCGCATGCGCGATCTCGCGCGATTCGTCGCGCAACTCGCTCGCGAAGCCGTCGCGCGCGACGTCGGCATCGTCGTACAGGCGTCCCTCGAAGTGCTTCGCGACGAAGCCCGCGGCGCGGCTCGCGATGTTGACGTACTTGCCGATCAGGTCGCTGTTGACGCGCGCGACGAAGTCGTCCGGGTTGAACTCGATGTCCTCGATCCGTCCGTTGAGCTTGGCCGCGATGTAGTAGCGCAGCCATTCGGGATTCATGCCGATCTCGAGATAGCGCAGCGGCGACAGCCCGGTCCCGCGGCTCTTCGACATCTTCTCTCCGCCCGACAGCGTGATGAAGCCGTGCACGTTGATCGCGTCGGGCGTCTTGCGACCCGAGAAGCGCAGCATCGCCGGCCAGAACAGCGTGTGGAAATAGATGATGTCCTTGCCGATGAAGTGCACCTGCTCGACGCCTTCGTCGTTGACGAATTCGTCGAAGGTCTGCGTCTGCCCGTCGGCTGCGGCCTTGCCCGAGTCGAAGTAGCTCTTCAGCGAGGCCAGGTAGCCGACCGGCGCGTCGAGCCACACGTAGAAGTACTTGCCCGGCGCATCCGGGATCGGGATGCCGAAGTAGGGCTCGTCGCGCGAGATGTCCCAGTCCGCGAGGCCGCCCTTCGGATCGAAGGCGCCGTCGGCGTCGGGCTTGCCGAGCAACCATTCGGCTGCCTTGTTGCGCACCTCGGCCTGCAGTCGCGCGACGCCGCTGGTCGTCGACAGGCCGGCCGTCCACGCCTTCAGGAAGCCGACGCAGCGCGGGTCCGACAGCTTGAAGAAGAAATGCTCGGACGTCTTCAGCACCGGCGTCGCGCCGGTCAGCGACGAGTACGGCTCGATCAGCTCGGTCGGCGAATACACCGAGCCGCACACCTCGCACGAATCGCCGTACTGGTCCTTCGCATGACACACCGGACACTCGCCCTTGATGTAGCGGTCCGGCAGGAACATGTTCTTGACCGGATCGAAGAACTGCTCGACGTCGCGGGTCGTGACCAGGTCGTTGGCCTTCAATGCGCGATAGATGGACTGCGACAGCTCGACGTTCTCGATCGAGTCGGTCGAATGCCAATGATCGAAGGCGAGGTGGTAGCCGTCGAGGTAGCGGCGGCGCCCGGCCGCCATCTCGGCCACGAATTGCGGCGGCGTCCTGCCGGCCTTCTCTGCCGCGATCATGATCGGCGCACCGTGCGCGTCGTCGGCACCGACGAACGCGACGCGATGCCCGCGCATCCGCATGAAGCGCACCCAGATGTCCGCCTGGATGTACTCCATCATGTGGCCGATGTGGAGCGGTCCGCTGGCGTAGGGCAGGGCGGTGGTGACGAAGAGCGTGCGCGACATGATCCGGGCTCGAGGGCTGTCCCGATCGGTTCGGGTGGGCGGCGAGTTTACCGTGGCACCACGCCGAGGGAATGCTTCGCGCGACTTCTCGCCGATGGACGGCGAGCTCGCGATCGGCACGACGATGTCGCTCGATCGAGCTCGCTCACGCTGCTGCGAAATGTTCCGCGCGCCGGGTCGACCGAACCGTGCGGTGATCGTGCGGCGATCGCTTCTCGATCGCGTCGTCATCGCGTTCTCGTCGACCCGTCGACTCCTTCGACGTCGATGGACGCATCGCGATGGAACGGCCGTCGAACACGACCACTTCATTCGCGCGAGTCCTCGTTTCCGCTTTCTTCCATTCGAGTCGAACGGCGCGAACGGAGCTTCGTTCGCCGATCGCCGTGTAATGAATCGCCGATCGCCCGCGACTTCCACTCACGGGCTGGTCGTCCTCGACGAGCCGATGGAGGACACGCGATGCGACGAGGACGGCGACGCGGGGCGGCGGGTCGATGCGCCCATCCCATTCCGCATTCATCGGCCCGTTGTGTCGCGGCATTCGATTCGTCATTCACAAGGAATCATCATGAAAGCAGTTTCAGTCGTTCTCTTCGGATTGCTGGCCGTCGTCGGAGTCGACGCGCAGGCCGGCGAAATCTTCACGCCGGACCAGTACCTCGCGCCCTGGACGTCGCACACGACGCGTGCCGAGGTCAGGGCCGAGACCTTGAATGCGATCGCCTCGCACCAGGTCGTCGTCGGCGAGGTCGGGCTGCCCGCCGACACGAACGTCGCGTCCGGTCGGACCCGGGCCGAAGTCAGCCAGGAGGCTCGCCGTGCGCTCGCGTTGCACGAGATTCCGTTCGGCTAAGTCGCATCGCCCGGGGCGGCGGCCTCGTCGCCGGGCCGGACTCGCGCCGAGGTCAAGGCCGAATTGCTGATGGCCCAGATGGATCGCCTGAACGCCAGCGGCCGCGATCTCTACGCCAACTGAAGCCGACGCCCGCATCAAACGCCTCGACGAGGCGCTTTTTTTTTCGTCTGCGCGATGCGCGTCAGGCCGCCTGCAGCGCCGCTTCGTCCATCGGGCCCATCATCGCGACGAGCAGCGGTTGTCGTTCGAGCAGCTCGTCGACCGTCCCGCAGTCGAGGATGTGGCCGTCCTCCATGAGGACGATGCGGTCGAAGTGCTCGAGCAGACTCATGCGGTGCACCGACGCGACGATGCAGGCCGAAGGGAAGGAGGCATCGAGCTCGCGGTACACGTGCGCCTCGGTCAGCGGGTCGAGCGCGCTCGTCGGCTCGTCGAGCAGGATCAACGAGCTGTCGGCCGCGGCGAGCACACCGCGGGCGAGGCACAGGCGCTGACGCTGACCGCCCGACAGGTTGGCACCGCGTTCCGCGATCGGAGTGGCGAGGCCGGCCGGCAGCTCCGCGAGGACTTCGTCGAACGCGCTGACGCGCAGCGCCGTGATCAGCGTGTCGCGATCGGGCAGCGCATCGAGCGCGATGTTCTCCCCCACGCTGGATTCGAAGACCTCGGCTTCCTGAGGGATGAAGGTCGTGACCGTCGACAACGGTCGCACGCCGAGATGGGCGATGCCGTCGACGGTGACGTGGCCGTGGCTCGCGTCGTAGAGGCCGGCCATCACGCGCATCAGCGTGCTCTTGCCGGCCCCGCTCGGACCGACCAGCGCGATGCGCTCGCCGCGATGAAGCGACAGGGAGACCGGATGAATGCCCTTGGCGGACGCCGCGTCGCCGTCCTCGTCGACCCCATGGCGATAGGCGACGCCGTGGAGGTCGATGCGACGCCATCGCGGGTCGAGGCGGACGCCGCCGACGGGTCGCTGCGGCGCGTCCCAGATCGGCGCCGCGCTCGCGAAGCTGACGCGGCAATGCGCGAAGCCCTGCAGATGCGACGCGGCCGAGCTGACGACGCCGCCGGCCTGCTCGGCGTATTGATGGACCATGAAGACGCCACCGATCAGCACCCCGGTCGCGGACCCGTGCGCACGCCACACGTAGAGAGCGACCACGGTCCACGTCAGTGTCGTCGTCAGCAGGTCGATCACGCACCACTTGGCCTCGTTCAGGCGGATGCTGCGCTGGAGCGGGACGAAGATCGCCTCGAGCCGCGCGCCGAGCAGCCGCTTCGCGCTCGGCTGCAGCCGGAGCGCCGTGATGGTGACGATGCCGCCGACGAAGGCGAGCACGCCTGACGCGTAGCGACGCTCGGCATGGTTCTGCTGCTTCGCGAGCGCGGTCATCGAACGGTCGAAGCGCAGGCCGATGAGCACCAGCACCGCGTAGGCCGCGACCGCGACGATGCCGGTCGCGGGAGAGAACAGCACCAGGGCCGCGAGCGTGCCGACGAAGGTCACCGTGCTCTGGAGCACGATGTACTGGCTCTGCGCGAAGTCGTCGAGCGCGCCGCTCGCCTGCCCCATCCGTTGCTGCAGGTCGCTCGCCGGATGGCGGTCGTGCCACGCGAGCGGTGCGGTCGAGAGCTTGTCGAACAACGCTTCCGAAACCCCGCGACGCACGCGCACGCCGACCGCGCGTTCGAGCACGCGGCCCGGCCCGTGCAGCGCCCACACGACCGCGCAGGTCGCGAGCAGCGCGCACACCCAGCCGCCCGCATGCGGCCCGTAGCCGGGGCCGCCCGCCTGCAGCACGTTGATGGCCTGGCCCGCGAACCACGGCAGCAGCAGCCGCAGCAGCTGCGACGCGATCAGCAGCGCGGCCCCGGACAAGAGCGCGATGCGGGCGCCATCGGCGAAGTGCCACAGGCCGCGATAGAGGCCGACCCCGACGGGACGAGGGCGGAAGGATGGAAAGAGGGCTGCGGTCATGACGATCGATCGAGGCGCGGACAGGTCGCGTGCCGGGCGCTGACGAATGGACGAGGGCGACGTCGGCAACAACGTCGCGGTGGTCGCTTCGGCTGACAGCTTCGACGCACGGTCGAAAGATCGGTCGACGCTTCGCACTTCGGACGCCGTAGGGTTCCCGCCATCGGCCGTTCGTCCGCGAGGCGTCGCGAACGGCTACCATCGCGCCGCGCTCCAACCGTCCTCTCGATCGATCGTTCACGCTCCATGAAAGTCTTCGGCATCGCCGGCTGGTCCGATTCCGGCAAGACCACGCTGATCGAACGTCTGCTGCCGGTCCTCGCGACGAAGGGTCTGCGCGTTTCGGTCGTCAAGCACGCGCACGAGAAGTTCGACATCGACAAGCCCGGCAAGGACAGCCACCGGTTTCGCGACGCCTGCTCGCACGAGGTCATCGAGAGCTCGCCGACCCGCTGGGCGCTGATGCGCGAGCATCACGGCGCCGCCGAGCCCGCGCTGCCCGAGCTGCTGTCGCATCTGTCGGACTGCGACCTGGTGCTCGTCGAGGGCTTCAAGCGCGAGTCGATCCGGAAGCTCGAAGTGCATCGCGCCGCCACCGGCAAGCCGCTGCTGTCGCCGCACGATCCGCACATCGTCGCGATCGCGAGCGACGTCCCGCTCGCGACCGCGCTGCCGCAGTTCCGGCTCGACGACGTCGAGGCCATAGCCGCCTTCATCGTCGACGCGACGTCGTAGGTCGGGCGCCTGCGGCGGCGGCCGGAGCACGTCGTCGAGTCCCGTAGAATCCGCGCTCCACAAGGCCGCGGAGCGCGCATGAGCATCAAGTCCGATCGCTGGATCCGCGAGATGGCCGCGTCCCACGCGATGATCGAGCCGTTCGCGCCGCAGCAGGTGCGGACCGTGACGGGAGCGGACGGCGTCGGCCACAAGATCGTCAGCTACGGCACGTCGAGCTACGGCTACGACATCCGCTGCGCGAACGACTTCAAGATCTTCACGAACATCAACAGCACGATCGTCGATCCGAAGAACTTCGACGAGAAGAGCTTCGTCGACTTCAGGGGCGACGTCTGCATCATTCCGCCCAACTCGTTCGCGCTTGCGCGCACCGTCGAGTACTTCCGCATCCCGCGCAACGTGCTGACGATCTGCCTCGGCAAGAGCACCTACGCGCGCTGCGGGATCATCGTCAACGTGACGCCGTTCGAGCCCGAGTGGGAAGGCTACGTGACGCTCGAGTTCTCGAACACGACACCGTTGCCGGCGAAGATCTACGCGAACGAAGGCGTCGCGCAGGTCCTCTTCTTCGAGAGCGACGAAGTCTGCGAGACGAGCTACAAGGACCGGGGCGGCAAGTACCAGGGTCAGCAGGGCGTCACGTTGCCAAAGGCGTGACGGCGCGGGCCGGTCCCGTCGCCGCGCGCGATCCGCGAGCCCGGTCGAAGCGCACGCCGGTCTCGCTGCCGCAGACGCTCTGGATCCCGTTGTCGGTCGGATCGAGGATCGTGGCCGGGATCGTGCTCGTCAGCGAGTTGCCGTCGCCGCCGAGCGTGATCGCGCGGACGAAGCGCTGCCGGCCGACAGTGCCGTTCGGCAAACGTCCGGAAGAAGCGAAGGCTGACGTCGTAGCGGCCGGTCGATCCCTTCTTCCACGTGCCGGCCGCGATGCCATTCGTGCCCGGCGGCATGTTGTTGTCCGCGGCGACGGTCCCGCTCCGATGGAAGGCGGTGAGGCCGTGGAAGGTCGTCGTGACGGCGCCGGTCGTGCAGTCGCGGATCGTGATCTCCGACTGCCAGGTCCCTTCGAGCGGCTCGGGTGCCGCGGTCGCCGCCGTCGTGCTCTGCGCGATCGCCGCGCCGTCGCCGTCGCCGCAGGCCTGCATCACGAGACCGGTGGTCATGCTCGCCAGCGTGAACGGGGTCGCGGACTTCCAGTTGAACGTCTTCATGTCGACTCCTCGATGGACGGCGGCCGGATGCCGCCGGTCCCTCGCCTTCCGTTCGAGGGTCCCTAAGAATCTTGTGGAGGTTCTGAATGACGTCGAAACGTCCTGAAGCGAAGGGCGCGACGATGTCGATACGATCGACCGATGTCGGAGACGGAGGCGCGCGTCCTGTCGGGAGGCGACGCCTTCGGTCAGGAATGGTCTCGATGCGGCAGTACCGGTTCGGCGATCACGCGATGGACGTCGCGCGGCGACGGCTGCTGAAGGACGGCGAGCCGGTCGTCATCGGCCCGCGCCTCTTCGACACGTTGCCGTTCTTCGTGGATCGCGCGGGGAACTGCTCGACGAGGACGCGCTGATGGCCGCGCTCTGGCCGGGCATGGTGGTCGAGGAGGACAACCTCAGATCCGCAACGCCGGGCCGGTGCGCAGCATCGCGCTTTACCGGCAGGCCATCGCCCTCGATCCGGACTTCGCGCTCGCTCGCGCGGGGCTGGCCGAATCGAACCGCCGCATGATCTTCGGCGCCGATCCGAACCGCGCCTCGTCTTCGCCAGCGCGAAGCTCTACGCGGACCGCGCGATCGAGATCGCACCGGAGCTCGCGGACGGCTACGGCAGCCGGGGCTGGAACCAGTTCCGGCACGACCGGGGCTGGCAGGGCGCGGACGCGACCTTCCGCAAGGCGATCGCGTTGAACCCGAACGAATACAACGCGCACTTCGGCTACGGCCGGCTGCTCGACGCGCTCGACCGTCATCCGGACGCCGAGAAGCAGATGCGGACCGCTCGCGAGCTCGACCCACAGTCTTTGATCTCGCTCACGCTCGACAGCGGGTCGCTGGGGTCCGCCGGCAGGCGCGACGAGGCACGCGAACGACTGCAGCGCGTCCTTGACCTCGAACCCGACTTCTGGGTGGCGCATCGGACGCTCGGCACGATGTTCGCCAGCGAAAGGCGCATCGACGAGGCGATCGACAGCATGGAGCGCGCCGATCGTCTCGCCGACGGCGGCTCGCAGGCGGTCGCGGCACTCGGCCATCTGCTGGCGCCGGGCAGGCCGACCGCGCCGCCGACTGCTCGATCGCTTCGACGCGGCGGCGAAGACGCGCTACGTTCCGCCGACGTCGTGGCGACTGATCCCGGTCGGACTCGGCGACCGCGACGCCGTGCCGGCCGCGCTCGAACGCGGCTACGCGGTCGGGAACGTGCGGATGACGCTGGTGCCGTCCGATCGACGATGGCGACTCGTCCACGACGAGCCGCGTTAAGCCGCCGTCGTCCGGAAGATCGGCCTGAAGGTCTGGGTCGCGGCCGCGGCTCAGGCCGCCTTGCGGCGACCCGAGCGCTTCTCGACGAAGCTCGCGAGGAACGAGCGCGTGTCGCCGCTCGGGAACTCGACGGTGACCTGACGCGCGTCGGCCGCGCGCACGATGCCGGCGCCGTAGCGCCGTACGCGCACCGGGTCGCCGTCGGCGAAGGCGACCTCGACGGAGCGCTGCTCGACGGCCTCGCCGGTCGTCCCCTCGTCGTTGGCGGCGCGCGTCTGCGCGAGCGCGATCCGCGCGCAGTTGTCGCAGGAGCCGCAGCGCTCGAACGTGCTGGCGTCGTCGAAGTGCTTCAGCAACACCTGCCATCGACAGTGGCCGGTGAGGCCGTAGAACGCCATCTGCTCGAGCATCGCGCGATCGTGCTCGCGTTTCGCGCGATAGCCGGCGAGGAGTCGTTCGACGGCCGCGCCGTCGAGCTTCCCCCGCTGGACCGCGAGTGTGCCGTCCTTCCTCTTGACGACGACGCGCTCGCGACGCAGCAGCACCAGCGCGACCTGCACCTTGTTGCGCGGACGGTCGAGCACGTCCACCAGCGCGTCGAGCGACCATGCCGCTCCATCGGCCGGCGCTTCGAGCAGCTTCAGATAGGTGGCCTCGACGTCCTCAAAGGCCGGATAGCGCCCCGCGAGGAAGAAGCGCTGGACCGACTTGTCGCGCTCGAGATAGAGCAGGATGCAACGCGCGTCCTCGCCGTCGCGGCCGGCGCGTCCGGACTCCTGGTAGTACGCGTCGAGACCGCCGGGCATCTGGAAGTGCACGACGGCCCTGACGTCGGCGCGGTCGATGCCGAGCCCGAACGCGTTGGTCGCGACCATCACGCGAAGGTCGCCGCGCATGAAGGCGTCCTGCTGCTCGCGGCGTTCGCGGCTGCCGAGACGCCCGTGGTAGCGGCCGGCCGCCGTCCCCGCGGCCCGCAACGCGTCGTGCGCGGTCTCGACCGACTTGATCGTCGATGCATAGACGATCACCGGACCGGCCGTGGCTTCGACCAGCGCCACGAGCCGTGCCAGCTTGGCGTCGTCGTCGGCGACCTGCTCGACCGTGTAGCGCAGGTTCGGCCGATAGACGCCGGTGCTGATGCGCGCGAGTCCCGGCGCGCCGAGCTGGTTCGCGATGTCGTCGGCGACTTCGTCGCTGGCCGTGGCCGTCAGCGCCAGCAGGGTCGGGCGACCGAGGACGGAGACCGCGTTCTCGAGCTCGAGGAAGCTAGGCCGGAAGTCGTGTCCCCATTGCGAGATGACGTGCGCTTCGTCGATCACCAGCAGACTGGTCGGCGACGCCTTCAGCAGTTCGCGGAAGCGGGAGTCGGCCAGCCGTTCGGGCGTGCTGAAGACGACGCGTGCCGCCCCCGAGCTCACCGCCGCCTCGGCCTCGGCGATCTCGCCCGCGCCCATCGCGCTGTTGAGCTGCACCGCGACGACGCCGGCCTCCTCGAGCCGATCGCACTGGTCCTTCATCAACGCGATCAACGGCGAGACCACGAGCGTTCGACCTTCGAGCAGCAACGCGGGGACCTGATAACAGAGCGACTTGCCGGCGCCGGTCGGCATCGTGGCGAGCGTGTCGACGCCTTCCATCACGTTGCGGATCACGTCGAACTGTCCGGGCCGCAGATGCCGCAGGCCGAAGGTCCCGCGGATCACGCGCGCGGCTGCGCGTCGCCAGTCCGGCCGGCGCCCGCAAGTGGAATCTCGAGGATGGGAAGACATGCCCGACGTCAGCAAGTCGCGGACCCGCGGGTCACTGATCGACGATGGGCACGCTCTCCGGAAGCAGCTTCCCCTCGGGCAGCGACGAAGGCCGGGATGCGGCGACGCGCGCATCGGCGGCCACCAGGCGAGCGCCGTCGAGACGCACGCGGGCTCCCACCTTCCAGCGGCCCTGCGCGACCAGCGCATGGATGCCGCGGTCGTCGGTCCGCACGATGACCTCGACGGGCTTGTTGCGCGCGCCGGTCTTCGCGAGCGCCGCGCCCTCCGCTCCGGTCTCGGCGTCGCGTACCGCGACGATGCTGCCGCAGGTCGACCGGCTGCAAGCCACCGCGCGGGCTTCGCTCGCGACGGCGACGGCCTCGATGACGACGCGCCGCGGCGCGCTGCGAGCGCCGTCCCGATCGACGACGGTGAACTCGACCGTGCTGCGCGAGGCAGTCCGGATCGCCTCGACCGGGTAGCGCCACGCGCCGCCCGGCAGGCTCTCGAGTCCGGACATCGGCGTCGTCCGGTCCTCGACGGCCGCCTTCGGTACCGAGTCGATCACCCGGCGTTCGATCGAAGCCATCTCGTCGCCGCCTCGCTGCATCCACATCGTCAGCGAGAAAGGCTTGCCCACGACGACGCTCGCGGGCGTCGCGATGTTGACCAGCATCGGCGGAAGGGCGGGCTCGGCGGGCGGCGCCGGATGCGCCTCGGTCTTCCCCGATGTCGTCGCTGCAGTCGCTGCAGTCATGGAAGTCGTGGAAGGCGCGGTAGGCGCGGTCACGGTCTCCGCCGCGATCGCGTCGTGCGTCTCCGGAGGCGGCGACTGCGTCGTTCCGACCGGCGTCGACGGGCCGTCGGCGAGCGGGGCCTTCGCCGCCGCGACCGCGGGGGCTCGCGCCCCCGTGTCGCGAGTCGCGAAGCGGATCACGAACGCGGCGACGACGAGCAGGACGATCGTGAACGCCGCCGTGCCCAGTCGACCCAGTCCACGCTTGCGAGGCAGTGCGACCGCAGGAGCGATGAACGCCGGCGCCGGCGGCCGTGGCGGAGTCGACAGCGTGTTGCGCGGCGGGGCCGGGGACGCCGCCGGTGTCGCGGAACGCTCGACCGCCTTCGCTTCCACTGCTGCCGACGGTGCTGCGACCGGGACGACGGGCGGTATCGCGGGCGGGGCGGGCGACGCCGCTTCGCTCGCGACGAACGGAGCGACGACAGTGGATGGGGTCGGCACCAATGGAGCAAGCACAGCGGACGGGGCCGCCGCCGGACCAATCGCGGCGGACGGCGTCGGCGCCGCGGACGGCGTCGCCACTACCGGAGCGACCCCGGCGGACGTCGTCGGTGCCAGCGGGGCGACCTCGGCGGACGGCGTCGCCGCAACCGGAGAGGATGGCCTTGGCCGGGCCGCAGCGGACGCCGGCGTCGCGACCCCTGCGGCCGCCGGCCCCGCGCTCGTCGTGACCGGCGG
>CALMOR010000141.1:40282-48217 GCA_937872165.1 uncultured Burkholderiales bacterium | reverse complement strand
AGTTCGACTCAGTCGACAAGATCGGCGACGTCCGCATGCCGGTCATCGTCCTGCACGGCGACAACGACCGCTACGTACCGGTCGATCTCGGCCGGAAGCTGTTCGACGCGGCCGCCGAGCCGAAGCGGCTGGTGGTCGTCGAGGACGGCACGCACAACAACAGCCTCCGGCTCGGAGAGCGCGACATGCGTCGCGCGTTCGGCGACCTGTTCGCGCTGCGCATCCCGGCGAGCTGACCGGCGGCGCCGCGAACTCCGTCAGGTCGCCTTGACCGGAGCCGGGGCCGTCCTCGCGGTGTCCGCCGGCTTCTTCATCGCCGAGCCGACCTTCAGCAGCTCGCCGCATTGCGTGCGCTCGGGCGCATCGACCGGAACGCGATCGCACAACGTCCGCGACGCCGTGGCGATGCGCGTCGCCTCGTCGGCATGGAGGCCCTTCGCGTTCCATCCTTCGATCTTCGCGGCCATCCGCGAGAGGCTCTTGCGGTTGCGTCCGTCGAAGCTCGCGGCCGACGGCTCGACCTCGCCGAGCACCCGGCTCGCCACCTTCTCGATGCGCGCGCCGTCGTCGGGCGACAGGTCGATCAGCGCGTCGACGTAGGTCGCGCCCCATTGCAGCCGCGTCGCCGGCCCCTTCGCCGCCTCGTAGGCCTTCGCGTACCAGTCGATCGCGGCGCCGCTGTCGCCGCGCTTCTTCGCGTTCGACGCGAGGTCGAGCATGAAGTAATACGGTGAATGCGAACGCCCGAGCTCGGCCTTGAGCAGCCGGTCCGACGCATCGATCATCCCGGCGGTCGTCAGCAGGTAGGCGGCCGTGTCCATGACGGTCTGTCGCTCGATCGGGTCGCCGCTCTCGCGGTCGGCCCGCGCGACTTCGCCGACGACCGTCTCGCGAAGGCCGTCGGGCAGCATGACCGTCGGCGCCTTGCCGTCGACCCCGGGCTTCGCGTCGATCGTCGCGAGCTGTACGCGGGCGACGGTCGCGCCGAGCCGATCGGTGTTCGACAGGCTCGTGTCGGACGCCAGTGCGGCGAGGACGCGCTCCGCTTCGGTGATCACGCGCGCGCGCTCGGGCGAACCGTCGAAGGTCGTCGCACGGACCATCTCGGGCATCGCGTTGGTCAGCAGATCGAAGTTCTCGCGCGCCGACGGCGGGCTCGCGAGCACGGCCTCGAGCTGCGCGAGCGCCGCCTTGCGGTCGATCGACGACGGATCGGGCTCGCCCTTCGCGGCCGGCACCGCCGCGGCATCGCCCGCGGCGGCCGCGGTCCTGAGCGTCAGACGCGTGCGCGGCTCGGCGAACTCGACCGGGCAACGAGCCGACAGCTTCTGCAGCGTGGCCGGCACCTGCGCGGTCGGCACCAGCTGCTGGTCGTCGGTGTCCCACGAGTACCAGGCCAGCATGCGCCAGTCGTCCTGCTTCAGTCCCTTGCCGTCCGCGAGCGCGGCCTTGAGAGTCGCCTTCACCGGCCGCGCGTTCATGCTCATCGCGAGGACCTGCAGATACCGCTCGGGGTCGGCCTCGCCCGGCAGCCGCGTGATCTCGGTGCCGTCGGGCCGGAACAGCACCATCGTCGGATAGCCGCTCACCGAGAAGCGCGTGCCGAGCTTCTGCGCAGCCCGCGTATCGCCGTCGACGTAGACCGGCACGAAGTGCGCCGTGCGCTCGACGAACTCCTGCTTCCTGAACAGCGTCGCCTTCATCTGGTTGCACGGCGGGCACCAGGTCGCGCCCCAGTAGAGGAAGACCGGCTTGTTCGCGGCCTTCGCTTCGGCGAACGCGGCATCGACGTCGCCGCGACGCCAGGCGATCGCGTCGTCGTGATGGGCATCGGCCGCGGCAGCGGTCGACGTCGCCGGCGGGTCGGCCTGCGCGACCTTCGGAGCCGGAGGCGGCTCGCTCTTCGGGGTACAGGCCGCGAGGGCGCAGAACACGAGCGGTGTAAGCAGGACGCGGACAGGCTTCATGGCGGTCGACCGTGCGAGAGGGACGATCCGCGAGCGTAGCAGCGTCGCGGCCGTGCGGGACGGTCGTCCGCCGATCAGGACCGGGGCCGGTCGACGGGCGATCGATCGGTGGAAGCCGCCAGGCCGGATGCCCGGCCGGCGTCAGGTCGGCGAAGCGTCGCGCGAAACGGCTCGGGGAACGGCTCGGGGAACGGCTCGGATCAGCGTGAACGCGAGTCCCGCGGCGATCGCCGCGAACGCGGCGCCGACCGCGAAGGCCGCCCGGCAGCGCGACGTCGACGAGGGTGGTGTCGAGCACGCTCATCAGCGCGCTGAAGCAGACGATGGAAAACGCGATCCAGCGCGCGCGGAGATCGGGACGGTCCATGGATCGCGAACTCGACGGCTCGAGGCGGGCGCGGGGCGGCTTAGACGCGGTACGGCTCCTCCACCGTGCGCTGCGAGATCCACCAGAGATTGCCGTGCCGATCGCGCACGCCGCCCTGCCGATCGCCGTACGGCTGGTCGTCGACCGCCATCACGGGCGTCGCGCCCGCGGCGACCGCGCGCTCCATCGACGCGTCGGCATCGTCGACATACAGGTAGTACGAACCGGCCATCGCCGCGTAGTCCTTCGAGGCCTCGCTGACCATCACGGTCGACGTGCCGAGACGGACCTGCACGTTGGCGGGCTTGCCGTCGGGCCGCATCGAGCGCAGCACCTCGGTCCCCGCGAGGCCGTCGATCAGGAAGCGGACGAACGCTTCCGCGTCGTCGACGAAGAAGTAGGGCGTGACCGTGTTGAAGCCGGGCGGAACGTACATGGGCGATCTCCGACGGACAGGGTCGCCCATGCTGCAACGATCGGGCCTCGTTTCAAAGGCCCGCTCGTCCCGACCGCTTCGGGCCGCCGCGACGCCGAGGCCGTCGACGCAGCTCGCGCGGATCGCGGCTGCGAGCGAGGCTGCTGGAGGCTTCCGAGCGGCTGACCGATCCGTACCAGCGGCGATGCAGATGCGGGTGGACGACCGCCTGGCCCCATGCGCTAGGCGACCTTCACAGGCCGCGGGTCGACCGGCAGGCAGAGCAGCGCCGTCACCAGGCCGAGCTATACGTGCGCGCCGTACAGCGCGGCGAAGTCGCCGCGCCGCAGCCCCTCGTGACCGAGCAGCAGCACGGTCAGCGCGACCCCGAGCACCGAGCCGATCTGCCGCGTCGCCTGGTTGACCGCGCTGCCGACCGCGTACTGGTCGGCCGGCAGCCGGTTGACCGCGGCCGCGGACAGCGAGGGCAACGTCATGCCGACACCCGCGCCGCCCAGCATCAGGCCGGGCAGCCAGTGCGTCAGGTACTGCGGCTCGACGCCCGGCACCAGCAGGAACCGCAAGCCGCTCGACGCAGACACCAGCGCGCCGCCGACGAGGAGCGGTCGATGGCCGACGCGGGCCGCGATAAGGCCGGACAGGACCGCCACCGGCATCACCAGCGACGGACCGGGCGTGATCGCGAGTCCGGCCTGCGGCAGCGTGTAGTGCCAGATCGCGCGCATGTAGAAGAAGAACGCGAAGAACATCATCGAGAAGGCCATCCCGAACGAGAACGTCGCGACGTTCACGAACGAATCGGTGCGGTTGCGGAACAGGCTCAGCTCGACGAGCGGTGCGGCGGCGACGCGCGCCCAGGCGATGAGAATGCCGCGGATGCGACGGTGAATATGATGGTCGTCATATTTGACTGTGCGAAGAGGCGGACGGCGAAGCGATCAGGGCCGGTCGTACTGATCGAGAAGCGACGCGCGGACGGCGGCCAGCAAGGCCTTTCCCTGCTCGACGCCGCCGATCGCGCGGGCCATCTGCAGGCTGCCGACGAGGGTCGCCGCCACGACGCCGGCACGGTCGGCCGGCACCCGCGGCGGCAGACAACGGCCGACGTAGCGAACGAGCGCCTGCACGCGCGCACTCGACGCCCGACGGACGGGTGCCGCCTGTCGCGGCATCTCCGAGCAGAGCGCCGCAACCGGGCAGCCCGCGTCGACGTTCTTCAGCAGCGTGTCCGCCAGGTAACTCTCGACCAGCGCGCGGAACGGGCTCTCGCCGCTCCCGCGACGCGCCTCGGTGTTGCGGGCGATCAGCGCGGCGCTGCCGCGGCCCGCATGCTCGACCGCCTCGACGAGCAGCGCGTCCCTCGACTCGAAGTGCGCGTAGAAGCCGCCATGCGTGAGACCCGCGTCCTTCATGACATCGGCGACGCCGACCCCCGCGTAGCCGCGACGGCGGATCGTGCGAGCGGCCGCCTCCACGATCCGCTGGTGCGAAAGTTCCTTGCGGCCGGCAACCGATGCGGATACGGATGCGGGCGACTTGCGCATGCCGCAGCCTAACACGGCAATATGATGATCGTCATATTTCGACGTGGGCACGATCGCCGAAGATGAAGGGGATCACCTCAGGCTCCCGGTTCGGGGCCGTTCTGCGGCGAATCGACGCCGCGGCCGGTCTGGTGCTGAAGTTCGTCGATGCGCTTCGATGCCTCGGCCTTCGTCAGGTCGTCCACGAACGGGACCTTGGCTTCTTCGGACAGCGTCTTCAAATAGGAGCGCTGGGCTCCCGTCATCGGCTCCTCTCCGGTCGTCCAGTCGTCGGGATCCTTGATCGTGTTGCTCTCGTCGGCCCGTTGCTGCGTCTGCTTGTCCGTCATCTCTCGCTCCGTTGATGCGCGTTCCGCGCGTCCAGGATGGAGCTTCCCGCATGCCCGAAGTTCTCCGATCGTCCGCCTCGCACTCGCCTTTCTTCACGATCGGACGACTGTTCGGCGCCGTCGTGCTGTACGTGTTGCTCGGAATGATCCCGCCGTCGCCGTTCGAGAAGCCGCTGTACCTGCTGCGGCTGACGAGCGCGCCGGCGCCGGACCACGTGGCCGTGCCGGTCGACGGCGTGCTCGCGAGGAACCTGCGCGACAGCTGGGGCAACCCGCGCGGCGGCGGCCGTCGTCACGAAGGCATCGACATCTTCGCGCCGCGCGGCACGCGCGTGGTCGCCTCGACCGAAGGCGTCGTATGGCGCATCGGGACCGACCCGCTCGGCGGGCGCGTCGTGTGGATCTTCGCAGCCGGCCGGCAGATGCATTACTACGCGCACCTCGACCGCTATGCGACGATCCGCGAAGGCGAGCGGGTCGCGGTCGGCGACACGCTCGGCTACGTCGGCACCAGCGGCAACGCGAGCGGCGGCGCGCCGCATCTGCACTACGGCATCTACGTCAGCGGCCGAGGTGCGATCGACCCCTACCTCCTGCTGACGTCGCCCGCCCCGTGAGTTGGTTATCCTTGGCGGTGCGAAGAGCCCGGAGCGGCCGTCTCGGGACTCGGCCGCGCTCCAGTGGCACGGCTCTTGCATCTTCGACCCTCTCACGACCGGCGAGCCCTTATCGCAATCCCCAGGAACCCGACGATGCTTGATGCGGACGATCTGCCGAACGGCCATCGGGTCGCGGCGGACGTCTGCATCGTCGGAGCCGGAGCCGCCGGCATCGCGCTCGCGTTGCGCCTGATCGACAGCGGTCTGGACGTCGTCGTGCTCGAGGCGGGCGGTGAAGGACGCGAGCCGGCGACGCAGTCGCTCTACGAGGGCACCGTCTCCGACGAGCGCATGCACACGCCGCCGGATCGCTATCGACAGCGGCGCTTCGGCGGCTCCACGACGATCTGGGGTGGCCGCTGCATGCCGTTCGACCCGATCGACTTCGAGGCCCGCGCGTTCATGCCGCACAGCGGCTGGCCGATCGGACCGGAGGCGCTGGCGCCCTACTACCCCGAGGCCAACCGCCTGTGCGAAGCCGGCGCCTGCGCTTATCGCCTCGACGAGGCCTTCGACCGCCCGATGCGGCCGATGATCAACGGCTTCGCATCGCCCCGCTTCTCGACCGACACGATCGAACGCTTCAGTTGCCCGACCAACTTCGCGGCCCGCTACGGACACAAGCTGCGCGCGGCCTCGAACGTGCGCGTGCTGACCCACGCCAACGTGACCGCGCTCGGCCTCGACCCCTCGGGCCGTCGCGTGGTGGCGGCCACCGTCAAGACGCTCGCGGGCCGGCAGCACGAGGTGGCGGCGCGCTGGTTCGTCCTCGCCGTCGGCGGCCTCGAAGTGGCGCGCCTGCTGCTCGCGAGCCGCGACGTCGCGCCGCGCGGCATCGGCAATGCGCACGACGTCGTCGGTCGTTACTACATGTGCCATGTCGCCGGCGTGGCCGGCACCCTGACCTTCGACGGACCGCTCGACGCGGTCTGGAACGGCTACGACGTGGCCGACGACGGGACCTACTGCCGCCGGCGCATCGCGCTCGACGCCGACGCGCAGCGCAGCCACGGCATCGGCAACTTCATCGCGCGCCTGCATCATCCGAAGGTCACCGATCCCGCCCACCGCACCGGCATCCTGTCGCTGCTCAACCTCGGCCGCATCTTCATCCCGTACGAGTACGGGCGTCGTCTCCACGGCGAGGAACGCATCGGCTTCGCGAACTGGCTGCGTCACCTGCGCAACGTGGTCCTCGACCTGCCCGGCACCGCCGCCTTCCTGTGGCACTGGCTGCGCTATCGAACGCTGGCCGAACGCAAGTATCCGTCGGTGATCGTGAGGCCGCGGACCAATCGCTATTCGCTCGACTTCCATGCCGAGCAGCAACCGAACCCGGACAGCCGCGTCACGCTCGGCAGCGAACGGGACGCGCTCGGCATGCCGAAGCTGCACATCGACTGGCGCTACACCGCGACCGACGTCGACACCGTCAAGCGCGGACTGGCGCTGCTGGCGGAAGACCTCGAGAAGAGCGGCGTCGGTCGCTTCTCCTACGACCCCGACGAGATCGAAGCGGAGATGACGCGCTACGGCGCCTACGGCGGACACCACATCGGCACGACCCGGATGGGCACCGACCCGACGACCAGCGTGGTCGATGCCGATTGCCGTGTGCACGGCGTCGACAACCTCTTCGTCGCGAGCGCAGCGATCTTCCCGACCTCCAGCCAGGCCAATCCGACGCTGACCATCGTGGCCTTCGCGCTGCGGCTCGCCGACCACCTGAAGCGGCGTGCCGGCCCGGACGCCGGGACGATCCTCGAAGCGGCCGACGACGACCTGCCGGTGCAGCTACCGATCGCCGACCGTTCGTCGAGCAGGGTCGCGGCCTTGTGAGGATCCTGGTCCTCGGAGCCGATGGCTTCATCGGCCGTCGCCTCGTCGCCGCCCTCGGCGCGAGCGACTGGGCGGTGCCCGTCGCGGCAGGTCGTCGTCCGCGACCGCCCGATCCCGCGCATCCGGTCGAGCGCGTGGTCCTCGACGCGACCGACCGGACCGGACTCGCGAATGCGATGCAGGGCGTCGACGGCGTCGTCAACTGCGTGGCGGGGGACGCCGCCACGATCGTGGCCAATGCGCGGGCGTTGTTCGGCTCCGCCACCGAAGGCGGAACACCGCGCATCGTGCATCTGAGCTCGATGGCCGTCTACGGTTCGGCCGTCGGCACGGTCGACGAGGATGCGCCGTTGAAGGACGACCAGGGCGCGTACGGGGCGGCGAAGACGGAGGCCGAGCGCCTGGCCGCCGCCGCGCCCGACGTCGTCGTGCTGCGGCCGGGCTGCGTCTACGGCGCCGACAGTCCGCAATGGACCGTCCGCATCGCGGGATGGCTCGCGGACCACCGCATCGGCGACCTCGGCGCGAACGGCGACGGCTGGTGCAACCTGGTCCACGTCGACGACGTCGTGCAGGCCGTCGGTCTCGCCCTGCGCACGCCGGCCGCCGCGGGTCATGCCTTCAATCTCGCGATGGCCGCGCCACCGACCTGGAACGAATACTTCGTCCGCTTCGGCATCGCGCTGGGAGCGGTGCCGGTCAGCCGCATCGCGGCCCGCCGGCTGAAGATCGAGACCAAGCTGCTCGCCCCGCCGCTGAAGATCGCCGAGATCGTCGCGGCGCGGCTGGGACTG
>CALMOR010000141.1:28164-40272 GCA_937872165.1 uncultured Burkholderiales bacterium | reverse complement strand
AAGCCGGAAGCCGAGCTGCGCCTGCGGCCGACCTCCTTCGCCGCGCGGCTGCGCGAATCGGCCGCGACCTGGCTCGCGAAGCGCGCGCGCGCCTGAGACCTGCGGGAGCTCGGGGCGTCAGCGCGCCGGTGCGCAACACGATCGCCCGGTCGGGCCGACCGCGCCGCTCGCGAGGCGCGCCATCGGTTCGAAGTCGTAGGGCACGGTGACGAGGCTGGTCGATACCGCCGTCGATGCGCTGCGCGATCGCATACCGCGCATCGGCGGGCGGTTCTCGACGGCGTACGCGACCGACGCGCGTCGGCGTAGGCCTGCGGCCCGATGCTGCCCGGATCGACGAGGGCCCGCCCGCTCGAGGACCGCTCTACGCGCGGCGTATGCGAACGACCGCGGGTAACGCGCCGTCTCGAGCGGCAGCAGCGGCCCGACAGGCTGTCGCCCAGATCGACGACGCGGGCGACGTCGCGCCGCGCGCTGTCGCGGACCACGGCCTCGAGTGACGGGAGCTTGCCGTGGATGTCCGTGACGAACGCGATCGTCATGGTCTTGCGCTAACGACGGCGCGAGCAGCTCGGATAAGGCGGCTCTTCGCCCGGGATCCGGCGACAGAGCTTGATCGGACCGAGGCTTCGCAGCCGGCCGGTCCATGGCGCCGGTACCAGCCCGCGCGGTCCCCGCGCGGCCGGCCCGCGGACGGCCCACTCGATCGTGTACACGTCCATGCCGCCCTTCACGACCAGCTGGAGCACCGCCTCGCTGCGACCTCCGATCGATCCGCAGGCCGCGACGGCCGCGGCGGTGTCGGACGAGCCGACGAACACGTTCGCGATCGGCAACGTGCTGAACGAGTCCGGACAGTTCTTCCTCATCCGTGCCGCGAAGTCGTCGACCATCCTCTGCGGCCAGGTCCGGGCCGAGAAGGCCATCGCCTCGTCGCCGGCCAGCGTGATCCTCTGCGTCCATCGAGCGACGCTCTCGCCGGTGGCGACCGACTGCTGTGCGAAGCGCGCCTTGCCGGTCGTCGTGGCGACCGTGTGGAAGTCGTCGGGCAGGGAGAACACGACGAGCTGCGCGTAGACCGGCGTGACGGTGACCACCGAGCTCGGCTCGCGCGACAGCAGGTCGAGTCGATCGAGCGATTCGGGAACGAACTGCGCGACGGCCGGCGAGGCGAGCGCCACCGAGCCCGCGACCGCCCATCGGACGACTGTTTGCGAAAGCGCCACCGAACTTCCTCGATGCACGTCGATCGCGAGGCCGCGATCGAACCGGACCGAAGCCTGAGGCATGGGCCGCGGACGGTCCATCGTCCGTCGCCGGGCTGCGGCAACGAAGCGACGGTCGGCGGCGCTTCTCGCCAAAAAGGGCGCATTCCTTTTGCGATTCGGACGAGGCGGGTCATCATGCCTCCATGCGCGCCTCGCGTGGCGCAGAACTTGCACTGAGTCCCGAATGGATCTCTCCTCTTCCGATCAGCCGGGCCGATCGACGAATCCCGACGACGCGACCGCCCCGGTCTCCGTCGCCGACGACGGTCCTGGTCGTCCGCTGTGCCGCGAGGATCTGGTGAGCGGCGGCCGACGCGACGCCTACATCAAGAAGATGCTGGACGGCCGCGCCTGGAGCGACGCGCAGCTGCAGCGCTCGCTCGACGAGATCCTCGTACGCGCGCCGCGCGGCGACGTGTGGATTTTCGCGTACGGGTCGCTGATCTGGAACCCGCTCTTCCCGGTCGCCGAGGAACGCGTCGCGCGCGTCCACGGCCTGCATCGGTCGTTCTGCATCTGGTCGCGTCTCGGGCGCGGTTCGCCCGAGCGGCCGGGCCTCGTGCTCGGCTTGCGCCGGGGCGGCGTCTGTACCGGTGTGGTGCTGCGGCTCGAAGAGCGGCACGTGCGCGAAGAGCTCGCGCTCGTCTGGCGCCGCGAGATGGTCACCGGCGCCTATCGCCCCACTTGGATCAGGGCTCGTACCGGTCAGGGCCTGGTCGACGCGATCGCGTTCGTGGCCGATCCCAACGGCGAGGCGTTCGCCGGCAAACTCTCCGAGGACCGCATCGCCGAAGTGCTGAGCACCGGCGCGGGTTTTCTCGGCACGTGCTCGGAGTACCTGGCGCAGACCACTGCCGGACTCGCGGCCCGCGGCATCACCGACGACGGGCTGCGGCGACTGGCCCGCAAGTGCGGCTGCGAGACCTGAGCCTCCGGTGGGTCCGGTCGTGCCGGAGGTCGACCCGCTGGCACTCTCGCCGGTGCGATGCCGATGAAATGCCGACGCCGCTCGTCGCGCTCGCTTTCGGCGCCTTCGCGATTCGGCGTGAGCGAGTTCACCCCGATGGGCCTGTTGCCGGTCGTCACCCGTGACTTCCGGGTGTCGAGCCCGACGGCCGGCCTCCTCGCAGCGTCTACGCGAGCGGCGTGATGCTCGGTATGCCGCTGATGACGCTCACGACGAGCCGGGTCGCGTCACCTCGATCATCTCGCTCCACGCCCTCGTCACGATACTTCGCAGGAGCCCGCGGTCAGCCACGCGGTCGCATCTTCCGACGTCAGAGGTCGCCCGAACAGGTAGCCCTGACCCTTGTCGCAGCCGAGCGCGCGGATCACGGCCGCCTGGGCCTGGGTCTCGATGCCCTCGGCGACCGTCCCCATGCCGAGACTGCGCGCCACCCGGACGGTCGCCTCGATCAGCACGCGGTGATGCGCACTGGTGTCGGCGAGGTGGACGAAGGAGCGATCGATCTTGACGGTCCCGACCGGGAGCAGGTGGAGGCTCGACAGCGACGAGTAACCGGTACCGAAGTCGTCGAGGGCCAGTGTGATGCCGAACGATCGCAGGTCGTGCAGACGCTGTTGCACGTCCTCGTCCTGCGCCGCCAGGCTCTCGGTGACCTCGAGCTGGAGTTGCGAGGCCGGCATGCCGGTGGCCACGAGCACGTCGTGCACCGATCCGACGAAGGCTTCGTCGACCAGCTGCGCGCGCGACAGGTTGACCGCGAGCAGACGTGGCGCCCGATCGCCGAGCGTCCGACGCCATTCGACGAACTGCCGGCAGGCGGTCTCGAGGACGAAGTCGCCGAGCCGCCCGATCAGGCCGGTCTCCTCGGCCACCCCGATGAACTCGATCGGCGGCACGACACCGCGCGTCGGATGCCGCCATCGCACCAGCGCCTCGACACCGGCCATGCGATCGATGACGCCGTCGACCCGCAGTCCGACCACCGGTTGGTAGACGACGAACAACTGCCGGTCCGCGATCGCCCGACGCAACTCCACCTCGATGCCGCCCCGCTGCACGGCCCGCTCGCGCATCGACGACTCGAAGACCACGTAGCGCGCGCCGCCCGCCCGCTTGGCCGCGTCCATCGCGATGCTCGCGTCCTGCAGAAGCGCGTCCGCGTCGCCGGTGTCGTGCCTTCGCGTCACGATCCCGATGCTCGCGCTGCAGAAGAGCTGATGGGTCCCGACGACGTAGGGCCGTGCGAGCGCTTCGAGCAGACGGCTCGCGACCAGATGCACGTCGGCCCCATGAGCGAGTCCCTGCAGGAGGACGACGAACTCGTCGCCGCTGACGCGGGCCGCTACCGTGTCGTTCGCGCTCGAACGCCCGACGCAGTCGTGGGGCCGCAGCGTCGCGCGGAGGCGCCCGGCCACCATCGCCAGGACCTCGTCGCCGACCGGCCGACCGAAGCCGTCGTTGATCTGGCCGAAGCGGTCGCAGTTGAGATAGAGCACGGCGAACTCGTAGCCGTCGTCGATCGCCTCGAGGTCGAGGACCCCGCGGACCTGTTCGAGCAACGCAGTGCGGTTCGGCAGCGACGTGAGCGTGTCGACCCGGGCCGCGTGGCGCAGCTGCCTCGCGAGGTTCTGCTCCTCGCGCTCGCTATCGAGCGTCGTGTCGTCGATGACGGCCATCAACGAGGTGCCGTCGAGCTTCGTCAGGTCGATCGACAGGACGCGCGCGGGTCTGCCTGCGAGCGCGGGGACGTTCACTCGCAACGACTGGCAGATCGGGCCCGAGGCGTGCTCGAAGGCCATCGCCCTCGTCAGCAACTCGGGCGCGAGTTCGGCGAAGACGTCGAACAGGTTGTCGAGGTCGCGTGCGATCGGCATCAACAGCTGGGCCGCCTTCGGATTGATCATCTCGACGGTCCCGTCGAGCTTCGCGCTGACGAGTCCGATCGGTGCGCGGTACAGGAACTGCATCAGCGCTTCGTGGGCGCCGAGGCCGTCCTCCTCCGTCGTCGGGATCGAGGCGGACGCGTCAGGCACTACGCGATACCAGCACGTAGCGCGTCGCGGTCGACGGATCGGCCACCAGTCGCAACGCCACCTTTACGGGCCGCATGCGAAGCGTGAGGACGTAGTCGATCGTCTCGTCGAGCGCCTTGCCGCTGGCCTCGGCGTCCTCGAAGCGCTGCGCGACGAGATAGTTGTTCATGCAGGGAGCCACCACCGTGAACAGCGCGCGGCCCACCACGCTCTCGCGTCGCAGGCCGGCGGCCGTCGACTCGAACGCGTTGTACGCGACGACGGCGGTCGTGTCGTCGAAGCCGATCACGCCGAAGTCGAGCGAATCCAGTTCGGGACCGGACAGCGCGTGGAGCAGCGAAGCGATCGACGGCTGATCGAAGGACACGGTGAGCATGTCGCTCATGAGCTCGTTCTTCATGATGATGGACCCGGGTGAATGATGTCCGCTTTGTCGGCTCGATGCACGGATACCTGAGGACGTTTCTCATCCACTGCAAGAATGGGCAATGCACGAGAGGCCGCGCCCCGGCTCACGGCATTCGCTCGCGCCGGGACGGCCGCAACCGAACGGCTCGCGAGGCACGGCTTGCCCGTCGTCGCCGGCCGCGGCGCACGAGGTCGGCGCGGACCGGAGCAGTCGCGATCACTTCTTCGCGGCGCTCCGCGCGGCCGGCCGGGCGGCCTTGCCGAACAGGGACCGCAACTCGTCCTTCGCCTTCTCCAGCCGCTCGTGCTGCGCGGGCTCGAGGTTGTGACCGGCGCGATTGATGTAGAACGTCAGCATCGACATCGCCGACCGATAGGGATCGGACTTGCGGCGATCGCTGTGTTCGGCGGACGACTTCAGTGATCGGGCGATCGCCTTCGGGTCGTCCTGCTTGAAGACATCGGGCTTCAGGTCCATCGCGTCGCTGGTCTCCGTCACGTGCTGGGACCAGCGCTTCGCCGGTGGTGTTTTTTTCGCGGGCGGTGTCTTCTTCGCTGCGGGGCGCTTCGAGGAGGTGGCCATGGTTCGTCCTTGTCGGGGATGTCTTGCGAAGACCTGCCGGGGCGACGAAGGTCGCTGCGTCCGCCTCGCAATCGCTCGTCGGAAGATGCCCCGTCTCCGTCGTCGAAGGAAAGCCGATGCCGTATCTGCAACTCGACGTCGACGGCCACCATGCCGCGGACGACAAGAAGCGCCTCGCGAAGCGCATGGCCGAGAGCTATGCGACGATGATGACGGTCGACATCCGCCGCGTCAGCGTCGCGATCCGCGAGTGCGGCGACGGCGCCCTCTGGCGCACCGTCGACGGCGAACCGGTGCCGGTCTCGGTGCTGATGTGCGACATCCGCGAGGGCCGTCCTGTAGCGGCGAGGCTGGCGCTCGCGAAGCGCCTGATCGCCGACTGCGTCGAGTTGCTCGGCCTTCGCGAGGATCGGCTCAACGTCGAATTCACGCAGCACCGCGGCGACGAGATGTACCACCCGACGCTGGGCGGCTTCAGTCCGGACTGGACCGCCGACGAGGACGCCGGCCCGAGCGGATGAGGCCGTGCGGTTCCGGACCGCACCGAGCATCGGACGCCGGATTCAGCAGCGACCGGACTCCAGCGCCGCGATCTCGTCGACGATCCGCCGGTAGCCTTCCCGGTCGAGTCCGATCGCTTCCATCCACGGCCGCACCTCGACGTCGTCCGCATCGCCATCGAGATGGCGCATCTCCATTTCGGCCGCCATCTCGTGGGCGATCAGGTTCGCGCGCCAAACGCTGCCGGCCCCGACGTCTTCGGGCTCGGTCTCGTCGGCATGCTGGTGCGCGGCCTGCACCATGCCCTGCGGCAATCCCCACAGCTCGAGCAGCGCGCCGCCGACCTGCGCGTGATCGAAGCCGAAGCGCTCGCGTTCGCGCTCGATGCCGCGGTCGTCGTCCCCGCGTGGTTGCAGCAGCGCGTCAGCCGGATCGGGCATCTCCTTCAGCATGACGAGCCGGCCCACGTCGTGGAGCAATCCGGCCATGTAGGCGAATTCGCCGTGGGCGCCACGTCGCACCGCGAGATGCCGCGCCAGCGCACCGCACAGCAGTTCGTGACGCCAGAAGGCTCGAGCGACCTCGGTGTCGTGCAGATAAGCGAACAGCGGCCGCTCGAGTACGCCGGCGGTCACGGTCCGACGCACGAGGTCGAAGCCCAGGACCGTCAGCGCTTCCGAAACCGTCCCGATGCGACGCGAGAGCCCGTAGTACGACGAGTTGACGATCCGTAACAGGTGCGCCGACAGCGCCGCGTCCGTCGAGATCAGCCGGCTCAACTCGGCCAGGCCGATGTCCTCGTCGTCGCAACTGCGGATCAGCTGGATCGCCGTTCCCGAGAACAGCGGCAGGTGCTGCACGGATGTCACGAAGTCTTCGAGCGATGTGTCGAACGACTTTTCCGCTGTCGAGTGGTTCATCGGTGCTCCCATACGCCGCGACGCGCCTTCCGGGAGCGCGATGGCGACCCGGACGGCGCAGTGTACGCAAGGACGATGCGACCGAGCGGTATCCTCGGATGCATCGATGCCGTCGTGATCACGCCGATCGCCGGACCCCTTCGAGGATGCCGGCTGCGACCGGCGCTGCGTAGAATCACGCTCCGCCCCGATGACGACCGCCCTCACCGAACCCTTCGACTACGAGTCCGCCCTCGATGCCTGCGCGCGGGGGGAGCGCGATGCGCTGCGCGCGACCTACGAGCGCGAATCGCGCTGGCCGCTCTGCGTCGTCCTGCGTATCGTGCGGCATCGCGAGACCGCGCAGGACGGACTGCAGAAAGCCTCCACCCTGATCTGGCAACGGGCGGGACGTTATCAGCGCGCGCTCGGGTCCGGTCGCGGATGGATCTACACGGTGGTCCGTCATCGCGCGCTCGACGAGGCGCGCCGCGTCGTGCGCGACGTCCCGGTGGGCGACGATCCCGAGGCCTTCCTCGAGGCCTCGCCGCTGCGCGCGATCGATTCCGGACCGGACCGGATGGACGGCGTCGAGCGCTGCCTCGCCGCGCTCGACGATCGCAAGCGGACCTGCGTCATAGAAGCCTTCGTCGAGGGCCGCACGCACGAGCAGATCGCGGCCCGGCCGACCGCTCCGATCGGCAGCGTCGAGACGTGGATCCAACGAGGACTTCTGACCTCGAGGGGGTGCCTGTCGTGAATCTTGACGATCCCGACGACCGCGACGTGGCGGCGGCCGAGTACGTGATGGGGACGCTCGTCGACGACGAACGCGGCGCTTTCGAGCACGCGATGACCGGCGACGTCGAGCTGCGACGCGCGGTGTCTCGATGGCAGGACCGCCTCGTCGACCTCGCGCGCCGCGCGACGCCGGTCGAACCGGCCGGCGACGCCTGGGATCGCATCGAACGCGGCCCGTCGCCGCCGACCGAGGTCGTCGGCGATGCCACCCTCGTCCCGGAGACCAAGCTCGCCGACGACGAACCGTTCTGGAATCGCGTCGGCACCTGGCGCGTCGCGACCGGCCTCGCGATGGCGGCCGCCCTCGTGTTCGCGATCCTGCTGGCGCTACGGGGACCGGCCGCCCCGGGAGTGGAGGCCGAGCGCTACCTCGCGGTCCTGCAGAGCCCGGGCGAGCATGCGACCGGCCGGCTGGTGGAGGCAGTGGCCGCAGACGGCGTGAGACTCGTGCCGGTCGGCACTCCGGTGCCGCGGCCGCCGGGAACGTCGTTGCAGTTCTGGACCCGACCCGACGGCGCCAGGGCCCCCACGTCGCTCGGGCTCGTCCACGCGGGCGAGGTCGCGGTGGTGCCGATGGCGAAGCTGCCGGCCCTGGGCGACCGGCAGCTCTTCGAGGTCACGCTCGAACCCGCAGGCGGCTCGACGATCGGTCGCCCGACCGGTCCGGTGCTGTACGTCGGGTCGACGGTGCGCCTGTAGCGATGGACGATGCCGACGACTGGCAGCGCCGCGTCGATGCTCAATGGCAGCGCCTCGACGACGACGCGCCGGCGACCTTCGTCGCGGCGATCGACGCGCTCGCGGCAGAGCGACCGGACGACGCGGCCGCGCTCTTCGAGCGGGCCGCCGCACGCGACAGTACCGGCATCGAGGCGGAGGCCGAACACTTCTACCGGGCGGCTCTGGCCACCGGTCGGCTCGACCCCTGCCGCAACGTACGGGCGCGCATCCAACTGGCGAGCACGCTGCGGATCCTCGGGCATCTCGACGAGAGCGAGCGCCTTCTTCGGGAGGAGTTGGAGGCCCGGGAGAAAGCCGGCGGAACGCACGCTCTCGACGACGAGTTGCGCGCGGTGCTCGCGCTGACCTGGATCGCGCAAGGTCGCCCGACCGCGGCCGCGGCACTCGTGCTGACCGCGCTCGCGCCGCATCTGACGCGCTACCGACGCTCGACGATGGGCAATGCGACCGAGATCCTGGAGAACGTCCGACCACGTTGACGTGAGCCGGACCACCGTCGCGTGCCGCGTCTACGGGAGACCGGCGACCGTCCTCGGCGGCCTGCAGATCGCCGGCTGCGCGAGGATCGCGGTCCGAAGACCGCACGACGCTGCCGGCCTCGAAGGAGCGCACGTACCAGCGGCCGAGCGTCACGTTCGGCGTGAGCGGTCCTGCGGTCAGAGCTGCGACTGCAGCAGCGACACGACGCGTTCGGCGACTTTCTCCCATGGCGAACGCTTCTTCCACCGGTCGAGGGTGACGCGGCGCGCGTTCGCGAGGTCGGCTTCGAAGATCGTCACCTGCTGCCGCGCGAAGGCCGCGTCGTAGATGTTGAGGTTCGACTCGTCGTTCAGGTGGAACGAGCGGTCGTCGAAGTTGGTCGAGCCCACCGACACCATGAACTCGTCGACGATCATCACCTTGACGTGGAACATCGTTGGTTGATACTCGTGGATCTCGACGCCGGCTTCGAGCAGCGGCCCCCACATGTGCTTCGATGCCTTGCGCACGGCCTTCGTGTCGATGTGTCCGCCCGGCACGATGACCTGGATCGCGACGCCTCGCGACCGCGCCTCGACGAACTCGCGCACGGCCGAACGGTCGGGCACGAAGTAGGAGCTCGACAGGCGGATGCTGCGGACGGCCGACTGGATCGACAGCAGGTACATCAGCTCCATGCTGCCGCTGCCTTCGTTCGGCGAGCCGCTGAAGACCTGCGCGGTGCCGGCGCGCTCGTCGTCGGCCACGACGTCGTCGAGCGGGCCGACTCGCGGAAAGTAGTCGGTGCCGTGGAAGACCACGCCCTTGGTCTTCATCCAGTTGTCCATGAACGCAGCCTGCGCCTGCGCGACCACCGGCCCCTCGAAACGGAAGTGGGTGTCGCGCCAGTGGGCGGCATCCTGCGCGTCGCCCGACCACTGGTCCGCGATGCCGACGCCGCCGGTGAAGCCGATCGTCCCGTCCACGACGAGCAGCTTCCGGTGGGTCCGGTTGTTGAGCCGACCGAGCCCGAGCCAGCGCGGCGGGTGATAGCGCTCGATCTGTACGCCCGACTCGCGCAGTTCGTCGAGCAGGCCATCGCTCATGCGGCCCGACCCGACCCAGTCGAGCAGCACGTGGACCTTGACGCCGGCCCTCGCCCGCTCCGCCAGCGCGTCGGCGAACGACTGCCCGACCGCGCCCGACCAGTAGATGTAGGTCTCGAACGCGACCGAGTGCTTCGCATCGCGGATCGCGGCCAGCATCGAAGGGAAGATGCGGTCGCCGTTGACGAGCGCCTCGTAGCGATTGCCGGCGACCACAGGCGGTCCGAGCAGCACGCCCATCACGTGGACGAACTGCGGATCCTCGACCGGATAGAACGCGTCGATGCGGTACGCGACCTTCTTCTCGCCGACGCCGAGGTTGACGAGCAGCAGGACGATCGTCAGCGTCGCGAAGACCGCGATGACCCAGACGGCCGTCATGCCTTCGCGCTCGCGCCCGTTCGTTCTCGAGCCTGCGAGTGTCGTCGAGCGCCGCGCCGTCGAGCCCGATCGTGCGCATCCGCATGCGCATCAGATGCGCGACGACGGCCGGGACCGGTCGAGATCGGCCCCGCCGGCCGCGTCCGCATCAGGTCGTCCCGCGCGAGAGCGCGCATGAGCTCCGAGCCCGAGCCCGCCATCGGTCGCGGAGCACGCTCGCCGCGCACGCCGTTCGCCATGGGCTCGAGGAGGCCTCGGGGATGCCGCCGATGGGAATGCGCGATCACGATGGGTGCGATGAAGAAGGTCCGGTGGCAGATGCGACGGGCAGCGCCCCGCGACGCGGTCCCATCGCCGCGCCAGACTGTAATCGCTTCGTTGCCGTTCGTCTCGACGCCCGGGGCCCCGGGCGCGCGCCGGCATTGAAGCGCCGCGAAGGCCGCGGCATGATCGTGTCCCCTCCCAGCAGGCGTGATCCCATGAGCGCACCGTCCGCCGAGTACCAGCCTCCCGCGAACACGCGCGAGCTCGTGACGACGTGGCTGCGTCGGGCCCGCGAATCGAAGGTCGCGCATTACGAGATGGCCGATCGCCTCGGGCGACGCGCGTCGTGGTTCGGCCTGCCGGTGATCCTGATCACGGTCGTCGTCGGCACGTCGTCGTTCGCATCGATCGCCGAAGGCGCCGTGTCGACGTCGGCCAAGATCGCGGTGGGCCTGCTCAGCGTGCTCGCGACCATCCTGTCGGCTCTTCAGACCTTCTTCAAGTTCTCGGAGCGGGCCGAGAAGCATCGACGGTGCGGCGCGCAGTACGGCGCGGTCGAGCGCGAGCTGGAAGCCACCATCGCCGAGGAAGGAGCGAGCATCGACGCGCTCTATGTCGCGTCGATGCGCGAGAAGCTCGATCAGCTCGCCGAGGACGCGCCGCACGTGCCGTGGCAGGTCTTCGTCGAGGACCGGAAGAGTCTGCAGGCCGAGGCGAAGCGCAACAACGCGCTCGCGAAGGACGCCGCAAGCGCAGGTTAGGACCACCACGGACCCTGCATCGATATGGGAAAATCGCGCGCCGCATCCGTGCGCCTTCCCGGCCATTCCATGTCTCCCGCCGTCACCCCGCTCGAAGCAGACCATGCGATGCGTCACTGGACGGATCGCGACGAAGAGCCGGTTCGCGCGGGCTCGCGGCGTCACCTGGACATGGCGTGCCGGATGCTGCTGGACACGCACAATCCATACAAGCCGTCGGTGATCGACTGGCCGGCCCTCGCTCCCGAAGCGCTCGAACGCATCACGTCGCTGCCGATCTGGGACATCGCGGTCCAGACCGAGGGGCGGGCGTCGATCCGCGTCGCGACCTACGCCGCCAGCGTCGACGATCCGCTGCTGCGGGAAGCGCTGACGATGAACGCGGACGAGGAGGCGAGGCACAAGGTCGTGCTCGGCAAGCTCGTCGCGGCCTACGGCATCGCGCTCGAAGCGGAGCCTCCGTACGCCGTCCCGGACGACCCGCTGCGCATGTGGATGCAGACCGGCTACAGCGAGTGCATCGACAGCTTCTTCTCGTTCGGTCTCTTCGAAGCGGCGCGGCAGACCGGCTACTTCCCCGAAGAGCTGGTCGAGACCTTCGAGCCCGTCATCCAGGAAGAGACGCGGCACATCCTGTTCTTCGCCAACTGGGTGGCCTGGTATCGGAAGAGCCTGCCGTGGTATCGCCGTCCGTGGTTCTTCTTCAAGGTCTGCAGCGTGTGGACGACGCTGATCCGCGACCGTATGTCGCTGGCCCGCGGCATCGACTCCGACGGCGCCGCGCAGGACATGAACTTCCCGGCCAACGTCGGCGACTCGGTCGGCGGCGTGTCGATGCGCGCGCTGATCGACCTGTGCCTGGTCGAGAACGAGCGCCGCATGAGCGGCTACGATCCGCGGCTACGGCGGCCGACGACGGTGCCGACGCTGGCACGG
>CALMOR010000141.1:4908-28154 GCA_937872165.1 uncultured Burkholderiales bacterium | reverse complement strand
TTCCTGCCCGGCGTGCCTCTGCCGAAGACCACGGCCTCCGCGGCGCTGCGCGACGCGCGCTGCTGAAACCGCCTCGGCAGTTCGCGGGCCGACAGGCAAGCGCAAGTCGTCGACGTCGGTGTCGCCGGCGACCGGAGTCGATATCGGCCGACACCGAGCTGCGCTTCGGCCCCCATCACCTGACCCGCTTCGAGGCGATCAAGGCGCACTTGCGGGATTTCGACAGCCGGATGAACACGCCTCACGCCGTCCACGAATTCTGGGATCGGACAGGGTCGACGTCTTCCGCGGCGAATTCCGCTTCAGCCCGATCGAGGGCGGCGAAGAGGACGTATCCCGGATCGTCCACGTCCTGCACACCACACGGAGCCGCCCGCCAGGATCAGCGCTGGTACAGGTCGGCCGGAGCGGGGCTCCAAGGGTGCCGGTCGAGATCGCTCCCGTAAACACTAGGTCGACACGTCGAGCGGCCAGATGCACGATGCCGTCGCAGGCCGCGGCAGCGCGTTGCCGGTGCTCGCGAAACCCCGCGCGCCTGGGGGTTCTTCACATCGCTGCTCCGCACCTTCGCGCCATCGCGGTCGACCTGCGATCGCTTCGGTTGGCGGTCCGCTGCGGCGGCATGTCGGTGCAGGAACCCTCTGTCGATTCCACCGTCGACCTCACTCTCGATCGAGGAGCCACTCCGATGAAACTGCTGCGCCACGGCCCGATGGGCCACGAGAAGCCCGGCCTCCTCGATGCCGACGGGCGCATCCGCGACCTGTCTGAGGTACTCGACGACCTCGACGGCGACGCGCTCGCACCGGACGAGCTCGCGAAGCTGCGGGACATCGACCCCGCGTCGTTGCCGATCGTCGACGCGAAGACGCGACTGGGCACGCCGATCGCGAAGGTCGGCAAGTTCCTGGCGATCGGGCTCAACTACTCGGACCACGCGGCCGAGGCCGGGATGCCGCCGCCGTCCGAACCGATCCTCTTCACGAAGGCGATCAGCTGCCTGTGCGGTCCCGACGACGACGTGATCCAGCCGCGCGACCCGACCAAGCTCGACTGGGAGGTGGAACTCGGCATCGTCATCGGCACGAAGGCGCAGTACGTGTCCCGCGAGCAGGCGCTCGATCACGTCGCCGGCTACGTGCTCGTCAACGACGTGTCCGAACGCCACTTCCAGCTCGAGCGGGGCAGCCAGTGGGACCGCGGCAAGGGCTGCGATACCTTCGGTCCGGTCGGACCGTGGCTGGTGACGAGCGACGAGGTCGGCGATCCGCAGGTCCTCGGCCTGTGGCTCGACGTCAACGGCGAACGCTGCCAGACCGGCAACACCGCCACGATGATCTTCGGCTGTGCGCAGCTGGTCTCCTACCTCAGCGCGTTCATGACGCTGATGCCGGGCGACATCGTCACGACCGGTACGCCGCCCGGCGTGGGCATGGGCATGAAGCCGCCGCGCTGGCTCGCACCCGGCGACGTGATGACGCTCGGGATCGATCGGCTCGGTAGGCAGACCCAGCGCGTCGTCGCGTGGAAGGCCGGGCGAAGCACGGGACCCTCCTGACGCGCCGCTGCCATGCGGCCGCGCGCCCCGCGGCACGTCGGAAGCGGGGTCGCCCGCGGCCCGCTTGCCGCCAACCATTGCCGACGCCGCTCGATCGACGCGGCACGAACCTTCGGAGAAGACCATGTGCAGGAACATCCGGACGCTGTTCAACTTCGACCCACCAGCCACCGAGCGCGAGCTCCGCGACGCATCGCTGCAGTTCGTCGGCAAGCTGTCGGGCTTCCATGAGCCCTCGGTCGCGAACGCCGAAACCTTCGGGCGCGCGGTGGACGAGATCGCGATGGTGGCGAGCCGCCTGATCGCATCGCTGACGACGAACGCGGCGCCGAAGGACCGCGGCGCGGAGGCGGCGAAGACGAGGGCGCGGTCGGCGTTGCGCTTCGAACGGACGCCCTGAGCACAGGGCCGTGCTTCGACGCGCGCGCCGGCAGCAGCGCCCCGGCCGGGCGTCCTCGCACGGAGGGAGGAGCGACGACGGGACGTCAGTGCCGTGAACCCCCTTCTCTACGCGTCCTCCGGATAGTCGAGCTTCGGGTACCAGTCCGTACCACGGCCACCCGGCGTGAGGTCGAGGATGTTCCAGAGCGGCGTCGGGTCGGGCGCGCCGCGTGCGTCCTGACCCGGGTCCTCGGTACCGCCGAGCTGACTGGCCCAGAAGTGATGGACCCTGCCGTCGCGTCGGACCCAGACATCGAGGGCCGGGACCTCCATCTCGCCACCCTCACCATCGGAGATCAACGCGCGATAGTCGCGTGCGAAGTCGTCGCCGACCTGGAAGAACCTGAGGTTGCGCCACCCCCGTTCGCGCGCGAACGCGAGCTGCCGCGAGACCGGTGAGCGGCCCAGCACCGCGAACGCCACGCGCTGCGCGAGGTCGCGCACCGGCAGGTCGAGCGCGCCGAGGAAGGCCGTGCACATCGGACAGGCCCTCGCGCGTTGCGGCCCGTACATCCATGCGTAGGTGACGAGCGTGTCGTGCGGCCCGAAGAGGTCGACGAGCCCGACGGTGCCGCCGTCCTCGTCGACCAGGGCGTATGGCGGGGGCTCGCCGCCGAGCGGCAGCATGCGTCGCTGCGCGGCGACGCGTTCGATGTGTCGACGCAACTCGATCTCCTCGGCCAGCAGCGCGGTAGCGGCTTCGACGCGCCGGGCGCTGTCGTTGGGAAACGGCCGGCTCGCGTCTCGCGCGAGTTCGGCGGCAGGCCTCGATGCGGCGGGGTCGGACATGTTCGTTCTCCGTCGAAGGAATCCCGATGCGTCACCGGGTGGCGTCCGAAAATCTACGCGACTCGACACGCGCCGCAAAGCGCATGGCCGCGCCGCCTCTTGTAACGACGCGGTCCGTTGACTAATGTGTCATCCGCTTTTCAAGTTCGTCCCCTCCGTCGCCCGACCTTCGTCCCTCCAGGAGACCTCGATGAGCCTCGTCCCCGGCCGCAAGCCCGCGCGCCCCGCACCATCCTCGGTCCGCTCGACGCGTCGCTGGCGTCATCTCGCGGCGGCCCTGCTCGGCATGGCCTGCATCGACGGCGCCGTCGCGGGTCCGTATGCGAGCACGGTGATCGCGAGCGGCCTCGACAACCCGCGTGGCCTGTCCTTCGGTCCGGACGGCGCGCTCTACATCGCGGAGGCGGGCGTCGCATCGGGCACGGGCCCTTCGGTCGTCGTGCGCGGCGTGCCGCAGGTGCTGACCTCGAGCGGCTCGATCGCCCGCTATGCCGCGGGCAGCCTGTCCCGCGTCTACACCGGGCTCGCGTCCGACTACAACACGATGACCGGGGAAGTCACCGGTCCGAACGACATCGTGTTCACGACCGGTGGCGCGGCCCGCATCGCGGTCGGGGCGGGGTTCGACCCGACGTTGCGTGCGAGCCTCGGGCCGGGCGGGGCGTCCCTCGGCCAACTGCTGACGCCCGGCGTCCAGTCGGTCGACCTGTCGGGCTTCGAAGCGATGTACAACCCGGGCGGCGGTCCGCTCGACAGCAACCCGTGGCACCTGGCGCTCGTGCCGGGCGGAACGCTGGTGACCGATTCGGGCGGCAACTCGCTGCTGCGGGTGACCGATGCCGGCCTCGTCTCGAGTGTGGCCGCATTTCCGCCACGCGACATCGGCGGCCCGTTCCCCACCGAATCCGTGCCGACCGGCCTCGCGGTCGGACCCGACGGCGCGTACTACGTCGGCGAGTTGTCCGGCTTTCCGTTCATTCCCGGTGCGTCGCAGATCTACCGGGTCCTGGCCGATGGCAGCTACACGGTGTTCGCCACCGGCTTCACGCAGATCACGGACCTGGTGTTCGGTCCGGACGGAGGCCTCTACGTGCTGGAATTCGATGCCAACGGCATCCTCAATCCGGGCGACGGCGGCGCGCTGTGGCGCATCGCCGTCGATGGAACCCGCTCGCTCCTCTTCGACGGGCTCGTGCAACCCACCGGGCTGGCGATCGGCTCGGACGGGGCGTTCTACGTCTCCAATTTCGGCGACAGCAGCGGACAGGGCCAGGTGCTCCGCATCGCGGCGGTGCCCGAGCCCGGGACGGTGGCGCTGCTGCTGGTCGGCACGATCGGCATCGGCGCGCTGCGGAGCCGGGCGCGAAGAGTCGCGCGGACCGCCTGAACGGAGAACCTTCGCGACGGTCAACCGCTTGGCCGGTCCGACGTTGTAAGGCCATCGCATCGGGCAGGAGCGGATGGCCGCGCTGCCGGCGACTCATCAACGGAGAACCCATGAACAAGCTCATCGCCGCTGTCGCAGCACTGCTGGTTTCCAGCGCGTGCTTCGCTCAGGCCGGCACGGCCGTGAAGGAAGGTGCCAAGGCGACCGCCGAGACGGCCAAGCAAGCGAAGGAAAACACGCAGGCAGCCGCGAGCGATCAGCCGGAGAAGACGATCCACAAGGCCAAGGGCAAGTACCACAAGACCAAGGCCCAGTCGGCCGCCACCGAGTCCAAGGACGCGGCGAAGGCCGTCGTCAAGTAATCATCCCATGAGCGTCGCGGATCGCCGCCACGCTCGCATCGATCAGGAGAATCCATGAAGAAGATCATCGCCACCGTCGCCGCCCTGCTCGTCTCGAGCGTCGCGTTCGCCCAGGTCGGTACCACCGTCAAGGAAGGCGCCAAGGCGACTTCCGAGAAAGTGCAGCAGGGTGCCCAGGCCACGGCCGGCGCCGTGACCAGCGAGCCGAACTCGACCGTCCACAAGGTCAAGGCGAAGGTCCACAAGGCGAAGGCGCACGAGCACGCGTCCGCCGCCAAGGATGCCGCGGGCAACATCGGCAAGTAGGCGCTTCGCGATGCGAAAGCCCGGCTCGATGCCGGGCTTTTTTTCGTCGACGCGAGACGGGAACCGTCCGATCGGCCGCTGCCGTCGTCCCGGGCCCGCCGGGCGACGACGTCCCCGCGTCAGCCGTTGACCGCGCTGGTGTTGACCGCCGACTCGGCGAGTTCGCTCATCAGCTCGTCGCCGTCGTGCATCTCGGCGACCGCGTTGCTCAGCTTCTCCGCATCGTCTTCCAGCTCCAGCGCCGACGCGAAGGCGCTGACGGTGCCGAAGCCGGTGATGCCGTAGTGGGTCATGCGCTGGTACTGCGCGATGATCGCCGCGTCGAGGACCGGCCCCTTCTCCGGCGCATCGTCGATCGTGTGCTTGAGCGCTTCGGCGACCAGTCCTTCCATGCCCTTGCAGTGTTCCTTCGAGACTTCCTCGTCCTGTCCTTCGATCAGCGACTTCAGCATCTCGGTGTGCTCGCCGATGCCGTCCTGCGAGGACGCCAGCATCGACTTGAGCTTCGCGTTGCTCGCTTCGGGCGCGATCTTCTTGAGCGCCCTCGCCATCTGGTCGTTCGCGGACCAGAGGTCTTTCAGTTCGTCGACATAGAGTTCCTGCAACGTCGAGATCTTGGCCATCGTCGTGCTCCTGCGTTATTGAAGGAGCGGCTACTGTGGCGGCTGCGAGTCCGACGACGGATCGGACGATCTAGCAGTCTTCGTCGGTACAAACACGAAGCGCGCGGCGGCGAGTCGGAAGAAGCGCGACGGCCGGCGCCGGCACCGGGCAGTCCCGGACCCCGGATTCCACGCCTGTTGACCGACAAGCGACGTCGTCGCGAGGACGAATCCGCCAGCAACGCGTCGAGACGGATAGATCGAGCGACAGCGAACGGCTCGACTTCCCGGACCGCGTCCTATCGGTTCTCGCAGGCCTGGTACGGATCGCGCGGGCCACGCCGTGACGAGGCGGTCGACGGTCGACGATACTGCGGCAGATGACCCTCCCGCATCCCTTCGACATCGCGACCCGTCTCGAGGCGCTCGGCGACGGCCGTTATCGCGGCGCGACTTCGCCCGACTACGCGAACATGGTCGGCCCCTTCGGTGGCGCCGTCGCCGCCGTCATGCTGCGGACCCCGTCGATCGCGCCCGATCGCGTCGGCGACCCGACCGCGCTGACCGTCAACTTCTGCGGCCCGATCGCCGACGGCGCGTTCGACGTGAGCGCGCGGCCCGTGCGGACCAACCGATCGAATCAGCACTGGTCGATGGAGCTTGTGCAGGCCGGCGAGACGGCGGTCACCGCGAGCGCGCTGTTCACGAAGCGACGCGAGACCTGGAGCCACACCGAGGCTCGCTTTCCCGACGTGGCGCTCGCGAGCGAACTCGAACGTTCCGGCAACGCGTTCCGACCGCCGTGGGCGCAGCGCTACGACATGCGCTTCGCGGCCGGCTCGATGCCTTCGCTGAAGGACGAGCCGCCGGGTGTCGAGCCGGTGAGCCGGGTCTGGCTCGCGGACGATCCGCCGCGCCCGCTCGACTTCATTTCGCTGGCCGCGCTCTGCGACGCGTTCTTCCCGCGCATCTTCCTCAGGCGACCCAGGTGGACGCCGATCGGCACGGTGTCGTTCACGGTCTACTTCCATGCGACCGCTGCATCGCTCGAGGCGCAGGGCGAGCGGCCCGTGCTCGGCGTGGCATGGGCGAGCCGTTTCGGCAACGGCATCTTCGACGAGCATGCCGAGGTGTGGAGCGACTCGCGCGAGCTGCTCGCATCGGCGCATCAGGTGGTCTACTTCAAGGAGTGAGTCGAGGGGAGCCGTGCGATCGCGGTCCGTCCAGCTGACGCATCCCTGCGGATCTTCCCCGTCGAACGAAGCAGGCGGAGTCTCGAACGACGTTCACGGGAGGGTCGCCGCGAGCGCGGCAGCACCGATAATCGACGCTCTCAACGAACGCCGAGGCGCTGTCATGCGGAACGCTCCATCGCTCTTCCTGTGCGCACTGCTGCTCTTCCCCGCCGCCGTGCGCTCGCAGGCGGACACGGTGGACCCGTCCCGCGCCGACGGGGAGTCGAGGGCACGGATCGAAACGCTGGCCCGCGAAGTCGCACGGCAGCACAGCGAGCTCGATGTGCTCGGCGCACGGCCGAGCACCGCCCTGACGGCGCTCGTCACCGCGATCGGCGTCCTCGGCGCCGCAGCGATCGCGGGATGCCTGCGGAGCCTGGCCGTATTCCTCGACGACGAGACCCGCACCCGGTCGCAGCATGTCGAACGCGAGTTCGCGATCGACGAGTACACCGAGCTCAAGCTCGCGATGGCGAACGCGATGTCCGCGAAGGCTTCGACGCCTCGCGAGGTGCAGCAGATCCGGAAGGCCTTGCTTCCGAATAAGGCCGCGATCATGGAGAGCGCGGACCGGGCGCCGCCGCGGTCGAACGAATGGCTCGACTGAGCGGCAAATCACTTCGGCGCGTCGGGGAAGTCGGCGCCGACGGTCGTCGCCTCCCAGGCCGCGAAGTCGCTCCGCAGGGAATCGAGCTTCTTGTGCGCGAGCTCGTAGGCCATGCGGCCGAGCAGCAGGCGCAGCGGCGGGGCGTCCGCCAGCGCGGCGTCGATGATGGCCTGCGCGCCCCGCACCGGGTCGCCGGCCTGGCTGCCGCTGCGCGCCGCGGTCTGCTTGCGGCGTTCGCCCGCGGTCGCCGCGTAGTCGTCGATGCGGATCGCCGACTGCTTGATCGACGGACCGGCCCAATTGGTCCGGAACGGACCGGGCTCGACGATCATCACGTCGATCCCGAGTGGCTCGACCTCGAGCGCCAGTGATTCGGACAGGCCTTCGACTGCGTATTTGGTCGCGTGGTAGTAGCCGGTCGCGGCGAAACTCGTCAGTCCCCCGATCGACGAGATGTTGACGATCAGGCCGCCGGCTTGCGCCCGCATCACCGGCAGCACGGCCTTCGTCATGTCGACGAGGCCGAAGACGTTGGTCTCGAACATCGCCCGCACCGCGTCGTCCTCGCCTTCCTCGATGGCCGCGAGATAGCCGTAGCCCGCGTTGTTGACGAGGACGTCGATCCGCCCGAAGTGTCGCCGTGCCTCTTCGACGACCCGATCGATCCGGTCGCGCATCGTGACGTCGAGCGCCCGCACCAGGACGCGATCGCCGTGGCGCTTCGCGAACGCTTCGACCCGGGCCGGGTCGCGCGCCGTGACGACCGCCCGCCATCCGCGTTCGAGGACCAGCGTCGCGAGCTCGCGCCCGAAGCCGGTGGAGCAGCCCGTGATCAGCCACACGGGGTCGGTCTTGTTCATCATTGGACGACTCCTGGAGGGGGACGCCCATGATGCGCGTCTCCCGGTCCGACGCGGGGCGCGAGGACCGCCGCGTCGAACGACGGACCGCGCGCGAAAGGCGTGCCCGTGGCGGCCGCTTCCGTCAGACCAGCTTGTCGAGCGTGATCGGCAGATCGCGCACGCGCTTGCCGCACGCGTTGTAGATCGCGTTGGCCACCGCGGCCCCGACGCCCGTGATGCCGATCTCGCCGATGCCGTGTGCGCCCATCGGCGCATGCGGATCGGGGATGTCGGTCCAGATCACGTCGATCTCCGGTACGTCCAGATGCACGGGCACGTGGTACTCGGCGAGGCTCGGGTTCATTACGCGGCCGTTGCGTTCGTCGAACTGCGTCTCTTCCATCAACGCGAGGCCGAGGCCCATCACGATGCCGCCGCGGAACTGGCTGGTCGCGGTCTTGGCGTTGAGGATGCGTCCACAGTCGAACGAGCCGAGGAAGCGCGTCACGCGCGACTCGCCGGTCACCGCGTTGACGCGCACCTCGCAGAACTGGGCACCGAACGAATGCATCGACCAGTGCTGCATCTCGAGCGGAGGCGGCGCCGACCCTTCGACCGTGACTTCGTCGAGCTTCGCGCGCGACAGCAGCGACGCGTAGCTCTCGTGCTTCGACGCGTCGTCGCGTGCGCACAGTCCGTCGTCGCGACCTTCCACGTCGTCGGGCCCGAGACCGTGCAGCGGCGAGCCCTTGTCCGCGTGCTTCAGCAGCGTCTTCACGAGCTCCTCCCAGGCCGCCATCACGGCGCTGCCGATCGAGGCCGTCTGCTGCGACCCGCCGGCCAGCACCACACCGGGGAAATGCGAATCGCCGTAGCAGACCTGCACGCGCTCCATCGGCAGGCCGAGTCGCTCGGCCGCCACCTGGGTCTGCGCGGTGGCCGTGCCCATGCCCATCTCGTGCGCGGCGATCTCGACCTTGGCATGCACTTCGTCGCGCGCGCCGCCGACCTTCGTCAACGTGATGCGCGCCGCGCCGCCGGGCATGCGGTAGTACGGGTAGGTCGCCGTCGCGCAACCCATCCCGATCAGCCACTCGCCGTCGCGCTGCGTGCCGGGCGTCGCGTGACGCCTGCTCCATCCGAAGCGCTCGGCGCCCGCGTGCCACGCCTCGACGATGTGTCGCGACGAGAACGGCTGGCCGGTCGTCGGGTCCTTGTCGGGCTCGTTCTTGAGCCGCAGCGCGATCGGGTCCATGCCGATCGCATCGGCGAGCTCGTCGATGCCGCACTCGAGCCCGAAGGTGCCGACCGACTCGCCCGGTGCGCGCATGAACGTGTTGGCGATCATGTCCATCTTGCCGACCTGCACGTCGAGCTTGAAGGCGCCGGCCGAATACATGCAGCGCGTACCGACGATGAACGGCTCGGGCATCGCGTTGTGCGCGGTCATCGTCACCGTGCCGGTGTGGATCAGCGCGTCGAGGCGGCCGTCGGCCTGCGCGCCGAGGGCGACACGCTGCTCGGTGCTCGTGCGGCCGCCCACGATGCGATAGACCCCTTCGCGCGACAGCATGACCCGGACCGGACGGCCCGCGAGCTTCGACGCGGCCGCGGCGAGCACCTGGTGCTGCCACATCGTCTTGCCGCCGAAGCCACCCCCCACGTAGGGCGACGTCACGTGGACCTGCTCTTCCTTCATGTCGAAGATCTCGGCCAGCGACGAGGCCATGTGCACGACCGCCTGCGACGCGTCGTGCATCGTCAGCTCGTCGCCCTTCCAGGCCATCGTCGCGGCATGCAGTTCGATCGCGTTGTGGTTCTGGCGCGGCGTGCGGTACGTGACGTCGATGCGATGCGGCGCGGCGGCGAGCGCCGCCTCGGCGTCCCCGATCTCCACGTGCTGCGGTTCGCCCTGGAACGACCCGGTCTCCGTTCCTTGCGCCTTCGCCGCGGCGACCGACGTGACAGCCGGCTCGGCCTCGTAGGTCGCATGGACCAGCGACTTGGCGTGGTCCGCCTGCTCCTGCGTCTCGGCCAGCACGAGCGCGATCGGCTCGCCGTTCCAGTGGATGCGGTCGGTCTGCATGATCGGCAGGTTGCTGCCGCCGGCCGCCTTCGGACCCGTGCCGAAGAGCGGTGCCGGTTTCATCTTCGGCGCATTGCGATGGGTCATCACGAGCACCACGCCGGGAGCGGCCTCGGCCGCCGCCGTGTCGATCGACACGATGCGGCCCTTCGGGATCGTGCTGTAGACGAGCGCCGCATAGGCCATCCCTTCCATCGGGAATTCGGCCGCGAAACGCGCCTTGCCCTGGACCTTCAGCGGTCCGTCGAGTCGCGAGATCGGCCGGCCGATCAGTCCGTGCTTCCGCGCGATCAGCGGATCGGGCTTGCCGCCCGGAATCAGCGCGTCGGGCGCATGCTCGATGGCCGTCTTCATCACCGTCTGGACGACGTCCTGTACCGCGTTCTTGATGGCGCTCATGCTTGTCCTCCCGTCGATGCCTCGCCGGCGAGGCCGGCGAGCACGGCGACGATGGTTCGTCGGGCGAGGTCGATCTTGAAGCCGTTGTCGCGGAGCGGCTTCGCGTCCCGCAGCTCGGCGTCGGCCGCGGCCCGGAAGGTCTCTTCGTTCGCGGGCCTCCCCTTCAGGTGCTCTTCGGCCTTCCACGCGCGCCACGGCTTGTGCGCGACCCCGCCGAGCGCGACGCGCACATCCTTGATCGTGCCGCCGTCGAGGTCCAGCGCCGCGGCGACCGAGATCAGTGCGAACGCATAGCTCGACCGGTCGCGCACCTTCCGGTAGGTGGACCGCGCGGCGAACGGCAGCACCGGCAGCTCGACGGCGGTGATCAGTTCGCCGGGCTCGAGCATCGTCTCGTGCTCGGGATGGTCCTCGGGCAGGCGATGCAGGTCGGTCAGCGGCAGCGTCCGCGCGCCGCTTCTGCCTTGCAGGTGAACGATCGCGCCGAGCGCGGCCAGCGCCACGCACAGGTCGGACGGATGGGTCGCGACGCAGGCCGACGATGCGCCGAGGATCGCATGGATGCGGTTGAAACCGTCGATCGCGTCGCAGCCCTGTCCCGGCACGCGCTTGTTGCAGCGAGCGCCGTCGTCGTCGTAGAAGTAGGTGCAGCGCGTGCGCTGCAGGAGGTTGCCGCCGACCGTGGCCATGTTGCGGATCTGCGCCGACGCGCCGGCCACGATCGCGCGCGACAGCATCGGATAGCGGGTGCGCACGGCGCGATGCTCGGCGACCGCGGTGTTGCGCGCGGCCGCGCCGATCATGAGACCGCCGTCGGGCGTCTCGTCGATCGCGCTCGACAGCCCACTGACGTCGACCAGCGCCGCAGGCCGCTCGAGCGTCTCGCGCATCAGATCGACGAGGTTGGTGCCGCCACCGAGGTACTTCGCGTGCGCCGCGCCGGACAGTCGGATCGCATCGGCCGCATCGGCCGCGCGGGCGTAGGTGAAGGGCGTCATGACGCGGCCTCCGCGAACTCTTCGGTCACCGCCGCGACGATGCCGTTGTACGCGCCGCAGCGGCACAGGTTGCCGCTCATGCGCTCGCGCAGTTCGTCGTGGGTGAGCGCGATGGTCTCGGCCGAGAAGTCCTCGGTCACGTGGCTCGGCACCCCGCGTCGCCACTCCTCGGCCATGCCGATCGCCGAGCAGATCTGGCCCGGCGTGCAGTAGCCGCACTGGAAACCGTCGTGCTCGACGAACCTGCGTTGCAACGGATGCAGCGCGCCGTCGACAGCGAGGCCTTCGATCGACGTGATCGACCGGCCTTCGTACTGCACCGCCAGCGCGAGACAGGAAAGGATGCGTTCCTTCCCGTCGACGAGCACGGTGCAGGCGCCGCAGGCGCCCTGGTTGCAGCCTTTCTTCGCGCCCGAAAGATGGAGCTGCTCGCGCAGCAGGTCGAGCAGCGAGACGCGCGGGTCGTCGGGCAACGGAGCTTCCGAGCCGTTGATCGTGATGGGCATGGGGGTCCTTAGGCTGGATGAATGGCTGGAAAAAGTATGGGCCAGCGCCCGACGATCGCGGCGTCAGCGAACCGCGCATTTCGCGTGCGACGCCGTGGCGACCGACGTGATGCCGATTGAGGCTTCGACCGAAGCTTCGACGAACGCACGTCCTGAACGAGCGACGCGGGAGCGCGAGCCTCAGATGCCCGGGACGTCGCCCGTGACAACGTTGACGACCGCGCCGACCGTGATGCGCCGGCGCGCATCCGCGGACAGTCGCGCGCGCAGCCGATCCTTCAGCACCGCGACCCGATCGGCACCCATCGCGGCGACCTTCGGTGCGATGCGCGGGCCGCTCTGCGCGAGGGCCCAGTAGTTCTCGAAGTCGTCGAAGGTGCGCTCCACGGCGATCGTGCGGGTCTCGACACGGACGAGACCCGCATCGGTCCACAGTGCGCGCATCGCATCGAGGCGCGAGGCCTCGAAGCTCCGCGGCCACGGAGGCGGCGTGCCGAGCCTCGCCATCTCTTCCTGCAGGCCGCGAACGGGAAGCCGGCGCCGAGGAAGCCCCACGCGTAGGCGGATACGCTGCCGCCGGGCCGCACGGCGCGCGCCATCCCGGCCACCCCGCGCGCCGGCTCCGGCACGAAGAAGAGGACCAGGGCCATGACCGCCGCGTCGAACGCGCCATCGCCGTACGGCGGCGCCGTCACGGCCTCGCCGGCCGGGGTGGCCGCGCGATGCAGCGGACCCGGCGAGTTCGTCACGCGCGTTCGCTCGTGCCCGACAGCAGACCTTCCGCCGCGACGAGGCGACGTTCGGCGACCAGGTCCAGCCCGCGGCACAGCCAGAGGTAGAGGAAGCCGGCCAGCGGCAGACCGACGAACAGCGAACAGTCGACGCCGCCCAGCGCGGTCGCGGCGAATCCCGTGAAGGGCGTCGTGACCATGAACGGCACCATCGCCGCGAGGGTCACCAGATAGGCGAGATTGCCACGCCATCCCCACCGGCCGTAGATGCCGTCGCGCTCGAAGATCTCGCCGATCACGTAGAGCCCGTGCCGCACGAAGAAGTAGTCCACGAGGTTGATCGCGGTCCAGGGCGTGAACAGGTAGGCGAGGAAGATCAGCACGTTCCCGTAGAAGGCGTTGAAGCGCTCCACGCCGACGAACTGCGCCGTGCCCCACACGACGACGAACATGACCGTGATGCCGGCGACGCGGATGCGCTGGTTCGCGCGCACCGGCCTGAACGAATCGCGGATCGAGATCAGCGACATCATGCCGCCGTACTGGTTGATGGCCATCATCGACAAGAGGCCGATCAGGAGACCGAACACCGCGACGCCGCCGAAGCCGGGGAAGAGGCTGTCGCCGGCCGCCCTGAACGCCGCGACGGGCGTGGCTCCCGGTGCAGCGGCGAACGCCACGGTGCCGACGACGAACACCCAGATCGCCGACAAGCCGCTCGACAGGTAGGTCCACCAGAACGTGGCGCGCACGCCGGTCGACGCCGGCAGGTAGCGCGAGTAGTCCGACACGTACGGCGCCCATCCGAGCTGGAAGCCGGCGACGATCGTGAACACGGTCATGAAGGACGCCGCGTCGAACGGGCCGAGCACGAACGGCTGCGGCGCGAGCGCCGGACTGCGGAACGCGCCGATCGTCATCAGCGCCAGCACCCCGAGCACCGGCCACGCGATGACGCGATTGATCCGGTGGATCCAGCGGTAGCCGAACAGCGCGATGACCGCCGCGATGCCGCCCGCGGCGAAGTAACCGACGTGCGGGTCGAACGCGAAGAGGATGTGCATCGCGTCGCCCGAGAGGATCGCGTCGGACGTGTTGTACGCGACGTAGTTGATCAGCGCGAAGACCCAGACCGTGACGGCCGCGCCGAGATACCCGAACTGCGGACGCGACTGCACGAGCTGCGGCAGACCGAGCTGCGGTCCCTGCGCCGAATGGAAGGCCATGAAGAAGGTTCCGAAGAGCGATCCGAGGACGGTCGCGACCAGGGTCCAGCCGAGACCGGCGCCGACGCTCAGCGTCGTGACGCCGGTGGCCATCGCGGTCAGGTTCGCATTGCCGATGAACCAGATCGCTGCGAGATGCCGTGCGGCGCCGTGGCGCTCGGCATCGGGGATCCAGTCGATCGAGTGGCGTTCGAGCGCCGGGCGCGCGACGGGCGCGTCCGTCGCACGCCCGGTCTCGATACCTTCCGACGCGAGCGACATGAAGCGAACCTTTCGATGAAGGGGAACGAGGCGATCTCGACGAACTCGTCGACGGCGAGCGGACCGTCGACGGCGAGCGGCCGTACTGTGAGCGACATTCGTCGTGTGCGCGCTTCGCGGCGGCCGATTGCGCCCGCGTCCTACGAGCCGCCGGGAAATGAGCCGCGACCGAACCGCTCGTCGGACGACGCGCGGCCGGAGGACCCCGGCCGAGAATGGCGCTCCCCCAGAATCGGTGAGCGCATGACCCCCGACTATTCCATCGCATCGGTCGCGAACGCCGACCCGTTCGTCGCAACCCTGGGCGCCTACGTCGCCGAGCCGGACTTCCCCTGCGTCGGCGCACGGTCCGCCTTCAACAAGGGCCGTGTCCGCCACGGCCTCTACGGGCGCCTCGGCGCGCGCATCGACGTCGCGACGCTGTGCGCCGACCTCGAACGCTTCTCCGACGAATTCCCGAATCCCGGCGCCGAGCCGGTCACCTTCGTCGCGATGTTCGAGGACGAGGCGATGTCCGAGTCGCTGTTCGCCGACCGCATGTGGCGCGAGCTGCAGAAGGTCCACGCGCACGACCGCGACGCGTTCGATTGGGATCCCGAGGTCAGCGACGACCCGAGCGAACCCGACTTCTCGTTCAGCGTCGCCGGTCGGGCCTTCTTCGTCGTCGGCCTCCACCCGAACGCATCGCGACTCGCACGTCGCGCGCCGATCCCCTGCCTCGTCTTCAACTTCCACGACCAGTTCGAAGCCTTGCGGACGTCCGGCAAGTACGCCGGGCTGCAGAAGGTCACCCGCCAGCGGGACCTGGCCCTGCAGGGTTCGATCAACCCGGTGCTGGCGCAGTTCGGCGATGCGTCCGAGGCGCGCCAATATTCCGGCCAGCCGGTCGACGACGCGTGGCGATGCCCGTTCCATGCGTTGAGGACGCCCGTTGAAGCCGAGTGAGCCCGACGACGTGCGCCGCATCCCGCCGCAGCACGGCGCGGGCTTCCGTCTCGACCGCGGCGACCGCCTTCGCGTGACCGATCCGCTCGGCGAACAGGTCGCCGACCTGTTCGCGTTTCGCGCCGACGAGCCGGGTTGCGCGTTGTCGTCCGGTCGCAGCATCGACTACGCGAGCCGCATCTACCTGACGACCGGCGACGTGCTGTACGCCAACGACAGCCGGCCGATGTTCACGATCGTCGACGACACGGTCGGGCGACACGACTTCCTGCTCACGCCGTGCAGCCAGGAGATGTTCGAGATCCTCTATCGCGTGCGGGGTCATCACCCGAGCTGCTTCGAGAACCTCTGCACCGCGTTCGCGCCGTTCGCGATCGAGCCGTCGCGCATCGGCACGACGTTCAACATCTTCATGCACGTCACCGTCGACGGCGACGGTCACGTCGAGGTGAAGCCGCCGCGGTCGAAGGCCGGCGACTTCATCGAGCTCCGCGCCGAGATGGACCTCGTGTGCGCTCTCACGTCGTGCTCGGCCGAGCAGTCCAACAACGGGACCTTCAAGCCGATCGACTATCGCATCGTGCGGGCGGCAGCCCCTTCGCCGGACGTCGACGCCGCGTGATGGAAGCGATCGTCCGCCGACTGGCGACGCTGATCGACGAACATCGCTGGCGAGCGGCGTTCGACGAAGCGCTGGCGCACGCCGCGTCGCAGGCCGTGCCCTGCATCGCGGCTATCCGCACGGTGGACGACTACCTCGCGTGGATCGACGAGCTGGTCCGCTGGGCGCCGCGCGAGCACGGCGACTCGCGACTCGTGCACGACAAGATGGTCGAGTTCCACTTCCTTCTCGACCAGCCGCCGTTGCGTGCGCTGCAGACCCCGATCGAACCGCGGACCGACGCGTCGGACCAGACACCGCTGTCGCGATGGATCGTCGACTTCGTCCGCACCTGGGGCGACTACCTCGACACGCCGGCCTCGGCCGAGCACGTCGATTCCTTCCGCACCAACCCCGCGTTCCGCTGGGACGAGTACGAGCCGCCGCCCAGCGGTTACCGCACCTTCAACCAGTTCTTCGCGCGCCACGTGCGGCCGGGCCAGCGGCCGATCGCGGCGATCGGCGACGCGAGCGTGCTGGTCTCGCCGGCCGACGCGGTGTTCATCGGCTCGTGGCGGATCGCCGGCGACTCGACCCTCTACGTCGAGGACCCGAAGGTCGACGTCAAGGGCCTGTCATGGTCGATCGGGCAACTGCTCGAGGGCAGCCCTTACGCCGACCGCTTCGCCGGCGGCACGTTCATGCACGTGGCCCTGCGCACCTACGACTATCACCGCTGGCATGCGCCGGTACCCGGTCGCGTGCTCGAGGCGCGCGGCATCGCCGGGCAGGCCTGGCTGGACGTCGAGGCGACGACTGCCGTCGTCGACGGCGTCCCGACGAAGGTGCTGCATGCCATCGAGGGCACCGGCTATCAATTCGTACAGATGCGGGCCTTGGTGATCCTCGACTCGCCGCACGGACTCGTCGCGTGCGTGCCGGTGGGGATGGGTCACGTCTCTTCGGTGGTCGTGACCGCGGCGGCCGGGGTGACGTTGCACAAGGGCGAGGAGATGGGCTACTTCCAGTTCGGCGGATCGGACTTCGTGATGGTCTTCGAGCGCGCGTGCAACGTCGAGCTCACCTGCCGCGAGGGTCGGCACTACGTGCAGGGAAGCGCGATCGGCCGATTGCACGCATGACGTCCGGACGAGCGCTGCCCGGGTCCATCGATCCTTCCCTGCGCGGGTCGCCATCCATGACCGAGCCCGCCGTCGGGGACGGTGACTCGGCCCTTCGGTTCATCGCGGGCTTCAAGCTGCTGGAGGCGATCATGCTGGTCGCCGCCGGCTTCGCCGCGCTCGGCCTCGTGGAGCCGCAGTGGCAGCACGCCATCGTCGAATGGCTCGACGCACTGTCGTTGCGGGAAGGAAGACGCCTGACCTCGCAGATGGCGGCGACCGCGATGACGATGCTCGGCGCGACCACCGTCCGACGCCTCGTGTCGATCGCGACCGGCTGCTTCGTCTACGGCGGCGTCTTCATGGTCGAGGCGGCCGGCCTGTGGCTGCGCAAACGCTGGGCCGAATACCTGACGACGATCGCGACCGCGTCGCTGCTGCCGTTCGAGATCATCGAAGTCGTCCACCGCCAGTCGGCGGCGCGCATCGCGACGCTCGCGCTGAACCTGTTGATCGTGGGTTATCTCATCTGGCGCCTGGCTGAGCGGAGCGATGGGACGGGACGGCGCGAGGCGTAGGTCCTCCGCGCGACGAATCGGGCGGCAGGCGCGGAGGCCTGCGCCACGACCGACCGGCCGCGGAGCCGGAAGGACGAACAGCGCGCACCCCGATCGCCTGGCCGCGACGACCGATCGACCTCAATTCGCCGTCGCGCGATGCGGCAGCTTCCATCCCGGTCGCACGAAGTGGCAGGTGTAGCCGTTGGGCGTCCGTTGCAGATAGTCCTGATGCTCTGGCTCCGCTTCCCAGAACGCAGCGGCCGGCACGACCTCGGTGACCACCCGTCCCGGCCAGAGACCGGACGCCTCGACATCCGCGATGGTGTCCTTCGCGACGCGCGCCTGTTCGTCCGACGTCGTGAAGATCGCCGACCGATAGCTCGAGCCGCGGTCGTTGCCCTGACGGTCCTTCGTCGTCGGATCGTGGATCTGGAAGAAGAACTCCAGCAGCGTCCGGAACGAGATCACGGTCGGATCGAAGACGATCTCGATCGCCTCCGCGTGGCCGTCGTGATTGCGATAGGTCGCGTTCGCGACCCGGCCGCCGGTATAGCCGACCCGCGTCGACCGCACGCCGGGCTTCTTGCGAATCAGGTCCTGCATGCCCCAGAAGCAGCCGCCTGCGAGCACTGCGCGTTCTTCGGTCATCGTTAGCTCCTGCTGTCGTTGATACGGATGCGACCGCCGACGTGCGGATTCGTTCGGATGGCGCCGGCTTCCGTCCGTTCTGCCCAAGATGTGCATCCGTCAGATGGAGATACACATGCAAAGGAGAGCACCGGCAAGGCGCTCGACGTGCGACCCGTGATCATCTTCCCGGTTGGTTCATCGACCCGTCGGCGCAGCGCCTGTCGAACCTCGGGGTCCCCGAACCGAAGGCGCTGCCGGCATTTCTCAAAAACGAATCCACCAGAATGGAGCCCAGCGACGTCACGCTCGCGAGCTACCATTTATCCCGCATGATTCGTATGGGCGAGCGCAGTAAGAGAGTCGCGCTGCCGGCAGTCTCTCGCGGAAATCCATTGATCGTCTACAGCGCGACCAAGCAGCACTTTCTGAGCGACAACAACGACCGCGATATCGACGCCGTCATCCTTTCGTCTTTCAAGAAGGCGACGGGCCACCGAGTATCCGAGAACGAGCAGCGCGCGTGGCGCGACTCGCTCGGATTCATGGCCAGGGTGCTCACCGACGACGCCATCCCGCTCACGTCTGCGACAGTTCATTCGCACGCATATCCATCGCGGGGATGGCCTGCGCATCATCGACGAGATCGACGCGAGTCCCATCCGCCCTTCGAAGGAACTGGCAGACAGCGTGCCCGTCTCCTGAAAGGCAATCACGAGTTCGTCCTGATCGACGACCAGAAGACTGTCTTCGAAGCCGCCAAGGCAGCGGCCGTTCGCGCCACCCAGGAGGCGCCGCAGGTCGTCATCATCGAAGGCGGCCCCGGTACCGGCAAGTCGGTCGTGGCAGTCAACCTTTTGTCCGACCTGCTTGTCGCCGGTCGTATCGGCACGTACGTGTCGAAGAACGCAGCGCCGCGCAAGGTCTACGAAGCGAAGTTGGCACGACAGATGACGGCCTCCAGGTTCAGGTCGCTGTTCGCCGGGTCGGGCAGTTTCATCGAGGCGCCCAAGGTCTCGAACGACTTCCTCGTGGTCGACGAAGCGCATCGACTCAACGAGAAGTCCGGCCTCTACGGCAACCTCGGCGATCACCAGGTCAAGGAGATCATGGCCTCGTCGAACTGTTCGATCTTCTTCGTCGACGAGGATCAGCGCGTCACGTTCAAGGACGTGGGCACGAAGGCTGTGATCCGGTCCTATGCGGAGCAGCGCGGCGCGCTCGTCGAGGAGCACACGCTGCTGTCGCAGTTCCGCTGCGCCGGCTCCGACGGCTACATCGCATGGCTCGACGACGTGCTCGGCATCCGACCCACCGCCAACACGACGCTGCCGCTCGACGATTTCGACTTCCACTTCTTCGACAGCCATAATGAGTTGAACGTGGCGATCGAAGCGAAGAACGCCGCCAACAAGGCGCGGGTCGTGGCCGGCTACTGCTGGCCGTGGCGCAGCAAGGCCGACGCGTCCGCCATCGACATCGAGATCGGTGCGACCATCGACGCCGCTGGAACCTCGACACCGACGGCAGCCTGTGGATCATCGCGCCCGAGTCCATCGCCCAGGTCGGGTGCATCCACACCTGTCAGGGACTGGAGGTGGACTACGTGGGCGTGATCGTCGGGCCGGATCTCGTCGTCGAAAATGGTGAGGTGCGCACGGTGCCGTCGGCCCGCGCCAGCCAGGATCAGTCGATCAAGGGATACAAGGCCATGATGCGATCCGATCCCGAAGGCGCGAACGCGCTAGGTGATCTGGTCGTCAAGAACACGTACCGCACCCTGATGACCCGCGGGATGAAAGGCTGCTACGTCTATTGCGTTGATACCGTCTCGCCAACAGGATTCGATCGCGACTGTTCGAAGCCGCACCTTAGCCCGAATGGGTTGAATTACTTCCAGTGGATCGGGGTCACAGTCGGCCGCTTAGTGGCTTGCGAGCCTTATCGCGATCCAATCAGCTGGCCGTTTCCCGATGCGCGGCTTGCACCGGGTCGCACCAAGTGGCACATGTAGCCGGGGTGTTCACTGCGGGTAATTTCGGATCACACGTCAATTAATGGTAAAAAGCTAAACAAACATGAGTTTAACAATTGGGACCGTTTAACCACGCACTTGCTGTTGCAGATTTTGTTGTTGCGCGGACTGTTAACTTGGACGAGTCTCAACAAGCAAAAGACATGTTTACTTGCCACGTCGATTCGGAAAATTGCTGGCAACGAATTCGAATGGGTGATTGAAAATATGGAAAACTTGGACGGCGGCTCTTATACTCAATCGATTCCGCAATTGACTTAAAGAAGCTCATCGTAGATATCTTCAACGCAAAATTCACAACCACCGAAGGCGACAAGTTGAAACCGGACTAGTTGTTCGCTAGTTGCAGTAGGAGATTCAAACATCGATATTCCCCGCATAAATCGCATTCCCCTCGATGAACGCCCTCCGCGGCTCCACGTCGTCCCCCATCAACGTCGAGAACACCTGATCCGCCGCGATCGCATCCTCGATCTGCACCCTTAACAACCGCCGCGCGGTGACGTCCATCGTCGTCTCCCACAACTGCTCGGGGTTCATCTCGCCGAGACCCTTGTAGCGCTGCTTCGTCAGGTTGCGTTCGGCGTCTTCGATCAGCCATTGCACCGCGGCCTTGAAGTCGATCACCGCGGCGCTGCGCTGCTTGTCGCCTTCGCCGCGCTTGATGCGGCCGCCCGCGCCGATCAGGCCGCGGAAGGTCTCGGCGGCTTCGTGCAGCGTGCCGTAGTCGGCGCCGGCCACGAACTCGGCGTCGATCACCGTCGAGCGGGTGTTGCCGTGGACCACGCGCTCGACGACCAGGCGGTGCTTGTCGCTCGCTTCGTCGAACTCGGCGCGCACGTGCACCGTGCCGTTGCCGAGCACCTTCGACAGCCGGGCAGCGGAATCGTCGGACTTCGCCGCGTCGGACAGGTCGAGCGTCGTGCCGTTCAGGATCGCGTTCAGCGTCGCCACGTCGTAGTGCCGCGACAGCCGCTGCACGACGCCGTCGGCGACCAGGTACTTGCGGACCATCTCGGCCAGCGCGTCGCCGGTGATCGCGTCGGCCGGCGTGCCGACGCCGCCGACGACGGTCTCGTGCGTGATCAGCTCCGCGTTCTGCAGCGCGAGCTTCATCGTGTACTGCGTGAGCTCGGCGTCGTCCTTGATGTAGCGCTCGTCTTTCTGGTACTTGACCTTGTAGAGCGGCGGCTGCGCGATGTAGATGTAGCCGCGCTCGACCAGTTCGGGCATCTGGCGATAGAAGAACGTCAGCAGCAGCGTGCGGATGTGGCTGCCGTCGACGTCCGCGTCGGTCATGATGATGATGCGGTGGTAGCGCAGCTTGGCGACGTCGTATTCCTCGGGGCCGATGCCGGTGCCGAGCGTGCTGATCAGCGCCAGCACTTCCTGGCTCGACAACATGCGGTCGAAGCGCGCGCGCTCGACGTTGAGGATCTTGCCCTTCAGCGGCAGGATCGCCTGGAACTTCCGGTCACGCCCCTGCTTGGCCGAGCCGCCGGCCGAATCTCCCTCGACGATGAAGAGCTCGCACAGCGCCGGGTCCTTCTCCTGGCAGTCGGCCAGCTTGGCCGAAAGGCCGAAGCTGTCCATCACGCCCTTGCGGCGCGTGAGATCGCGCGCCTTGCGGGCGGCCTCGCGCGCACGCGCGGCCTCGACGATCTTGCCGCAGATGATCTTCGCGTCGTTCGGCTTCTCGAGCAGGTAGTCGTTGAGCGCCTTCGCGACGACCTCCTCGACCGGCAGCCGCACTTCGGACGAGACCAGCTTGTCCTTGGTCTGGCTGCTGAACTTGGGCTCGGGGACTTTCACCGACAGCACGCAGGTGAGCCCCTCGCGCATGTCGTCGCCGGCCGTCTCGACCTTGGCCTTCTTCGCGAACTCGTGTTCGTCGATGTACTTGTTGATGACCCGCGTCATCGCGGCGCGCAGACCCGTCAGGTGGGTGCCGCCGTCGCGCTGCGGGATGTTGTTGGTGAAGCACAGCACCTGCTCCTGGTAGCTGTCGTTCCACTGCATCGCGACCTCGACGGTGACCTTCACGCCGCCGCCGTAGCCGTTCGCGTTGAACTCGCTGTCCTTCTCGCCGACCGCGTAGAACACGGTCGGGTGCAGCGTGGTCTTGGTGCGGTTGATGTATTCGACGAAGCCCTTGACGCCGCCGGCGAACGCGAAGTCCTCTTCCTTGCCCTGGCGCTGGTCGACGAGCTTGATGCGCACGCCGTTGTTGAGGAACGAGAGCTCGCGCAGGCGCTTCGACAGGATCTCGTAGTGGAAGTCGATGTTCGAGAAGATCGTCTCGTCGGCGAGGAAGTGCACCTCGGTGCCGCGCTTCTCGGTGTCGCCGGTGACCGTCATCGGCGAGATGTCGTAGGTGTTGCCCTGCGCATCGGTATGCGACTCGATCACGCGGTTCTGCACGAAGCCCTTCGCGAACTCGATGAAGTGCATCCTGCCGTCGCGCCGTACCGTGAGGCGCAGCCACTTGCTGAGCGCGTTGACGCAACTGACGCCCACGCCGTGCAGGCCGCCCGAGACCTTGTAGCTGTTCTGGTTGAACTTGCCGCCGGCGTGCAGCTCGGTCAGCGCGATCTCCGAGGCCGAGCGCTTCGGCTCGTGCTTGTCGTCGAACTTGACGCCGGTGGGAATGCCGCGGCCGTTGTCGATGACCGAGATCGAGTTGTCGGTGTGGATCGTCACCGTGATCTCGTCGCAGTAGCCGGCCAGCGCCTCGTCGATCGAGTTGTCGACCACCTCGAAGACGAGGTGATGCAGTCCGGTGCCGTCGGACGTGTCGCCGATGTACATGCCGGGTCGCTTGCGGACGGCTTCGAGCCCTTCGAGGATCTGGATCGAGCCCGCGCCGTAGTCCTGCGCGTTCGCGTCGCGGCGGTCCTGCGCATCCTGCCGCACTTCCTCGAGCGCCCGGGCCTGCGCCGCCTCGTCGGAGCCGGTCTCGGTCTCGACGCCGATCGGCCCGATCGGGATCGCGACGAAGTTCTGGTCCTCGGTGGACAACGG
>CALMOR010000141.1:1104-4898 GCA_937872165.1 uncultured Burkholderiales bacterium | reverse complement strand
ACCGTGGCGGAGGCGCACCGATGGCGACAGTTCGTCAGCCCTCGTTGAACGTCCGCCGCGGGCTGGCGGGCGCGGTTGCCGGTTCTGTCGCCGCGGTCGCTCTGGTCGCGGCCCGCGCGGCGGCGCCCTTCGTCACCCCCCGTGCCGCGGGCCCGGCCCGCGCGGACCGGCCGACCGGCCGCCGGCAGATCCTCATCAGCATCACCACGTACTTGAAGTCGTCGTTCTCGGGCAGCGTGATCAACGCGCTCGAGTTCGAGTCGCCGACGCTCACCGTCACCTGTTCGGTCTTCAGGTTGTTCAGCACGTCGAGCAGGTACGAGACGTTGAAGCCGATGTCGAGCGATCCGTGCGGGAACGCGATCTCGATCTCGTCCTGCGCGTCTTCCTGGTCCGCGTTGGTCGAGCTGATCTTCACCGCGTCCTCGGACAGCACGAAGCGCACGCCCTTGAACTTGTCGGTCGTCAGGATGGCCACGCGCTGCAGCGAGCGCAGCCAGTCGTCGCGACCGATCGAGAAGCTCTTGCTGTAGCCGCTCGGGATGACGCGCTGGTAGTCGGGGAACTTGCCTTCGACGAGCTTCGAGACCAGCTCGATCGAGTCGAACGTGAAGCGCACCTGGTTCGCCGCGAGGTCGATCGTGACCGGCGCCTCGCCGTCGCCGAGCAGCCGCTGCAGTTCGAGGATGCTCTTTCGCGGCACGATCACTTCGTGGCGTTCGGTCGCTTCGACGTCGGTCTCGACCGCGCAATACGCGAGCCGGTGACCGTCCGTTGCAACCGCAATGACCTGCCTGCCGTCGACGACGAGGAGCAGACCATTGAGGTAGTAACGGATGTCCTGCTGGGCCATCGAGAAGTGGACCATCGCGATCAGGTGCTTCAGCGTCTTCTGCGGTAGCGCGAAACTCGCGAGATAGCTCTCGGGTTGCGAGACGGTGGGGAAGTCCTCGGCAGCCAGCGTCTGCAGGTTGAAGCGGCTCTTGCCCGACTGCACCGTCATCTTCTTGGCGCTGTGCGAGAGCGTCACTTCACCGCCCTCGGGTAGCGCCCGCAGGATGTCGAGCAGCTTCCGCGCGGCGACCGTGGTCGCGAAGGTCTCGCTGCCGACGCCGATGTCCGCGTGGGTGCGGATCTGGACCTCGATGTCGGTCGACACGAACGACACGCGCTCGCCTTCCTTGCGGATCAGGATGTTGGCGAGGATGGGCAGCGTGTGGCGACGCTCGACAATGCCACTGACCGTGGCCAGCGGTTTGAGCAGAGCGTCGCGTGACGCTTTTATTAGTTGCATATGTTTTAAACCTCAGGGACGTTAATTGATAGAGAGGTCGCAAAACTGTGGACAACCCGGTTTGGATGCGGCGAATCAACTGCTTGGAAAAACGACAAGCCTGTGCGCGACGTCGGTATGACCGAAGGCCGGTTTGTGGGGCGATCCGCGACGACGGCCGACGCCGCGTGTACCGCACATTCGGTGCCGTGGATCCCGACCGGTTGTCCACAGGTTCCGAGGGGAAGACGGATGTCGGGGTAACGGTGCGGCCGCCGCGCGACGACACCGGTCTTGCCTTCGCGGGAACGACCAGCCGGTCCGGGTCGGACGGGAAGGGCGTAACGACATGGCCCGTCGGCGACAGGCGTGTTCGCCGACGACCTCGCTGCCTGATCATCGACCGTGCCCGTGACGGCCGTTGTCCCGGTCGCCGCGCCGTCGACGAACGACGGGTTCGTGCCGCGGCCTTCGCCGCGACGATCGAAGGCATGACGATCGAGGCGCCGCACCGTCATCCCTTCAGCGTCTGCAGCAGGACGTGGAGCTCGCGGTTCAGCTCGGGCTGCTTGCCGCGCAGCTCGTTGATCTTCCGCACCGCGTGCAGCACCGTCGTGTGGTCGCGCCCGCCGAACAGCTCGCCGATCTCGGGCAGGCTCTTCTGCGTCAACTCCTTCGCGAAATACATCGCGATCTGGCGAGGCCGCGCGATGTTGGTGGGGCGGCGCTGCGAGTACATGTCGGCGACCTTGATCTTGTAGAAGTCGGCGACCGTCTTCTGGATGCTCTCGACCGAAACCTGCGCGCGCTGCACGCTCAGCATGTCCTTCAGCGCCTCGCGCGCCATGTCGATCGTGATCTCCTTGCCGTGGAAGTCGCCGAACGCGAACAGCTTGCGGAGCGCGCCCTCGAGTTCGCGCACGTTGGATCGCGAATGCTTGGCGACGAAGAAGGCGACGTCGTCGGAGATGGGCCGGCCGCCCTGCTCGGCCTTCTTCAGCAAGATGGCGACGCGCATCTCGAGCTCGGGCGGCTCGACGGCGACCGTGAGGCCGCTGCCGAAGCGCGACACCAGGCGCTCCTCGATGCCCTGCATCTCGGCCGGGTAGGTGTCGCTCGTGATGATGATCTGCTTCTTGGCCGCCGACAGCGCCTCGAACGTGTAGAAGAACTGTTCCTGCGTGCCGTCCTTGCGCGAGAAGAACTGGATGTCGTCGATCAGCAGCAGGTCGAGCGAGTGATAGAGCTGCTTGAAGTTCTCGAAGGCCTTTCGCTGGTAGGCGCGCACCACGTCGGCGACGAACTGGTCGGCGTGGATGTAGCGGATCCGGGCCGTCGGATTGCGCGCGATGATCTGGTTGCCGACCGCCTGGATCAGATGGGTCTTGCCGAGCCCCACGCCGCCGTGCAGGAAGAGCGGGTTGTACGACTTGCCGGGGTTGTCGGCGACCTGCGCGGCGGCCGCGCGTGCGAGCTGGTTGGCCTTGCCGGTCACGAAGGTGTCGAAGGTGAGCGCCGGATCGAGACGCGACCGCTCCGACGAGCTGGCCGACCCGTACGAGCCGCGGCCGTTGTCGTGAGAACCGTGGACCGGCTCGTCTGCGTTGCCGTGCGCGACGTCGACGTCGTGGGCATCGTGCGCACGCGCGCCGCCGCGCTGTCCGTCGGTCTCGGCGAGGGCGTGACCGTTCGCGCGACCGCTGCCCTGCACAGGTCCGCGCGGCTCGGCCGCCTTGACGTCGAGATACAGCTCGAGCTGCACCGGCCCGTCGAAGTGGCGCTGGGCGATCGCCTCGATGCGACCGGCGAACTGGTCCTTCACCCAGTCGAGCTTGAAGCGATTGGGCGCGCCGATGCGCAGGCGCCGGTCCGACGGATCGAACAGGCTCGCCGTCAGCGGCTTGATCCAGGCCGAGTACTGCTGCGGGGTCAGTTCGCTGCGCAACTGCTCGGTGCAGACGTGCCAGAACTCCTGGCCTTGGTCGACGGCGAGCGCGGTGGCCGGTCGTTCCTCGGCAAATGCTAGGGTCTCTTCGATCATCGTGTCGTACGGAAGGGGTACCGCTGATTCATGAAGATGTCCTGGCCGGCCGTCGAGGGTCCGGCTTCGTTGTCGTGACTGACCGCGTGACCTGCCGCCGAGCTCTGCCGAGAAGGTCCGGCTGGTGTCGGACGCTGCACCGCGAGCGAACTTCGGCGCCCACCGGACGCCGTCGGGACACCGGCGCATCGCGACCCGCCGGGTCGAAGCCGGATGGATCGAAGCACGCCGCACGCACGGTCGTGTCGTGGGTGCAGGCGATCGAACTCCGCTCGTCTCAAGGTCCGTTCGCCGATACACGATCCGCGGGGGCGGGCGTTCATCGTCGACGGGCTATTCTTCGTGGTCGATTCGGGAGTTGCTTCGGGTGAAACGGACTGCTTCCTCGCTACCGCTGCGCCATCCGGTGTCTTGTCGCCCCGGTCTTGTCGCCCCGGTCGTCGTGCAACGAATCGGCGACGAATCGACGCTGCGCTGGAC
>CALMOR010000141.1:291-1094 GCA_937872165.1 uncultured Burkholderiales bacterium | reverse complement strand
TGTTCCCCAATGAACTGCACACGCCGTTCGCCCTGATGTCGCGAGAGGCGCCGGCAAGGCGCGATTTTAGCGCGAAGAGGTGGCGCAAAGCAAAGTTATCCACAAGCTGGCGATGGGGATCCGCCACATCGTTTCCGTCCGCTCGACGGCGCCCCCGAAAACCGAAAGATTTGACAGCGACCCCGGTTTTTGTGTGTAATTTCAGGTTTTTAGCGAAGCGGCACATCCATCATGAAGCGTACTTATCAACCCTCCGTCGTCCGTCGCAAGCGCACGCACGGCTTTCTCGTCCGCATGAAGACGCGCGGCGGCCGCAACGTCATCCGTGCCCGCCGTGCCAAGGGCCGTCATCGCCTCGCGGTCTGACGCGACCCGTCCAGCCGCACCCGTCGCGTCGCTGCCGCCTTCGTCGGACGGTCATCGCTTCCGGCGCGACGCGCGCATGACGACGCCGGGCGTGTTCGAGCGTTGGCTCACGCGCCCCGCGCTCGTCCGCCGCGGTTCTTTCGCTTTGCATCTCTGCCGCATCGCGCCGTCCGCGTAGGGCTCGACGATCGCGCCGACGTGGCGCCTGGGACTCGTGATACCGAAACGACTCGAAGCGTCCGCGGTCGCCCGCAACACGATCAAGCGTCGCTGGCGCGATGCCTTCCGTCGCGGGCGCGCCGCATGGGCGATCGAGTTCGGCAGCGCCGACCTGGTCGTGCGCCTGCAGTCGCCGCTGGTGCCGCGGCCGGCGAAGCCGAAAGGCAAGCCCCTCGCGGAGCCCGAGCCGTCGCTGCCGGCGAAGGTGCGTGTACGCG
>CALMOR010000141.1:0-281 GCA_937872165.1 uncultured Burkholderiales bacterium | reverse complement strand
CACGCGACCGCTTCGATCCGACGCCGATCTTCGTGCGCCGCGCCGACCGGCTTCGCCGCCGTACGGATCGCAGGTCGCCGTGAACGAGAACGCGTGGTCGTCGCTGGCGGCATCGCGCGGCGCGCTCGGGCGCGCCGCGTCCGCCGTGCTGCTGGGCTCGATAGCCGCTTACCGTCTCGTCGTCGGTCCGTGGCTGCCCGCGCGCTGCCGCTTCGCGCCGAGCTGCTCGGCCTATGCGGCCGAAGCGATCGCGTTGCACGGGCCGCTCGCAGGTACGCGTC
>CALMOR010000140.1 GCA_937872165.1 uncultured Burkholderiales bacterium | reverse complement strand
GCATCCGACCGTGGATGCGGTTCTCGGCGCGGTCGCCGCGACACTGGTCTGGGGTCCGCTGCACCGTAAGCGCATCTCGCTTCTCACCGCCGAGACGTTGCCCTGGTGGCTGCAGATCTTCGGCGTCTGGATCGGCGCGGAACGCGTCGGGCTGTCGGGCATCCTGACGGTCGTCGCGTACGCGATCACGATCGCGCGCTCGGCGCCGCACACCACGCCGGCCCGCATCCGTGTCCCTTCGTACGCGGTCTGGGAGACGATGGTCTTCGTGCTCAACGTGATGGCGTTCGTGCTGATCGGCCTGCAGCTCGGTCCGATCATCGAAGGCCTGTCGGCCGACGAGCGCCGCGTCCACGCGCAGGTCGCCGCGGTGGTACTCGGCGTCGTCGTCTGCTCGCGTATCGGCTGGGTGATGCTCTACAACACGGCGATGCGCTGGAAGATCCGGCGCTTCGGGTCGAGCCGGCGATCGACGCTCGCGCCGCCGACCGTCAAGGGCGGCTTCCTCGTCGCTTGGTGCGGAATGCGCGGCATCGTCACGCTCGCAGCCGCGCTCGCGTTGCCCGGCGACTTCCCCGGCCGTGCGCTGATCCTGGTGACGGCCTTCACGGTCGTGGTCGGGACGCTGGCTTTGCAGGGACTGACGCTGCGTCCGCTGCTGGCGTGGCTCGACCTGTCGGACGATCAGCCGGTGGAGCGCGAATACGGCGAGGCGCGCGACGCGACGCTGCGCGCGGCGCTGAAGGTCATCGACGACGATCCGTCCAAGGCTGCGAAGGTGTTGCGCTTCGAACTGCAGGAGCTGCTGTCGACCACCGGTCGCGACAACGCGGACGGCGGCGACGACGCGGCCCTGCCGCGCCTTCGGCAACGCGCGGTCGAGGCCGCGCGCGCGGAGCTCACGCGGCTGCGCTTCGACGAGACCATCGGCGACGATGCCTATCATCGCGTCGAGGTCGTGCTCGATCGCGCAGAGCTCTATGCCGAGACGGGACGGGTCCGGTCGGAAGACTGAACCGCTCGTCGTGTTCGGCTGGATATATCCTTCGCCGACGCGCCCACCTCACGGCGCACCGACAACAGGCGAAGGAGACCTCATGGACATGCTCGAGCCCGGCAAATTCGGAACCGCGGTGCACTTCAGGAAGCGCTACGGCAACTACATCGGGGGCCAATGGATCGCGCCGACCGACGGACAGTATTTCGACAACGTCACGCCGGTGACCGGCAAGCCGTTCTGCGAGATCCCGCGTTCGACGGCGGCCGACATCGATCGCGCGCTCGACGCGGCGCACGGCGCGAAGGTCGCCTGGGGTCGCACGTCCACCACCGAGCGCGCCAACGCGCTGATGCGCATCGCCGACCGCATGGAGCAGAACCTGCCGATGCTGGCGGCCGCGGAGACCTGGGACAACGGCAAGCCGATCCGCGAGACGACGCTGGCGGACCTGCCGCTCGCGGTCGACCACTTCCGCTACTTCGCGTCGTGCATCCGGGCGCAGGAAGGCGGCATCAGCGAGATCGACCACGACACCCATGCCTATCACTTCCACGAACCGATCGGCGTCGTCGGCCAGATCATCCCGTGGAACTTCCCGATCCTGATGGCCGTATGGAAGCTGGCGCCGGCGCTGGCGGCGGGCAATTGCGTGGTGCTGAAGCCGGCCGAGCAGACGCCGGTGTCGATCCTCGTGCTGCTCGAGCTGATCGGCGACCTGCTTCCGGCCGGCGTCCTCAACGTCGTCAACGGCTTCGGGCTCGAATGCGGCAAGCCGCTCGCGTCGAGCAACCGCATCGGCAAGATCGCGTTCACCGGCGAGACCACGACCGGTCGGCTGATCTCGCAATACGCGAGCCAGAACCTGATCCCGGTCACGCTCGAGCTCGGTGGCAAGTCGCCGAACATCTTCTTCGCCGACGTGATGGCGAAGGACGACGGCTTCCTCGACAAGGCGCTCGAAGGCTTCGCGATGTTCGCGCTCAACCAGGGCGAGGTCTGCACCTGCCCGTCGCGCGCGCTGGTCCATGCGTCGATCTACGATCGCTTCATGGAGAAGGCGATCGCGCGCGTCGAAGCCATCGTCCAGGGCAGTCCGCTCGAGATGACCACGATGATCGGCGCGCAGGCGTCGAGCGAGCAGCTCGAGAAGATCCTGTCGTACCTCGACATCGGCCGGCAGGAAGGCGCGAAGGTCCTCGCCGGCGGCGAACGCAATCGGCTCGAAGGCGAACTGTCGGGCGGCTACTACGTGAAGCCGACCGTGTTCGAAGGCCACAACCGCATGCGCATCTTCCAGGAGGAGATCTTCGGACCGGTGCTGTCGGTGACGAAGTTCGCCGACGAGGACGAGGCGCTGGCCCTCGCCAACGACACGTTGTACGGTCTCGGCGCCGGCGTGTGGAGCCGCGACATGAACACGGCCTTCCGGATGGGACGCGGTATCCAGGCCGGTCGCGTGTGGACCAACTGCTATCACCAGTATCCGGCGCACGCCGCGTTCGGTGGCTACAAGCAGTCGGGGATCGGGCGCGAGAACCACAAGATGATGCTCGACCATTACCAGCAGACCAAGAACCTGCTGGTCAGCTACAGCGAGAACAAGCTCGGCTTCTTCTGAGCGCCGCGCCGCACGACCGCGTCCCGTGCGGGGCGCGGTCTCTTTCGTCGAGGAATTCATGACCGATCCCGTCGCGCGCGTGACGGCGACCCCCGCGGCCCTCGAGCTGATCGCGAAGCTCGAGAAGCGGCACGGCGCGTTGATGTTCCATCAATCGGGCGGCTGCTGCGACGGCAGTGCGCCGATGTGCTATCCGCGCGACGAGTTCATCGTCGGCGACTACGACCGTCTGCTCGGCTCGATCGGCGGCGCGCCGTTCTACATCAGCGGTCCGCAGTTCGAGTACTGGCAGCACACGGCGCTGATCATCGACGTCGTGCCGGGCCGCGGCGGGATGTTCTCGCTCGAGGGCCCGGAAGGCCTGCGCTTCCTCACGCGCTCGCGCCTGTTCACCGACGACGAGTGGGCCGCGCTGCGTTCCCTCGATGCGGCGCGGACCGCATGAGACCGGCGAGCCACGCGATCCGATGAAGATCGAGCGACGGCCGACGACGACGCCGGACCGGAGAGAGGCGGACGCGCTGCTGCTGGCGCAGACCCGTTCGCTCCTCGACGGCGAGCGGGACTGGCTCGCCAACCTCTCGCAGTTCACCGCGCTGGTCGACGAAGGGATGGCCGATCTCAACTGGGCCGGCTTCTACATGGCCCGCGATCGCGAGCTCGTGCTCGGTCCGTTCCAGGGCAGGGTCGCGTGCGTGCGCATCCCGTTCGACCGCGGTGTCTGCGGCGCGTGCGCGACCACGCGAGCGGTGCAGATCGTGCCCGACGTGCACGCCTTCCCCGGTCACATCGCATGCGACTCGGCGTCGCGGTCCGAGCTCGTGCTGCCGGTCGTCCGCGAAGGCCGGCTGCTCGCGGTGTTCGACCTCGACAGTCCTTCGGAAGGACGCTTCGACGAAGCCGACGCGGCCTGCCTCGAAGCCATGCTGGCCGTGCTGGTCGACGGGACCGGATGGCCCTAGGGTCTGGTTGGTTCAGGCGCGACGGGGGATATCGGCCGATGGGGCGGCCGATGCCGTGGTCGTTGCGGTGGTCCAGGCGTCGAAGA
>CALMOR010000139.1:25433-28543 GCA_937872165.1 uncultured Burkholderiales bacterium | reverse complement strand
GATGTCGGAGCGGACGTCGATCACCTGCTTCGACACGGACGCGTTGGGGTGGCCGCGACCGACGATGTCGAAGGCCTGCAGCAAGGGCACGCCTGCCTTCATCATCGTCGCGAGCTGTCGCGTGAACAGCGTGACGTCCTTGTCGCGGATCTTCTTGCCGCTGCGGAAGGTCTGCTTCTTGATCTTGGTGACGAGGATGCCCTGCTTGCGCAGCGACGCGTTGACCAGCGCGTCGCCGGCGGCACGCATCTCGCCGCGGACGTTCTTGCCGTTGCGGTCCTTGCCCTCCCAGGCGAACATCGCCTCCTTGGTCGGGGGCCTGCGGGCAAGGTTGGCTGTCGCCATCATCGATCTCCGTGTTGAGCGCGTGCGACGCGGACGGTCGCGGCGGGCACGCGGCGGGCACCGCGCGCGTCGATCGCGGAGCGCTCCGGCACGACGCTGCGCCGCATCTTCATTCGTTGGTCACCGCGAGGACTTCCTCGAGCGACGTCTGGCCGTCACGCACCTTGCGGAGCCCGGATTGCCGCAGGTCGCTGACGCCTTCGCGCCGCGCCTGGTCGGCGATCTCGAGCGCGTTGCCGCCGGCGAGGATGATCCGCTGGATCTCTTCGGTGATCGGCATCACCTGATAGATGCCGACCCGCCCCTTGTAGCCCGAACCCTTGCACTTGTCGCAGCCCACCGCGTGATACGGCGTCCACGAACCGTCGAGGGCGTCTTCCTTGAAGCCCGCCTCCAGCAGCGCCTCGTCGGGAATCTGCATCGGCTCCTTGCAGGTGCAGAGCTTTCGCGCGAGCCGCTGCGCGGTGATGAGGATGACGGACGACGCGATGTTGAACGTGGGCACGCCCATGTTCATCAGGCGCGTCGAGAAGACCATGTGACCGGTCTGGGCGGCCTTGATCGAGATGTCCGCCGTCTCGAGGTCGCGGATCTCGCCGACCATGATGATGTCCGGGTCCTGACGCAGGAAGGCCTTGAGCGCGGCGGCGAACGTGAGTCCCGCCTTGTCGTTCATGTTGACCTGGTTGACGCCGGCGAGCTGGATCTCGGCGGGATCCTCGGCCGTCGAGATGTTGATGCCCGGCTGGTTGAGGATGTTGAGACACGTGTAGAGCGACACGGTCTTGCCCGAGCCGGTCGGACCGGTGACCAGCACCATGCCGTAGGGACGCTGGATGGCATTCATCAGCGTCTCCTTCTGATCGAGCTCGTAGCCGAGCGCGTCGATGCCGAGCTTGGCCTGCGACGGATCGAGGATCCGCATCACGATCTTTTCGCCGTACAGCGTCGGCAGCGTCGAGACGCGGAAGTCGATCGCCCGCGTCTTCGACAACACGAGCTTCATGCGGCCGTCCTGCGGCACGCGCTTCTCGGAGATGTCGAGGCGGGAGATGACCTTGATGCGCGACGCGAGCTTGTCCTTGATCGCGAGCGGCGGCTGCGTGATCTCGCGCAGGATGCCGTCCTGGCGGAAACGGATGCGGTAGTACTTCTCGTAGGGTTCGAAGTGGATGTCGGACGCGCCGTCGTTGATCGCGTCCATCAGGATCTTCTGCAGGAAGCGGACGACCGGCGCGTCGTCGACGTCCGCCTGCGCCGCGATGTCCGCGGCATTGACCTCGGCGTCCTCGAAGTCGAGGTGCAGGTCGTCGCTCATGTATTCGTTGAGCGCGGCCTCGGCGGTCTGACCCAGGCGATCGAGCAACTGCATCAGCTTGTCGTGCTCGACGACGACCGCCTCGACCGAGAGCTGGGTCTGGAACTTGATCTGATCGATCGCCTGATAGTTGGCGGCGTCCGAGACGGCGACCGTCAGCTTGTTGCCGCGACGGTGCAGCCCTGCGATCTTCAGCGACTGCACCAGCTTCTTGTCGATCAGGTCGCTCTGCAACTGCGCCGGATCGAAGGCGTTCAGGTCGAGCAGCGGCAACGCGAACATCTGCGACAGGTTGGACGCGAGCTCGATCGACGTCATGACGCGCGTGTTGATGAGCTGGTCGATGAATGTCGACTGCGCGCCGCTGGCGGCGCGCGAGATGTTCTCGGCCTGTTGCATCGTCAGCTTGCCCGACTGGACGAGCGCACGGCCGAGCCCCGTCATGACGGCGGTGGGAGAGGACGATGCGGAACTCAGTGCGGCCATGGATTCAGGAGGACGGCGAGGGTGGATTCATGTCTTGCAACGGCGCGATGGCTCGCGGCCGCTACGGGCTTTGCCTCTTCTCAAGCTCATGAACTCGAAACGATCATGCCGAGAGCCCCTTGCTTTGTAAAGCAATTCACCCTCGACGAAGCCGCGATCAGCGCCGCGTTTCGAGGCCTGTTGCACGGATGCGCCAGCACCACGACGACCTAGTCGATCCATCGAGTCCTTTCGCGGGAAAAGACGTAAGCCGATCGCGTTCTCCGCCCATGCCAGATGGGCACGAGCCCTCGAGTCGATCGGCTGCAAAGGTCGACGCGACCAACGGGTCGTCGACGAACGCCACCGATCGTCATGGCGACGCACGCCTTTCGGGCGACGATCGTCCGGCAATGCGCCGCGCTGCTCGTGCAGGGTCGCCACGAAAGGGGATGAAGGCCATGGCGCTTCTGCGGAAACTCTCACGGCTGGCCGCCGCCGTCATCGTCCGTATGGCGGATGCGCCAAGGCCGAAACCCCTTTGACCGGCGAGCTACGCGCCGACCAACCCGCTTTCCGACATCCCGACCTCGAGCCGTAGCGGGCGAATGCACCCGCTGCCTCGGGTCGTCAACAGCGGTGCAGGATTCTCGACGGGCGCGAACAGGGCCGTGCCCGACCCGCGAAACCAAGGAGAGGAACCGTGGAGCAAAGCGGTCCGCTCCACGTCGCATCGGCAAACTGGTCGGGGTGAGAGGATTCGAACCTCCGGCCTCTACGTCCCGAACGTAGCGCTCTACCAGGCTAAGCTACACCCCGCTGTTGTCCATACGCCAATGCGTTGTACGGACCGACCATCGAATGTGTCTGCGCTCGAATGCCGCGTCAGAAATCGCGGTGAATCGCAAAAGAACACATTTCTAGCAGAGATCGTATGTGGATCGACTCGGGCAGCGTCTCGGCGCCGGCACGGGCCGCCGCC
>CALMOR010000139.1:23348-25423 GCA_937872165.1 uncultured Burkholderiales bacterium | reverse complement strand
CGCCGCCGCCTCGCGCTCGGCCATCGCCCGCGTGTAGTCGAGCGCGCCGCTGGTGTCGATGGCCGCCTGGATCCCCGCCAGGTCCGCATGCGAGCTGTCGATGACGGTGTCGCGCACCAGCGACCGCTGCGCCGGATCGCCGCGCTCGAGCAGATAGATCAGCGGCAGCGTCGGCTTGCCTTCGCGCAGGTCGTCGCCGACGTTCTTGCCGATCTCGGCCGTGACGCCCGAGTAGTCGAGCACGTCGTCGACTAGCTGGAAGGCGGTGCCGATGCGTCTGCCGAATTCGGCCCACGGTTCCTGCTCGTCCTCGGAGCATCCGGCGAGGATCGCGGCGAGCCGCGCCGACGCCTCGAACAACTTGGCCGTCTTGTAGCGGATGACCTGCAGGTAACGCGCTTCGTCGACGTCCGGGTCGTGGATGTTGAGCAGCTGCAGGACCTCGCCCTCCGCGATGACGTTGGTGGCGTCGGCCAGCGTCCGCATCACCGGAAGACTGCCCACGTCGACCATCATCTGGAACGAGCGCGAGTAGAGGAAGTCGCCGACCAGCACCGATGCCGCGTTGCCGAACAGCGCGTTCGCGGTCTGCCGGCCGCGCCGCAGCTCCGACTCGTCGACGACGTCGTCGTGCAGCAGCGTCGCGGTGTGGATGAACTCGACGACCGCCGCCAGCGTGAGTCGATGCGGCCCGCGATAGTCGAGCGCGCCTGCGATCAACAACAGCAACGCGGGCCGCAGCCGCTTGCCGCCCGCGCCGATGATGTACTCCGCGACCTGGTTGACGAGGACGACGTCCGACCGCAGACGCGTGCGGATCAGCGCGTCCATCGCCTTCATGTCGTCCGCGACCGGGGCCAGCAACGACGTCGCCTGCGGCTTCGCCGCGACGAGGCCTGGCGAATCGAGGATTGCGGTGTAGGCGTTCAAGGTGGGCTGGAGCGGCGCGCGTCGCGAAGGTGCGTCGATCCGGTGATCGGCGGCCGAAAAGTATAAGCCATGCCCCTCCTCCGTCCGCTCGGCGACGAAGGAGCCGTTGACCGCTCGCGGTCGGAAATGTATGATCGCGGGTTTTCCCAAATCCGCGGCGTTCGCTCGATGCTCGTTCGCGCGGCGGATTCATCCAAGCAGAGGTCCAACATGTACGCGGTCATAAAAACCGGCGGCAAGCAGTACAAGGTCGTCGCCGGCGAAAAATTGAAAATAGAACAGATACCGGCGGACGTGGGAACGGAGATCACGCTCGATCAGGTGCTCGCGGTCGGCACGGGCGAATCGATCCGGTTCGGTCAGCCGCTCGTCGCGGGCGCAACGGTCACGGCGACGGTACTTTCCCAGGGTCGTCACGACAAGGTCAAAATCTTCAAGATGCGCCGGCGCAAGCACTATCAGAAGCGTCAGGGCCATCGGCAGGATTACACCGAAGTGCTGATCGGCGCGATCAACGGCACGCTGCAAGCGGCAGCCTGAGGAGCACACACCATGGCACACAAGAAAGCAGGCGGTAGTTCGCGTAACGGTCGCGACTCGGAGTCGAAGCGCCTCGGCGTCAAGGTCTACGGCGGTCAGGCCATCAATGCCGGCGGCATCATCGTCCGTCAGCGCGGCACCCGTCTCCATCCGGGCGTCAACGTCGGCATCGGCAAGGACCACACGCTGTTCGCGCTCGTCGACGGCACGGTCAACTTCGGCATCAAGGGCGCGACCCGGCGTCACCTCGTGAACGTCGAGCCGGTTTCCGCGTAAAGCCGTTCGCGGGAACGACGAAGCCCCGCCGATGCGGGGCTTTTGTTTTTGGAAGAGACCTTCATGAAGTTCTTCGACGAAGCGAAGATCGACGTCGTCGCGGGCGACGGCGGCAACGGCATCGCGAGCTTCCGTCGCGAGAAGTTCATTCCCTTCGGCGGGCCCGACGGCGGCGACGGCGGGCGCGGCGGCAGCATCTACGCCATCGCGGATCGCAACATCAATACGCTCGTCGACTACCGCTACGCGAAGCTGCACCGTGCGAAGAAAGGCGAGCACGGACGCGGCTCCGACTGCTACGGCGCGGGCGCCGACGACGTCACGCTGCG
>CALMOR010000139.1:0-23338 GCA_937872165.1 uncultured Burkholderiales bacterium | reverse complement strand
CGGCAACATCCACTTCAAGTCGAGCACCAACCGTTCGCCGCGACAGCAGACCGACGGCGAGCCCGGTCAGGAGCGCCATCTGAAACTCGAGCTGAAGGTGCTGGCCGATGTCGGATTGCTGGGCATGCCCAACGCCGGCAAGTCGACTTTCATCACCGCGGTCTCGAACGCGCGGCCGAAGATCGCCGACTATCCGTTCACGACGCTGCATCCCAACCTCGGCGTCGTGCGCGTGGGCCCCGAGCGCAGTTTCGTCATCGCCGACGTGCCCGGCCTCATCGAAGGGGCGGCCGACGGCGCGGGACTCGGTCACCAGTTCCTGCGCCACCTGCAGCGTACCGGCCTGCTGTTGCACATCGTCGACCTCGCGCCGTTCGACGAAGCCGTCGATCCGGTGGCCGAAGCGAAGGCGATCGTCGGCGAGCTCGAGAAGTACGACGCCGCGCTCGCGGCGAAGCCACGCTGGCTCGTGCTCAACAAGCTCGACATGATCGACGAGGCGAATTCCGCGAAGCGGATCGCGGACTTCGTGAAGCGCCTTGCCTGGAACGGACCGGTGTTCGCGATCTCCGCGCTGACCCGCAGCGGATGCGAAGCGCTGGTCCAGGCCATCGAACGGCATCTGGACGCGCAGCGACGGCTCCTCCACCCCGAGGACTTCGCGAGCGAAGCGGAGCAAGCCGACCCGGACGATCCGCGCTTCGCGCGGACCGTCGGCTGATCGATACGTCCCGTCCCTCGTGACGCCCTCGCTCGCCGCCGCGAAGCGCATCGTCGTCAAGGTCGGCAGCACGCTGGTCACCGACGAGGGACGCGGCCTCGACCGCGGCGCCATCGCGCGCTGGGCCGCGCAGCTCGCCGCGCTGCATGCGATGAAGAAGGAAGTCGTGCTGGTGTCGTCGGGCGCGATCGCCGAAGGCATCAAGCGTCTCGGCTGGGCCAGGCGGCCCGCGGCCATGCACGAGCTGCAGGCCGCGGCGGCGGTCGGCCAGATGGGCCTCGCGCAGGCCTACGAGAGCGGCTTCGCCGAACACGGCATCGGCACCGCGCAGGTCCTGCTCACGCATGCGGACCTCGCCGACCGCAGCCGCTACCTGAACGCGCGCTCGACGCTGCTGACGCTGCTCGGGTTGTCGATCGTGCCGATCATCAACGAGAACGACACGGTCGTGACCGACGAGATCAAGTTCGGCGACAACGACACGCTCGGCGCGCTGGTCGCCAACCTGATCGAGGCCGACGCGCTCGTCATCCTCACCGATCAGGCCGGCCTCCACAGCGGCGATCCGCGCAGCGACCCCGACGCGCGGCTGGTGCGCGAAGGACGCGCCGGCGATCCCGCTCTCGAGGCGATGGCCGGGGGTGCGGGCAGCGCGCTCGGTCGCGGCGGCATGCTGACGAAGGTGCTGGCCGCGAAGCGCGCCGCGTCGAGCGGCGCCCACACGCTGATTGCGTCGGGTCGCGAGCCCGACGTGCTGGTGCGACTGGCGCGCGGCGAGGCGATCGGCACGCGGCTGCTCGCACCGCTGGGACGGCTGTCCGCGCGGAAGCAATGGATGGCCGACCACCTGCAGGTCGCGGGACGACTGCTGATCGACGTCGGCGCCGCCGATGCGCTGGCTTCCGGAGGCCGCAGCCTGCTGCCGGTCGGGGTGGTCTCGGTGGTGGGAAGCTTCGCGCGCGGCGACGTCGTCGCCTGCGTGGCGCCTTCGGGCGCCGAGATCGCCCGCGGCATCGTCAACTACTCCAGCGGCGATGCGCGTCGCATCGCGGGTCATCCGTCGAGCGAGATCGAGCGGCTGCTCGGTTTCGTCGAGGAACCCGAGCTGATCCATCGCACCAATCTGCTCGCGCTCTGACGACTCAGTTGATGTTGGTGTTCGGCTGCTTCACGCGCAGCCGCGAGAGGATGTCCGCGAGATCCTGCGTCGCGTAGGCATCCGGACAGAAGTATTCCTTCAACAGGGCCGCCTGTTGACGATTGAGGCCGACGTCCTCGATCGGCGTCCACGCCGCGTTGCGCGCACGTACCCAGGTCCCGTCGGGGCGACCGGTCGCATAGAGCTTCTTCTCGCGGCTCTCGCACCGGATGCCTTCGTAGCTGACGTTGCGGGAACCCTGCGAACTCGTGGCGACCAGCACGTAGCGATAGACGCCGTCGGTGCCGACCGTCAGGGAACTGGCGTCGAGCCCGAAGCGGAAGTCGCTCGCGCCGCTGACGGCGAACGTGACGAGATCCTGCGGACGCGGAGCCGGCGGCAGCTGCGTCTGGATCTCGACCCACGGCTTGGTCTCGTCCTCGAACGCGACCTCGAAGTCGCTCGGCGGCTTCGGCGCGGCGCAACCGGCGACGAAGCCGATGAGCGTCGCGAACGCGACGGCACCGGCGCTCCCGCCGAGACGGCGGGCCCTGCCTTCGATCGTCGGTCCGACCCCGCGCCCCCGACGTTCGCTCAATGCGGTCCCGCCTTGTGCCCGCCGCGATTCGCGTCGGGCGCGTCCGGATACGGCTCGCCGAAGGACTCGTTGAAGTTGCGAAGCGGCGCGCGCGTGTGCTGGCGCAGGTAGCGCGTGTGCTCCGGCTTTCGCGTCAGGTAACGCGACAGCTCGGTCAGCGCGCGCGTGTAGACGTCGCGCTTGAACTCGATGACCGCGTCGAGCGGCACCCAGTACTCGTGCCAGCGCCACGCGTCGAACTCGGGATGCGTGGACGCGCGGAGCGAGATGTCGGTGTCGCGGCCGACCAGCTTCAGCAGGAACCAGATCTGCTTCTGGCCGCGATAGCTGCCGCGCCACTCGCGCTTGATCCAGTTCTCGGGCACCTCGTAGCGCAGCCAGTCGCGCGTGCGACCGACGAGCTTGACGTGTTCGCGCCTGAGCCCGATCTCTTCTTCCAGTTCGCGATACATCGCTTGTTCCGGCGTCTCGCCATGCTTGATGCCGCCTTGCGGGAACTGCCACGAATGCTCGCGTATCCGCTTGCCCCAGAACACTTCACCCTTGGCGTTGGCCAGGATGATTCCGACGTTGGGGCGGTAGCCTTCTCTATCCAACATGTCGGACCACCCGATTCCGTTAAGATTGAAAAGATTATAAACACGTCTTCCAGGCCCGCGCGCATCGACCATCCGGCGCGGCTGCTGTCGATGGAAGCCCGCTTCGCGTCGCGCTTCGCGACGGCCTCGCATCCTCGGTCGCGTTCCCTCTTCCCCAACCACGGCCTCGCCGCATGTACGCCTCGCGCTTCTTCGTCTCGACCCTCAAGGAAGCTCCGTCCGATGCGGAGATCGTCAGTCACAAGTTGATGCTGCGAGCCGGCCTCGTCAAGCGGCTCGCCGGCGGCATCTACACCTACATGCCGATGGGCCTGCGCACGATCCGCAAGGTCGAGGCCATCGTCCGCGACGAGATGACGGCCGCCGGCGCCATCGAGCTGTTGATGCCGGTGGTGCAGCCGGCCGAGCTCTGGCAGGAGTCCGGGCGATGGGACAGGTACGGGCCCGAGCTCCTGCGCATCAAGGACCGGCATCACCGCGACTTCGTCGTGCAGCCTACCTCCGAGGAAGCGATCACCGACGTCGCCCGGAAAGAGCTCGCCAGCTACAAGCAGCTGCCGATCAACTTCTTCCACGTCCAGACCAAGTTCCGCGACGAGATCCGTCCGCGCTTCGGCGTGATGCGCGGCCGCGAGTTCACGATGAAGGACGCCTACTCGTTCGATCGCGACTTCGCGGGACTCGAGGTCAGCTACGCGAAGATGCACGCCGCCTACTGCGCCATCTTCGAACGGATGGGACTCGAGTACCGGCCGGTCGCCGCCGACAACGGCTCGATCGGCGGTACCGGCTCGCACGAGTTCCACGTGCTCGCGGACTCGGGCGAGGACGCGATCGCGTTCTGCCCGTCGTCCGGTTACGCGGCCAACGTCGAGGCCGCCGAGGCCGTCGCGCCCGGCACGCGCGCCGAGCCGGCCGAAGCGCTGCGCAAGGTGGCGACGCCCGGCCGGGCCCGCTGCGAGGACGTCGCCGCCTTCCTCGACATCCCGCTCGAGAAGACCGTCAAGTCGATCGTGCTCGCGGTCGACGCTGCCGCGGGTCGCGACGATGCGACGCCCTCGACGACCCTCGTGCTGGTGCTCCTGCGGGGCGATCACGCGTTGAACGAGGTCAAGGCGCGGAAGCTTCCGGTGCTCGGGTCGGCCTTCCGCTTCGCGACCGAAGCCGAGATCGTCGAGGCCTTCGGCACGCGGCCCGGCTATCTCGGTCCGCTGAACACCGCGAAGCCGGTCATCGTCGTCGCCGACCGGACCGTCGCCGCGATGAGCGACTTCGTGGTCGGCGCGAACCAGGCCGACTTCCACGTCGCCGGCGTCAACTGGGGCCGCGACCTGCCCGAGCCGATGGTCGAGGACGTGCGCGACGTGCGGGCGGGCGATCCTTCGCCCGACGGTGCCGGCCCGCTCGAACTCTGCCGCGGCATCGAGGTCGGCCACATCTTCCAGCTGCGCACCGTCTACTCCGAGAGGATGGGAGCGACCTTCCTCGACGAGACCGGCAAGCCGCGTCCGTTCGAGATGGGCTGTTACGGCATCGGCGTCACGCGCATCGTCGCCGCCGCGATCGAACAGAACTTCGACGAGCGCGGCATCGTGTGGCCGCGTGCGCTGGCGCCGTTCGAGGTGGTGATCTGCCCGAGCGGCCCCGGCCGCAACGACGCGGTGAGAGCGGCCGCCGCGGCGCTCCACGATCACCTCGTCGCCGAAGGCGTCGACGTGCTGGTCGACGATCGGGACGTGCGACCCGGCGTGATGTTCGCGGACTGGGAACTGATCGGCGTCCCGTTGCGCATCACGATCGGCGACCGCGGCCTGAAGGACGGCGTCGTCGAGATGCAGGCGCGTCGCGACGGCGTGGTGACCACCGTGCCGCTGGCCGAGGCCGGCGTGACGGCCGTCGCGCGCCTCGCCGATCTCTGAAACTCGCGATGCTCCGTCGGCGGCTCGGCTGCGGCTTCGTGGCGGCGCTGCTCCCGTCGCTCGCGACGGCCGGCGCGCAGCAGTACGAGCCGTTGACCGCGTCGGTCCGCACGGCCCTGTCGGCCAGCATCTCCGACGATCGACCGCCGCGTCCGCCGTCGAACGACATCCGCGAGCGGCTCGCCTATCTCGAGTGGCTGGGCGAGATGTCCGAGCGCATGAAGAAGCGCATGCCCGACTACCAGTCGCGCCGCGAGATGCTCGAGACCATCTACTACGAGAGCAAGCGAGCCGGCCTCGACCCGGCGTTGATGCTCGGGCTGATCCAGGTCGAGTCGGGCTTCCGCAAGTACGCCATCAGCACGGCCGGCGCGCGCGGCCTCACGCAGGTGATGCCGTTCTGGGCCGGGCTGATCGGCGACGGCGACGCGAAGAAGCTCTTCAACCTGCAGGTCAACGTCCGCTACGGATGCGTCGTCTTCCGCCACTACCTCGACACCGAGCAGGGCGACTACTTCCGCGCGCTGGGTCGCTACAACGGCAGCCTCGGTCGCGCCGACTATCCGAACCTCGTGCTCGGCGCGTGGAAGCGATGGGAGTACGCGCCGCAGCTGTCGCCGCCGTCGCTGCCGGTCGCGAAGCCCTGACCGACGCGCCGACCCGGGTCCCTGCGCCTCACGACCACGCGGCGCGGATCATCGCGACGCCGTGCGCGCCGTGCGCCCGCGCCGCGTCGAGCTCGTCGGCGTCGAGCCCGCCGAGGGCATAGACCGGGATCGTGGTCTCGCGAGCGATCGCGAGGAAGGCGTCCCATCCGACCGGTGTCGCGTCGACGTGCGAAGCGGTCGCGCGGACCGGCCCGAGCACGGCCGCGTCGACGCCGAGCTCGCCCGCCTTCGCGAGCTGCGTCGCGTCGTGGCACGACGCGAGACACCAGTCGACGTCGGGCCTCGCGTCGAGGCCCATCAGGTCGCGCGACGTCAGGTGCACGCCGTCGGCCATCGACCAGTAGCGCCGCGGATGCGCGCTGTTGACGACGAGGCGCGCGCCGCGAGCCGCGCAGCGCGCCTTCACCGCATCGAAGAGCGATGCGAAGGACGCCTCGTCCATCGACGGCTCGCGCAACTGCAGCTGCAGGATGGCGTCCTCTTCGAGGCGCCGGTCCAGGCGTTCGACGAAGCGCTCGATCCCCATCGCGCTCGCGTGCGAGATCGCATACAGCGAAGGCATGCGCAACCAGCGGCGGACCGGCTCCGCCCCGGCGAGCCACGGCTCGGTCGTGAGTCGCTCGATGCGCTCCCAGCGGAACGCCTGGCCCTCGCGCGACTCGGGCGCGCCGCGCCAGCCGCGGTTCTCGCCGAAGCTGCGCCAGAAGTGGAGGCGCACGGTCGCATGCGGATAGCGGACGACGCGGCGCGCCCACGGCGACGCGCCGTCGATGCGAAGCCCGAGCTCCTCGTCGAACTCGCGGACCAGCGCGTCGAAGACGGACTCGCCGGGCTCGAGCTTGCCGCCGGGGAACTCCCAGTAGCCCGCCATCGGCTTGCCTTCGGGTCGTCGCGCGAGCAGGAAGCTGCCGTCGTCGCGCACCAGCACGCCGACCGCGACGTCGATCGGCGTGGACACTCAGCGTTCGCGACGACCGGCCCAGTCGCGTGCGAACTGATGCGCGACGCGGCCCGAGCGCGAGCCGCGTTCGAGCGCCCAGCGCAGCGCGTCGCCGCGCGCGGCCTCGACCTCGGCGGCGGGACAGCCGTAGTGCCGCATCCACTCGTCGACGACCGCGAGGTACTCGCCCTGCCGGAACGGATGGAAGCTCACCCACAGGCCGAAGCGTTCGGACAGCGAGATCTTCTCCTCGACGACGTCGGCCGGATGGATCTCGACGTTGCCGTCGCCGCCGTCGACATGCCGCGTCGCGAGGTTGTCCTTCATCTGCTCGGGCATCAGGTGGCGTCGATTGCTGGTCGCATAGATCAGCACGTTGTCCGACTGCGCGGCGATCGACCCGTCGAGCGCGACCTTCAACGCCTTGTAGCTCGACTCGCCCTCCTCGAACGAGAGGTCGTCGCAGAACAGCACGAAGCGCTCGGGCCTCGACGCGACGAGATCGACGATGTCGGGGAGGTCGACGAGATCGCTCTTGTCGACCTCGATCAGGCGCAGGCCGTCGGCCGCGTGCGCGTTCAGGCAGGCCTTGATCAGCGACGACTTGCCGGTGCCGCGCGCGCCGGTGAGCAGCACGTTGTTGGCGGTGCGTCCCGCGACGAACTGCCGCGTGTTGCGTTCGATGACGTCGCGCTGACGGTCGATGTTGCGCAGGTTGTCGAGAGCGATCGGCGCGATGTGACGCACCGCCTCGAGCCGTCCGCGGCCGCCGCGCTTGCGCCAGCGGAAGGCGATCGCGGACCAGTCGACGTCGACGTCGGCCGGCATCAGCCTTTCGAGCCGCGCGAGCAGCCCCTCGGCACGAGCCATCAATCGTCGCAGCTCGACGCTCATGCGGCTGCTGGACCGGGCACGGGCGTCGGGCGCACGACCATGCGGAACACGAACGGGTTGAGCACGATCGACAGCAGCGCGCCGGCGAGCATCAGCGCGTATCCGTCGTCGGACAACAGGCCGAGACTCCTGCCGAGCGCGCCCAGGATGAACGAGAACTCGCCGATCTGCGCGAGCGATGCGGCCACCTCCATCGCGGTGCCCTGCGGTCGGCCGAGCAGCCGCACGATCAGCGCGGCGGCGAGCGACTTGCCGACGACGACGACGCCGATCACCGCGACGACGCGGACCGGCTCGTCGACGAGGATGGCCGGATCGAACAGCATGCCGACCGCGACGAAGAACAGCACCGAGAACGCGTCCTGCAGCGGCTGCAGGTCCGCGGCCGCGCGATGGCTGTCGTCGGAGCTGTTGACGACGACGCCCGCGAAGAAGGCGCCGAGCGCGAACGACACGCCGAAGAAATGCGACGCGAGATACGCCGTGCCGAGCGCGAGCGCGATCGCGGTCAGCGTGAAGAGCTCGCGCGATCCGGTCCTCGTCGCGGTTCGCATCAGCCAGTGGAAGACGCGCGTCGCGACCGTCAGCATCAGCACGACGAAGAGCGCGACCTTGCCGAGCGTGACGAGCACGGTCGCGACCGTGCCGCGATCCGTCGCTGCGGCGGCCGCGTCGGCCGCGTCGGCCGCGTTGGATACCGCGCCGAGCAGCGACGCCAGCGGCGGCAGCAGGACCAGCACGAGCACCATCACGAGATCCTCCACGACGAGCCAGCCGATCGCGATGCGGCCGTTGTCGGTCGCGAGCGTGCCGCGCTTCTGGAGCGCCTTCAGCAGCACCACCGTGCTCGCGACCGACAGCGAGAGGCCGAACACGAGACCCTCGCCGATCGACCATCCCCACCAGGCGGCGAGGCCGGCGCCCATCGCGGTCGCCACCGCGATCTGCATGATCGCGCCCGGCAGCGCGATGCTCTTCACCGCCCACAGGTCCTTCGGCGAGAAGTGCATGCCGACGCCGAACATCAGCAGGATCACGCCGATCTCGGCGAGTTGCGGCGCGAGCGGCGCGTCGCCGACGAAGCCGGGCGTGAACGGCCCGACCGCGATGCCCGCGAGCAGGTAGCCGACGATCGGCGACAGCCCGATGCGCACGGCGACGAGCCCGCCGACGAGCGCGAGCACGAGGCCGATCGCGATCAGGGAGATGAGAGGGGTGTCGTGCATGGTCGCTTCGCGGCGCGGCCCGGGTCGCGTGACCCGCATCCATCGCGCTCCGGATCGGGTCAGGTGCGATATTCGGCGTTGATCTTCACGTAGTCGTACGAAAAGTCGCAGGTCCATACGACCGTCCTCGCGGCGCCGCGGCCGAGCGTCACGCGGATCGTGATCTCGGACGGCTTCATGACCCGGACACCGTCCTCTTCGCGATAGGCCGCCGCGCGACGGCCCGACTCGATCACCTGCACGGTGTCGTCGCCCGCCGACAGGTAGAGGTCGAGCAGCGAGGTGTCCAGCGCCGGCACGCGCGCGTTGCCGATCGCCATCAACAGACGCCCGAGGTTCGGGTCCGACGCGAAGAGCGCGGTCTTGACGAGCGGCGAGTTGCCGATCGAGCGCGCGACGCGCAGCGCCTCGGCCTCGTCGAGCGCACCGTCGACCGCGATCGTGATGAACTTGGTGGCGCCCTCGCCGTCGCGCGCGATGGACTGCGCGAGTTGCTGAGCGACCTCGGCCACCACCGCTTTCAGCGCCTCGTAACGCCGCGGCTCGGCCTCGATCACTTCGGCGATCGCCGCCTGCCCGGTCGCGATCAGCACGAAGGAGTCGTTGGTCGACGTATCGCCGTCGACGGTCACGCGATTGAACGACACGTCGGCGACCTCGCGGACCATGCGCTGCAGCGTGTCCTGCGCGACGACCGCATCGGTCGCGACGTACGCGAGCATCGTCGCCATGTTCGGCTCGAGCATGCCGACGCCCTTCGCGATGCCGGTCACGGTGACCGGCACGCCGTCGATCGCGACCGTGCGCGACGCGGCCTTGGCGACGGTGTCGGTCGTCATGATGGCGCTCGCGGCATCGGTCCATCGGTCCGCGGCCAGCGTCGCGAAGGCGGCCGGCAACGCGGCCTCGATCTTCGCGACCGGCAGCGGTTCGAGGATGACGCCGGTCGAGAACGGCAGCATCTGCGAGATCGAGCAGCCGATCAGTTGAGCCGCGACCTCGCAGCAGCGCAGGGCCGCGGCGACGCCGTCGTCCCCGGTGCCGCAGTTGGCGTTGCCGGCGTTGACGACCAGTCCACGGATGGCCTCCCCGGCCATCAGATGGCCGCGGCACACCGCCACCGGCGCCGCCGCGAAGCTGTTCTGCGTGAAGACGCCCGCGACGCGGCTTCCGGGCGCGAGGCGCATCAGCATCAGGTCCCGTCGCCCGGCCTTCCGGATGCCGGCTTCCGCGAAACCGAGTTCGACGCCGGGGACGGGCTTGATGCGCGCCGCATCGGGCGGAGCGAGGTTGACGGGCATGAGCGGCCTCGTGTCGTTTGGGGCCGGCGCATTGTAGCGGTCGGGTCGATGCCGCCTGCCGGCGAGCGCGACCATGTTTCGTGACGGGAAGCCGGAGGCGCATCGCCGTCCGCGCGGCTGCAATCATTAGAATGGCCGCCCGACTCAGGCTCGCGACCCGGGCTCGCGACCCGGGCCGTGCCCGGTGGCCGCGCCGCGATCCGTCACGCGACGTGAACTTCGGCGCGGGCCCCGCTCCAATGCATCAACGCGCCGCCGTCGTTCCGATCGCGGCGAACCTCAGGAGTCTCCATGCCCCACCCCTGGTTGACCGGCGCCGCAGGTCGCGCCTCCTCGCTGCTGTGCGCACTGCCGCTCGCGTTGTCGATGGCGGCGTTCGCGCCCTTCGCCGGCGCGCAGACCGCGTCGGCCGGTCCGCGCCTGCCGACCGGCATGACGCGCGTGACTTCGGTCGAGGGGATCACCGAGTACGCGCTGCCGAACGGCCTGCACGTGCTCACGCTGCCCGACGCGTCGAAGCCGACGACGACCGTCAACCTGACGATCAAGGTCGGCTCGCGGATGGAGAACTACGGCGAGACCGGCATGGCCCACCTGCTCGAACACCTGATGTTCAAGGGCACGCCGCACTTCCCCGATCCGAAGAAGACGATGAGCGACCGCGGCCTCTCGTGGAACGGCTCGACCAGCGACGACCGGACCAACTACTTCGCCAGCATGGCCGAGAGCCCCGAGAACCTCGACGTCTACCTGCACTGGCTGTCCGAGGCGCTGACGTCGTCGTTCATCGCGAAGCGCGACCTCGATTCCGAGATGACGGTGGTGCGCAACGAGATGGAGAGCGGCGAGAACAACCCGAGCCGCATCCTCTTCGAGAACGTGCTCGCGTCGGCCTTCCACTGGCACAACTACGCGAAGAGCACGATCGGCGCGCGAGCCGACGTCGAGAACGTCGACATCTCGCGGCTGCAGGCCTTCTATCGGAAGTACTACCAGCCCGACAACGCGGTGCTGATCGTGGCCGGCAAGTTCGACGAGGCGCGGACGCTGGCGATCGTCGCGGCCACCTTCGGCAAGCTGCCGAAGGCGAAGCGCGTGCTGGAACCCACCTACACGCTCGACCCGGCGCAGGACGGCGAGCGGTCGGTCACGCTGCGACGCGTCGGCGACACGCCGGTGTTGATCGCGCTGTACCACCTGCCCGCCGGCGCCTCGCCCGATTTCGCGGCCGCGTCGCTCGCGTCGATCATGCTCGGCGGTCCCGAGTTCCGGCTCAACAGGAGCCTCGTCGAGACCAATCTCGCCGCGGCGACCGGTGGCGCGGCGCGCGCGCTGGCCGAGCCGGGCTATGCGTACTTCATCGCGCAGCTGAAGAGCGATCAGTCGATCGACGCGGCGCGCGATGCCCTCGTCGCCACCGTCGAAGGCGTCGACCGGCAGCCGTTCACCGAGGCCGAGCTCGATCGCGCGAAGAACATCTGGCTGCGCGGCTTCACGCAGACGCTGAACGATCCGCAGCGCGTCGGCGTGGGCCTGTCCGAATACATCGCGCTCGGCGACTGGCGCATCGGCTTCGATCGTCGCGACCGCGTCAAGGCCGCGACGGTCGCCGATGCCAACCGCATCGCCGCCGAGTACTTCATCACCAGCGACCGCACGCTCGGCAGCTACATCCCGAGCCCGACGCCGGTCCGCGCGCCGGCCCCGGTACGCGTCGACGTCGCCGGCGTGATGAAGGACTTCAAGGGCGGCGACGCGGTCGCCACCGGCGAGAACTTCGACATCTCGCCGGCCAACATCGAAAGGCGCACGACCCTCGCGACGCTGCCAGGGGCCGCCGGCGTGCGCATGGCGTTGCTGCCGAAGTCGACGCGCGGCGGCAAGGTGATCGCGGTGATCGGGCTCCGCTTCGGCGACGAGAAGAGCCTGTTCGGCAAGGACACCGCGGGCTCGGTCACGGCGGCCATGCTCGCGCGCGGCACCGAGCGCCTGACGCGCGAGCAGCTCGCCGCGGCGTTCGAGAAGCTGCAGACCACGTGGTCGGTCGGCGGCGACGCATCGGGCGTCGAGCTCCGGCTCGAGACCACGAAGGCCGACCTCGCGCCGTCGCTGGCCCTCGCGGCGGAGGTCTTGCGATCACCGCGCTTCGATGCGGCCGAGCTCGACCAGTTGAAGGCGAGCCTCGTCAGCGACATCGAGGACTCGCGCTCCGACCCGCAGGCGATCCTGAGCCTGCGCATCGAGCAGCAGGGCAATCCGTATCCGAAGGGCGACCTGCGCCATGCGATGTCGTTCGACGAGTCGATGGCCGAGATCTCGGCGTTGAAGCTCGACGACGTGAAAGCCTTCCACGCCGCGTTCTACGGCGCGTCGTCGGCGGTCGTCTCGGTGGTCGGCGACTTCGACCCGGCTTCGTTGACTTCCCAGCTGCGGGGCGCGATCGGCGACTGGACCAGCCCGACCGCCTACCTGCGCGTGCCGCAACCGGCGCTCGACATCGCGCCCGCGCAGCTGCGCATCGACGTCAAGGACAAGCAGAACGCGGTGGCCGCCGGCAAGCTCGAACTGCCGCTGCACGAATCGGACCGCGAGTTCCAGGCGCTGCGTCTGGCCGCGCAGATCTACGGCGGCAGCGGCGGCGGCAGCGGACGCCTGTGGGATCGCATCCGCGAGAAGGAAGGCCTGTCGTACGGGGTCGGCGCGTCGATCGGCGGGGGGCAGTACGAGGCCAGCAGCGACTGGTCTTTCTCGGCGATCGCGGCGCCGCAGAACATGGACCGCGTCAAGCTCGCGTTCGACGAGGAGACCGCCCGCGCGCGGCGCGACGGCTTCACGGCCGACGAGCTGAAGCGCGCGAAGGACGCGATCGCCTCGGCGAGCCGCCTCGCACGGGCGCAGGACGGCTCGCTGGCGCGCCTGCTCGAGTCCTTCGTCGAACGCGGCAAGACGCCGAAGTACTTCGCCGAGCTCGACGCGCTGCGGGCCGACATCGCGCTCGACGAAGTCAACGCCGCGTTCCGCAAGTACGTGGTGCCCGAGAAGATGGTGTTCGGCGTGGCCGGCGACTTCGCGAACGCGAAGGGCGCCATCGCGCGGGTACCTGCGGCACGATGAACCGGTAAGACGGATCTTGTGATCCGTCAGCGGGCCCGGGCCTCGCGTCCGGCGTTCACGAGCGGGTCGCCCGGGTCGCGAGCGGGTCGCCCAGGCCATGCGACACGCGCGGCAACCGCCCGCCGTGCACGAGAACGGCATCTCGAGCCCGCGGCGGTGGCGGCGTCGAGGATGTCCGACCGGTACCGCCGGAAGTCCATCTCGCGGTGGCTGCCGTCACGGACGACGCGCGACTGTTCGCCGGCCCGATCCCGTCGAGTCGAACCGTCGAGTCGAACCGTCGAGTCGAACCGCCGAGTCGAACCGTCGAGCCGCACCGTCGAGCCGAACCGGGGAGCCGACCCGCCGAGTCGAACCGCCGAGCCGAACCGGTAAGACGGATCTCTGATCCGTCAGCCGGCCCGGGCCTCGCGCCCGGCGCTCGCGAGCGGGTCGCCCGGGTCGCCGGCCCAGTCCTCGTCGAGCTCGCGGCGACGAATGTAGCGATGGATCGACGAGTACGGCCAGTCCGACGCGCGCCGCACGTAGCCATGGCGTACCGGATTCGCGTGCACGTAGTCGACGTGTCGTCGCAACATGCGGTCGTCCGCCAGCAGCCGCTGGCGGTAGCCGTGCTACCACACCGATGTCGACGGTGCGGTCGCACGATCGTCCCGCATGCCAGCCGCGAAGCGGGCCTTGATCAGGGCCCAGCGCAGCGACATGTCGTCGTCGCCGTCGGGCAGCGTCCAGACCGCGTGCAGATGGTCCGGCAGCATCGCCCACGCGACTACGTCGAACGGATGGCTGTCGCGCACCGCGCGGATCGCGCCACCGAGCTCGTACGCGCGCTCGACCAGCAATGCCGACCGGCAGTTGCCGAGGTCGACCGAGAAGAAGTAGGTGCCGCCGGCGACGATCGATCGGAACGAGAGCATGGGACGGCGCGCATCGATGAGCAGTGCCGTCACTGTGAAGCCGGTGCCTGGAAGGAGCCATCCGCCCGATGCCCGACTTCGTTCCGATTAGAGACCCGCCGCCGCCACGACGGCCCACCGTTCGCAGCCCGTTCCGGTCCGCGTCTCGTCGACGACGAAGGGGATCGCGAGCGACCCGAGCGCCGTGGACGGTCCTGCAGTCGGGACGCGCCGCTCTGTCGATCCCCAGCGACGGCGGGTCTGCGGCCTTCGCACCGTTCGCGGTCGTGAAGGAGCCGAGCGGCCGCCCGCTTCGAACTAACCCGCGTCGAGCCCGTCCTGCACCTGCTCGGCCGCGCGCAGCACGGCGCGCGCCTTGTTCTCGGTCTCCTGCCACTCCATCTCGGGCACCGAGTCCGCGACGATGCCGGCCGCGGCCTGCACCGAGAGCATGCCGTCCTTGACGACCCCGGTCCGGATCGCGATCGCGAGGTCCATCTCGCCCGAGAAGCCGAGGTAGCCGCAAGCGCCGCCGTAGAGTCCGCGGCGGGTCGGCTCGAGCCGGTCGATGATCTCCATTGCCCGCACCTTCGGCGCGCCCGACAGCGTGCCCGCCGGGAACGTCGCCTTCAGCACGTCGATCGACGTCAGTCCCGGCTTCAGGCGGCCCTCGACCGACGACACGATATGCATCACGTGAGAGTACTTCTCGACCGCCAACCGTTCGGTCACCTTGACGCTGCCGATCTCCGCGATGCGGCCGACGTCGTTCCGCGCGAGGTCGATCAGCATCACGTGCTCGGCGATCTCCTTGGGGTCGGACAGCAGCTCCTTCGCGAGCGCCGCGTCCTGCGCCGGCGTCGCGCCGCGCGGCCGCGTGCCGGCGAGCGGCCGGATCGTGACGATGGTGTCGCTGCCTTCGGCGCCGTCGCTCTTCGGGCGCGACTCGTGGCGCACCAGGATCTCGGGCGACGAGCCGACGACGTGGAAGTCGCCGAAGTTGTAGAAGTAGAGATAGGGCGACGGATTGAGCGAGCGCAGCGCGCGATACAGCGTCAGCGGCGCGTCGCGGAACGGCTTGACGATGCGCTGGCCGATCTGCACCTGCATCACCTCGCCGGCCATGATCATCTCCTTGGCTTCGGCCACCGCCGCGAGGTAGTCGTCCTTCGCGAAGCCGCGATGGGACTCGGTACGCATCGACGGCTGGCTGTACGGGACGTCCACCGGACGACGCAGGCGGTCGCGCAGCTCGCGCAGACGCGCCTTCGCGCGGCCGTAAGCCTCGGGCCGCGTCGGGTCCGCATAGACGATCGCGTAGATCTTGCCGGCGAGGTTGTCGACGACCACGACCTCCTCGGTCAGCAGCAGCAGGATGTCGGGCACGTCGAAGCCGTCGTCGTCGGCCACCGCCTTCGCGCTCTCGACGAGGCGCGGCTCGATGTGACGCGCGACGTCGTAGCCGAAGTAGCCGGCGAGTCCGCCGGCGAAGCGCGGCAGCCCCGGGCGCACCGCGACGCGGAAGCGATCCTTGAACGCGGCGACGTTGTCGAGCGGGTTGCCGGTCATCGTCTCGACGACCTTGCCGTCGGTCACGACTTCGGTGACCGCCGCGTCGCCGTAGCCGCGCGCGCGGATCAGCGTGCGCGCCGGCAGGCCGATGAACGAGTAACGACCGAAGCGTTCCCCGCCGACGACCGACTCGAGCAGGAACGAATGCGCGCCCGACCGCTCGACGTGCGCGAGCTTGAGATAGAGCGACAGCGGCGTGTCGAGATCGGCGAAGTGTTCGGCGATCAGCGGGATGCGGTTGTAGCCGTCGCCCGCGAGCGACTGGAATTCGAGTTCGGTCATGACCTGCTTCCGGAAGGGCTCGGCTTCGTCGAACGACGCACCGGCCGGTTACATCGGGTCGACCGGGGAGGTCGACCGCCATCCCGCGAGGAGTCAGCCTCGCCAGTCGATGCGACGCCAGCCGTCCGCCCGCACGACGACGGAGACGGGAAGCGATGCGGCGGGACGAAGGGTCATCGGAAGGAAGGAGACGGTCAGGACGCCGGGGCCGGCGCCGCTGCGGCGCTCGCGATCCATCGTGCGGCGTCGAGAAGGTCGCGGACGATAGCACAGGTGATGCCGCGCTCGAGCATCGCGTCGGCGCGATCCTCGTCGCCGCCGGACCCGGGATAGCCGTAAGGCACCGTCAACGACACGATGCCCGCGGCGCCGGCGGCCAGCGCATCGTTCTTCGAGTCGCCGATCATCACGCAGCGCGCGGGTGCGACGCCCAGTCGTTCGCAGGCCAGCAGCAGCGGATCCGGCCGCGGCTTCTTCCGGACCGTGTCGCCGCCGCCGACGAGGCAGTCGAAGCGATCGGCGATGCCGAGGTATGCGAAGAGCGGCGCGACGAGTTCGCGCGGCTTGTTGGTCACGCAGGCGATCGCGAGCTTCGCGGCGCGCATCGCGTCGAGGCCCTCGACGACGTTCGGATAGAGCGTCGCGCGCGTCCCGTTGATGCGTCGGTAGTGCGTCATGTAGACCGGCATCCACGGTTCGACGTCGTCGGTTCCGAGCAGCTTTCCCACCAGCACCGAAGCGCCCTCGCCGACGGCCCCGGCCACGGTGCGCTCGTCGACCGGCGGCCGGCCCGCGTCGCGCAGCAACGCGTTCGCCGCTGCCGCTATCTCCGACAGCGTGTCGACGAGCGTCCCGTCGAGATCGATCAGGACGGCGTCGTAGCGAGGCGGCGTCATGCGGATGGCTTCATGAGATGCGTCATGCGGTGATGTCATGCGGTGATGTCAGGTGGTGGTGTCAGGCGGTGGTGTCAGGCGGTGGTGTCAGGCGGTCGTGTCAGGCCGGCTCGTTCCGGGTCGTGGTCGCGGAGCGATCGGCCGGCGGTGCGTCGGTCCTGGGACCGTGGCCACGCGTCGCGGACCGGCGCGATCGCGGGCGAGCGACGACGGCCGTTCTCTCAGGCGGCCGCGAGCGCTTCGCGCAGCTTGTTCATCACGCCGTGGTAGCCGCAATCGGCGTCGCGGGAGCCGAACACCGCCGAACCCGCGACGAAGGTGCAGGCGCCGGCCCGCGCGATCGCGGCGATGTTGTCGGCCTTCACGCCGCCGTCGACCTCGAGCATGATCGTGCGTCCGCTGGCAGCCGCGTAGGCATCGATGCGCTTCCTCGCATCGGCGACCTTGACCAGCGCCTCGTCGATGAACGACTGGCCGCCGAAGCCCGGGTTGACCGACATGATCAGGACCAGGTCGACGCGGTCCATCACGTAGTCGAGGTAGGTCAGCGGCGTCGCGGGATTGAAGACCAGCCCGGCCTTGCAGCCGTGCTCGCGGATCAGCCCCAGCGTGCGATCGATGTGGTCCGACGCCTCGGGATGGAAGCTGATGATGTCGGCGCCGGCCTCGGCGAAGTCCGGGACGATGCGATCGACCGGCTTCACCATCAGGTGCACGTCGATGACGGCCGGATCGCCGTCGGGCCGAACGGCATGCGGCCGCAAGGCCTTGCACACCATCGGGCCGATCGTCAGGTTCGGCACGTAATGGTTGTCCATCACGTCGAAGTGGATGAAGTCGGCACCGGCGGCGAGGACGTGTTCGACCTCGTCCCCGAGCCGTGCGAAGTCGGCCGAGAGGATCGAAGGCGCAATGCGATACTCTCGACGGTTCAGAGGGTCCATGCGGTTCGGTGTCGCGCTCGTCGGATGGGCAGGCACACGGCGATCCGCGAGGCGGGTCGGAAAGGCCTGCAGTCTACTGGACGGCCGCCTCCCGTTCCGGACCCCGCCCCCCGAATACCATGTCGACCTACCGCCTCCGAGTCACCGTCAAGACCCGCCATATCCCCGAGCAGTCCGATCCGGCCGAACATCGCTACGTCTTCGCGTACACGATCACGATCACCAACGTCGGCGACGTGCCGACCCAGGTGATCTCGCGGCACTGGATCATCACCGACGCGGACGCGCACGTCGAAGAGGTCAAGGGGCTCGGGGTCGTCGGGCACCAACCGCTGCTGGCCGCCGGGGAGTCGTTCGAGTACACGAGCGGGACAGCGATGACGACACCCACCGGATCGATGCGCGGCAGCTATTTCGCGGTGGCCGAGGACGGCACACGCTTCGAGGCACCGATCGACGAGTTCGCGCTCGCCGTACCCCGAGCCCTGCATTGACTCGGGCTCGCGGACGGGGCCGCGTCGCGGTCAGCGCTTCGGCGTCGAACGGTCCTCCGCGCCGGCCCGTTTCGGCTTGGCGGCGCGGCGCGCCTCGTCGAGACCGGGCTCGCGCAGCGCATCGCGCTCGCGACGATGCGTCGGTCCGAGCGTCCACCACACGATGAAGAGAAAGAGGCCGAGCGCGCCGAGCGCCTCGGCGACGAGGATCCACATGTTGTTCGCATCCATCGGGAACGTGCCGCAGACATCGAGCGCCACGCGGGACTTCGCGTCGAGCGCCGCGGAGGCACCGCATTCTATCGGGGCCGCGCCGAGCGCAGGGCACGACGTCCGACACACGGGATCGCGCGTCGCCGCGCTGCTCGCGTGCGCATGCTTCGGGCTCGCGGCCTGCACCACGACGCCGGTCCGCCCTCCGCCGCCGCCCGTCGAGCTGCCGACGACCCCGCTGCCGACCGCGCCACCGGTCATCACCGCGAAGCCCGTCCTCGTCCCCACGACCTTCGCGGCCCTGCCCGGATGGGGCGACGACGACCTGGTCGACGCATGGCCGGCCTTCCTCGCGTCCTGCGACGCGCTGATGCGCAAGCCCGACTGGAACGCGGTCTGCACGAGCGCGCGCGGCATCGACGGACGCGACGCGCTCGCGATCCGCAACTTCTTCGAGAGCCGCTTCGTGCCGCAGCGCGTGACGACCACCGAAGGCAACGACGGCGGGCTCGTCACCGGCTACTACGAGCCGCTGCTGCGCGGCAGCCGCGTGCCGGTCGCGCCGTACCTGACGCCGCTCTACGGCGTGCCGGACGATCTGCTGATCGTCGACATGACGTCGCTCTATCCCGAGCTCAAGGGCAAGCGTCTGCGCGGCCGCATCGTCGGTCGCACCGTGGTGCCGTATCCGTCGCGCGGCGACCTCGCCGCGAGCGGCGCGCTGCGCGGCAAGGAGGTGCTGTGGGTCGACGACCCGATCGACGCCTTCTTCCTCGAGATCCAGGGCTCCGGGCGCGTGGAGATCGCGCGCGGCAAGCGCGTCGTCGAGACCGTGCGCCTCGCGTACGCGGACCAGAACGGCCAGCCGTACAAGTCGATCGGCAAGTGGCTCGTCGACCGCGGCGAACTGACGTTGTCGCAGGCATCGATGCAGGGCATCAAGGGATGGGCGCTGACCCATCCCGAGCGCCTGAACGAGTTGCTCGCGTCGAACCCTAGCGAAGTCTTCTTCAGGGAGGAGGCGATCGTCGATCCGTCGCGCGGACCGAAGGGGGCGCTCGGCGTGCCGCTGACGCCGCGACGTTCGATCGCGGTCGACGCGCGCATCGTGCCGCTCGGCTCGCCGGTGTTCCTCGCGACGACGCTGCCGCAGACCGACACGCCGCTGCGGCGGCTCGTGATGGCGCAGGACACCGGGGGCGCGATCGCGGCCGCGCCCGACGGTGCGGTGCGCGCCGACTACTTCTGGGGGTTCGGGGCCGAAGCGGGCGCCCAGGCCGGACGCATGAAGCAGAACGGCCGCATGTGGGTGCTCGTGCCGCGTTGACGGCGATCCGACGGCACGGCCTCAGCCGGCGAGCAGCTTCTCGAGGTCGGCCGTGTCGATGGCGCCCTCGACCCGCGTGTTGTTCGAGAAGAAGAGCGTGGGCGTGCCGTCGATGCGCAGCATCGTTCCGAGCTCGCGCGTCCTGTCGAGCGGCGTCGCGCAGCTGCCGTCGCCGGCCAGCGCCACCGCGTTCTGCATCCATTCGTTCCAGGCCTTCGAGCGGTTGGCCGAACACCAGATCTGCTTCGACTTGACGAGCGAATCGGGTCCGAGGACCGGATAGAGGAAGACGTAGATCGTCACGTCGCCGACGTCGAGGATCGCCTTCTCGAGCCTCTTGCAGTAGCCGCAGTTGGGGTCCTCGAAGATGGCGACCTTGCGCCTGCCGCCGCCCTTGACGACCTTGACCGCCGCCTCGAACGGCAGTTCGCCGAACTTGAACGGCGGCAGCCCGGCCTGCTTGATCGCCTCGACCCGCGTGCGCGTCAGGTTCTCGCGCGTGCGCAGGTCGATGACGTTGCCGACGACGATGTAGTTGCCGGACCCGTCCGCATAGAAGACCTCGTCGCCGACGCGGACCTCGAAGAGCCCGCCGACCGGCATGCGCGAGATGCCGTCGATGGTCGCCCCGAGCCGCATCTCGAGCGTCTTCTTGAGGACCGGATCGTTGACGGCGTTGGCGGCGTCGACCGGCGTGGACGCCGCGGGCGTCGATGCCGCGGGCTTCGACACGTTCTGCGCGTGTCCGACGGTGGCGAGGCTCGCGAGGACGACGGTGGCGAGCAGACGCCTGGTGTAGGCGCGGAGGACGGATACGGACATGCGGACTCCGAATGGGAGAAGAGGGATCACGGCCACTGGACCGTCGAGCATCGTCGACGGTCGAGGCGGATCGTTACGCGAGGGAAGCGACGAGCCGGGAGCGGTGCGCGGTGAAACCGGAGGATAGCCTCATGCGCCGCCCGAGGCATGCCGCATCAGGAGCCGCTTCAACGGCGGCAGGCGATCGAGCGCGCAGAGGCCGAGGCCGCGAAGACGGACGACGCCGGGCCGCGCGTCGTCGAAGAGCCGCGCAAGACCGTCGGTCATGCCGCGCATCGCGAGGACCGGCTCGGCGCGAGCGCGTTCGTAGCGACGCAGCAGGACCACGTCGCCGCAGTCGCGGAAGGACTCGCGCGCGACGAGCACGTCGAACAGCGTCTCGACGTCGGCGAGGCCGAGGTTGAGGCCCTGCCCGGCGAGCGGATGGATGACGTGCGCCGCGTCGCCGACGAGAGCGCAACGGTCCGCGACCATGCGCCGCGCGGTCTGCATCGCGAGCGGGACCTTCACGAGCGGACCGAGCGACGTCAGCGGACCGATCGCCGGCGCGTCGCTCGACGAGACGAGCGCCGACAGGCGGACGGCGACGGCCCGCGGTCCCTCGTCGATCAGTCGGTCGGCGGTGGCGTCCGGCGCCGACCAGACGAGCGACACCGCATCGCGCTCGTCGCGTCGGTCGGCCGCGAGCGGCAGCAGCGCGACGACGCCGTCGTCGGTGAACCACTGGCTCGCGGTGCCGGCATGCGGCCCCGCGCAGCCGAAGTTGCCGACGATCGCGCGCTGACCGTAGGGTTTGCCGTCGGTCGCGATGCCGAGCGCGTCGCGCGTCGGCGACCGCGCGCCGTCGGCCGCGACCACGAGCCGCGCGCCGCGCGGTCCGGCCTCGGTCGAGAAGGTCGCGTGGTCGGCGAGCGCGACGATCTGCGACGCGAAGCCGTCGATGCGTTCGATGCCGGGGAAGTAGCCGGCGGCCGTGCCGAGCACGCGCGCGAGCTCGCGATGCTCGACGATGGTCGCGAGCCGTTCGACCGCCGACGCATAGGCGCCGAAGTGGAGAGCGGCCCGGCCGCCGGCATCGCCGTGGACGCGCATGTCGAAGACCGGCGCGACGCGAGAAGGGTCGAGCTGCGACCAGACACGCAGACGATCGAGGAAGCGCTGGGTGGCGGGGCTCAGCGCGTAGACGCGCAGGTCGCGATCGGACGATGCAGCTTGCGGTGATGGCGATGGCGATGGCGGCGCCGACAGGGGCGGCGACCGAGATGCCCATTGAGACGGCGACGACGACGGCGAGGGTGAGGGTGACGGCGACAAAGGCGATGGCGATGGCGATCGCGAGGGCAACGGCGGCGGCGTCGATGGCGCAGATGCAGATGCAGATGCCGGAAAAGAAGCAGACCCAGCGGCGGGCGAGAGCACGGACGACGGCGTCTCGGCCGCACGACCCGCGACCCAGATCGTCGAAAGGCCCGCTTGCGCGGATGCGAGCGCAGCGGCCGCGCCGACGATGCCGCCGCCGATGACGGCGACGTCCGCGATGGAAGAAGAGGGAGACGCGGCGGCCCTGGCCGCCCGCGCCGCATCGGGCCTGGAATTCACCGGCGGATTATAGCGACGGGCCTCCTCGCCCCTCGACGCGCAGGCCCGGCCCCGGTTGCCGGTCCTCCGACGCCCTGCGTATAATCCGGCCCCTTGGCTCGGTAGCTCAGTCGGTAGAGCAGCGGATTGAAAATCCGCGTGTCGGTGGTTCGATTCCGCCCCGAGCCACCATCGCTGCTTCTCAAGCGATTTCAGCTTGACCCGGAACGTCCCGAAATCCCCTGTGCTTCATGGGTTTAGGGCGAAAACGGCGTCCCAGGAAGTCTCGCTAAATCCCAGTACGACCGGCACTTGCAAGGGCACTTTGGTGTACCCCAGACTGTTTTTCAACCGCAGTCGATTTTGGGGTACACATGGGACAGCTGAACGACCTTCAAATCCGGGCTGCGAAGCCGCGCGGCGACGAATATTTCCTGCGGGATGGGGACGGCCTGTACTTGCGCGTGCGCCCGGCCGGCAAGACCTGGTTCTACCGCTACAAGCGTGCGGGTGCTGAGACCAAGCTGAGCCTCGGGCCGTACCCGGAGATAACGCTCGCAACGGCGCGGCAGAAGTCCCGGGCAGAGGCGGAAAAGCGGGCCCACGGACTCGATCCTCGGGATGCGCGGCGCGTCGAGCAGGAACGCGAGCGCGTCGCACGGCTGAACACCTTCGAGCTGATGGCCCGCACGTGGCACGCACAGGCGCAGAAGGATCACCAGTGGTCGGCCGGATACACGTCGAAGGTGATGCGGCACCTGGAGCTGCACGTCTTTCCGTGGATCGGCAACCGCCCGATGGCCTCCATCGTGCCGACCGAACTCGTGCGCTGCCTGCATCGCATCAAGGAGCGCGGTCACCTGGAGACGGCCACCCGTGTTCGCGAAGCCGTCGTCAATGTCTTCCAGTACGCCGTGGATGTCGGCGCGCTCGAGCCGGCCAGGAATTTCGTGAACAGCAAGACCGGCGGGCTGCCGGCCCCGCGGACGCGCCACTACGCTGCCATCACCGACCCCGAGCAGTTCGGGAAGCTGTTGTGCGCGATCCAGGCTTACAGCGGCAACGTCGTCACGCGAGCAGCGCTGCAGCTCTCTCCGATGCTCTTCCAACGACCGGGCCAGCTGCGCCTGGCGCACTGGGAGGTTGACGAGCCGAACCGCGTCTGGGTCACCGACATCACCTATCTGCGGACGTAC
>CALMOR010000138.1:262-4060 GCA_937872165.1 uncultured Burkholderiales bacterium | reverse complement strand
AGACGAGGTTGCTGCCGAAGGACTGCTGCAGCCAGCTACCGAGCCAGCCGCGCTTGCCGACCAGTAACTGCAGGTAGTAGCCGAGCACGGTCGGATGCAGGACCAGCGGCAGCGTCAGGACGGCGTCGACGAGCTCGCGGCCGAGGAAGGGTCTTCGCGCGAGCAGCCAGCCGACGACGACCCCGAGGACGAGGTTGATCGCGGTGGCCCATGCGGCGACCTTCAACGTGAGTGCGATCGTGATCCATACGGACGAGTCCATCGAAGCGGGCGGAGAAGCGGGGGGCGGATTCGAAGAGCGCGAAATATATCCCGGGATACGACGCCCGGCGCCCGGCCGGCCTCAGTGCGCGAGCAGCCGCAACAGCCGGGAGACGTCGGCTCGACAGGCCACGGCCGCCTGCGCCTCGATGTTCCGGTAGAGCGCGCCGAGCTGGAGGCCGATCTAGGTGACCTGGCAGCCGCCGCCCTTCTGACCGCCATTGGCAGAGTCCACGGCGGGCTTCGCGAGCGAGCGGTTGAGTTCGTCGAGCAGCAGCCATGCCCGGCGATACGACATGTCGAGGCTCTTGGCCGCCGACGTGATCGAGCCGGTCTTCGCGATCGCCTCGATCAGCGCGATCTTCCCCGGGCCGATCGCGATCGCGTCACCCGCGGTGACGCGCAGGCGGAAGCGCAGCTCGGGCTTGGGCACCTTGCCGGCGCGCGCCTTTCGGGGCTTGGACGGGGATGCGGAGGTCGAGGGCATGTCGTGCGGTGCCGGTGGTGACAGCGTTCGGAACGCGATTAGAGCATCGCGCGATGCCCGTGCCCAGTCGAGGGCCGCGATTGAACGAGCGTTGTATTCCGTCGTATATTTCGAGGACCATGCTCGCGCCTCCCTTCAAGCTCGTCGACGGCGGCGGCACTCCGCGCGTCGCGCCGTGCTGCGACGAGGCCGCGGCCGCCGACGTTCCGCCGCCGTCGACTTCGCGACTACGTCTCGTCGACCTCGATGGACATCTGCACTGCTCGATCGTCGGCACGTGTCTGACCACCGTCGAGCTGCGCAAGCTGATGGAGCGCCACGCCGGGCTGCGCGACGCGGGCGACGTCGAGGTCCACCACGAGGCCGTGCGCATGATTCCCGAGCGCGGCGCGGTCGCGAAGGCCGTGCAGAAGGCGCTCGACCGGCGGCACGCGTTCGCGCTGCGCCAGGCGTCGCGCCTGCACGGCGCTGCGGAACTCGCCGCCCATTGGCAGCATGCGTTGCGGCAGGGCGAGGTGCCCGGCGCGTACTGGGCGGTGATGACGCATCGCGATACCGACGCGGAGCTCGTCCGCGAGGTCTTCGGCGACGTGCACATGCTGTCGCATCTGGTGGGCGCGGCCAATCGTGCCGACATCCGTCGGCTCGTGGCCCTGCAGAAGCAGAACGACGAATTGAACGAAGCCGTCGACGCGCTTCGGCTGGAGCTCGGCGACGCGAAGGACCGGCGCGAACGCACGGCCGCCCGCAACCGGGACCTGCTGGCCGCGGCGAGCCTCGCGGCGACGGCCCGGCCCGCGACGGGCTCCGACGTCTACGCCCTCGCGGAAGCCGCCCGGAGCGCCGCGGCGGAGGTCGCGTTGCAGAAGGCGCGCTGCGATCGCTGGGAGCAGGCCGCGATCGCGGCGGCGGCCGAGTCGGCGCGCCTGCGGGACGAACGCGATGCGCTCGTCGGGCGGCTCGAAGCGCTCGAGGTCGAACTGGGCGCGGTCGAAGCACACGTCGCGGACGCCTGCGCGGACACCGCGACGAATCCTTCGGCGGTCGCCCGGGTGCAGGGCCGGCGCATCCTCTACGTCGGCGGCCGGCCCGGCACCACCACCGCGATCCGCGACCTCGTGACGCGCCACGGCGGCAGCTTCCGCAGCCACGACGGCGGCCTCGAGGACCGCAAGGGCTTGCTGGCGCCGGCGGTCGCGAGCAGCGACGTCGTGGTGTTCCCGGTCGACTGCATCGACCACGACTCGGCCGGCAACATCAAGCGGCTGTGCACACGCAATCAGGTGCCGTACATCCCGCTGCGGAGCGCCGGCATCGCGAGCTTCGTGGCGGGCCTGGCGGAGGTCCCGCCACGCTGACGGCGGCCGAGGGCGAAGGCGATCGCGAGGCCGACGAAGAGCAGCGTCGTCGTCGCCGGTTCGGGCACGCTGAACACTTCGAGGCCGATCAGGTTCGACACCCAGCGGCCGCGACGCACGTCGTTCGGCACCACGATGCGCGCGAAGCCGGTGGCCGGCGCGAGCGGCACGCCGTCGGCCAGGTAGGCGACGAAGTCGGGCTGGCCACCGAACGACGGATCGAGTTCGCCGAGCGAGAAGACCACGCTGTAGCCGTCGCTGCCGGTCGCGACGACGTACTTGCCGAGCAGATCGTTCTTGACCGCGCCGTTGCTCGGGACGCCGACCGCGGACGTCAGCAGCGACCACAGGCTCACGCCCGTGTAGGCGATGCCGCCCACCGACTGCGTCGTCGGCGTCAGCGCCTCGAGCGCCGCGAGGTCGAAGCTCGTGCTCGACGCGACGTTGCCGGAGACCGCGAAGCGGGTCGTGGCGCCCCCGCCGACGCTGCCCTGCGTGGGCTTCGTGCTGCGCACGTCGAGGTTCGCGAGGTTCGACAGGTAGCGACCGCCCTTCGGATCGCCCGGCGCGGTGATGCGCGCGACGCCGTCGGCGGTCAGAGGCGCGACGTTGCCGCCGACGCGCTCCGCATAGGCGAGCAGGTCGGGGCGGGCGCCGAAGTTCGGGTTCAGCTCGCCGAGCGACAGGACCACCCGGTAACCGTCGCTCGCGGTCGCGACGACGTACTTGTCGAGGATGTCGTTGTCGACCGACGGATCGACGATGATGCCGGCGTTGTCGAGCGTGCCCCACAGGCTCGCGCCGATGTAGGTGTGCGTCTGCGGTGTGCTGCCGGCCTGGAACAGGTCGGTCTGCTCGATCGGTGTGGCCGCCTGCAGCGTCGCCAGCGTCTGCGTCGACGGGTTGCGGACTCCGCCGGTGACGGTGAACTCCGTCGTCGGACCCGCGGCGTTCGCGACGACCGCATGCAGCAGGATCGCGGCGGACGACAGCGTGCGCAGCGTTCGCGACGGAACGACTTCCTTCATCGTGACCTCCCAGTCTCGGCAAGCGTTATATCCGCGAATATATAACGAGGTCCGGGATGACGAACGGGAGCGTCGTTATATTTCGGGATATATTACGAGCCCTTCTTCGCCGCTCCTCCGCCATGACAGACCCGCATCGCCCGTCGTCGCGCCGCCTGCCGCGCCTCGCTGCATTCGTCCCCGCTGCATTCGTCCGCGCACTCGTCCTCGCGCTGACTCCGTTCGTCGCGAACGCCGCCGACCTCACCGTCTCGGCCGCCGCCAGCCTGACCAACGCGTTCCGGGAACTCGGTACCGCCTTCGAGGCGCAGAACCCGGGCACGAGGGTGCAGTTCAACTTCGCCGCATCGGGCGCGTTGCTGCAGCAGATCGCGAAGGGCGCGCCGGTCGACGTCTTCGCCAGCGCCGACGAGGAGACCATGGACGAGGCGCAGAAGCAGGGACTCGTCGAGGCCGGCACCCGTGTCGACTTCGTACGCAACGCGCTCGTCGTCGTCGCGCCCGTCGACGGCAAGCTGACGGCCGGCGGCCTCGCCGACCTCCGCTCGGAGCGCTTCCGGAAGATCGCGATCGGTCAGCCGGCCAGCGTGCCGGTGGGCCGCTACACGAAGTCGGTGCTCGAGCAGGCGGGTCTCTGGTCGGTCGTCGAGCCGAAGACCATCGG
>CALMOR010000138.1:0-252 GCA_937872165.1 uncultured Burkholderiales bacterium | reverse complement strand
GCGCTCAGTCGGTGCGTCAGGCGCTCGACTACGTCGCGCGCGGCGAGGTCGACGCGGGCTTCGTCTACGCGACCGACGCGGCGATCATGCCCGACAAGGTGCGCGTGCTCTTCGTCGCGCCGACGCCGGCGCCGATCCTCTACCCGATCGCCGCGATGAAGGGCACCGGCAACGAGGCCGTCGCGAAGAAGTTCGTGCAGTTCGTCGCGTCGCCGCCGTCGCAGTCGGTGCTGGCCCGCTACGGCTTCGGGG
>CALMOR010000137.1 GCA_937872165.1 uncultured Burkholderiales bacterium | reverse complement strand
CGCTCGTTCATCGCCCGGCTGCTGCCGGCGCCGACCAACATCGCGCCGGCCGAACTCTTGCGCGCGTGCCTCGGCGCGCTGCTCGGCATCCTCTTCGTCGGGCTCCTCAGCGCCTGGCTGCTCGGCACCGCCGCCGACGTCGTGTGGCTGATGGCGCCGATCGGCGCATCGGCCGTGCTGCTGTTCGGGATCCCCGCGAGTCCGCTCGCGCAGCCGTGGTCCGTCATCGGCGGCAACGTGGTGTCGGCGCTGATCGGCGTGGCCTGCTTCAAGCTGATCGCGGCGCCGCTACCGGCGTCGATGGCGGCCGTGTTCCTCGCGATCGCCGCGATGGCGGCGCTCCGCTGCCTGCATCCGCCGAGCGGCTCGGTGGCGTTGACCGCCGTGCTCGGCGGCCCGGTCATCCACGCGTCCGGCTACGGCTTCGCACTCGTGCCGGTCGCCCTCAACACCGTGCTGCTGGTCGTGGTGGCGCTGGTCTACAACAACCTCGCCGGTCGCCGCTACCCGCGCTTCCAGCATGAAAGGACGCCGGCGCGGGCGATCGACGACGACGGCATGCCGATCGGTCGAGGGTTCGTGCGCGCCGATCTCGAAGCGGTGCTGGCGGACCACGAAGAGGTCCTCGACGTCGACGGCGACGACCTCGAGGATCTCTTCCGGCGCACCGAACGGCGCGCCTACCGACGTCGCTTCGGCGGGACGCCGTGCAGCGCCGTCATGGCCACCGACGTGGTCACCGTCGAATACGCGACCGAGCTCGACGCGGCCTGGCGGCTGATGCGCGCGCACGGCATCGAGGTCGCGCCGGTCGTCGATCGCACGCGTCGCGTGATCGGCATCGTCACGCGCGCGGACTTCATCGCGCATGCGGACCTGCCGGCCTATCGCGGGCTCGCCGCGAAGCTGCGCGGGTTCCTGCGACGCACCGACGCTTCGCACTCCGACAAGGACGAGGTCGTCGGACAGATCATGAGCGCGCCCGTGAAGACCGTGCCCGCGTCGACACCGGTGATCGAGCTGGTGCCGCTGATGACCGACCTGGGTCTGCGCTACGTCCCCGTGGTCGATGCGGAGCGACGGCTGGTCGGGATGGTCACGCAGCCCGCGCTGCTCGCGGCGCTGTACGAGAGCAGTCTCGTCCGGCTGGTGGAGCCCGGTCCGGCCACCGCGTGACGGTCACGGCAGCGCGCGACGGATGCGCGCCGAAAGCCATTCGCCGGGCACGCGTCGTGGATCGATGCGCTGCGCGGGATGCCCCGCGGGTCCCCGAGTCCGCAGGGCGCGTCGATCCATGGCTCTGTCGTACGAGCCCGTTGACCCGCGGCCCCCGCCTCGCTACAGTTCACCACATGGTGAACCATGAAGCGCAACTCGATCGGGTCTTCTCGGCGCTGACGAACGCGACGCGGCGCGCGATGCTGCGACAGCTCGAGGAACGCGGGGCCCTGTCGATCGGCGAGCTCGCCGCGCCCACCGCGCTGACGCTGCCCGGCGTGATGAAGCATCTCGACGTGCTCGAAGGGGCGTACCTGATCACGCGCGCGAAGGATGGGCGCACGATGTTCGTCACGCTCGCGCCCGAACCGATGGCCGCGGCGATGGCATGGCTCGGGCGCTACCAGCGCTTCTGGTCCGGCAGCCTCGAGCGCCTCGCCGAGCATGCGAAGCGCGAGGAGGGCCGCGCGCGAAAGGCGAAGCGATGACGCGCCTGACGATCGTCCGGCGCATCGAGGCCCGGCCGGCCATCGTGTTCGACGCGATGACGAGGCCCGACGGCCGCAGCTAGGCAGGCCGACCTCTACGGATCACTGGAAGCGACGACGAAAACCGAGGACGAAGCCAGCCAAGAGCCAGGGACCGAAGCCGAGGACACGAGCGGAAGGCGAGGCCGGGACGACGGCGCGAGCCGAGGATGCGAGCCGAGACGTAAGCCGACCCATCAGGAGACCGTCATGCAGAAGATCACCCCCTTCCTCTGGTACGCCGAGAAGGCCGGCGAGGCCGCCGCGTTCTACGTGTCGATCTTCCCCGACTCGCGCATCGTGCGGACGACCGGACTGCCGAGCGACTCGCCGAGCGGCCCGGCCGGCTCCGTGCAGATCGTCGAATTCACGCTGTTCGGCCAGTCCTTCACCGCGATGACGGCCGGCCCGCTCGACCCGTTCAACCACGCGATCTCGTTCGTCGTCGACTGCGACGACCAGGCCGAGGTCGACCGTTATTGGAACGCGTTGCTCGCCGACGGCGGCCATGCTGAGCAGTGCGGCTGGCTGAAGGATCGCTACGGCGTTTCGTGGCAGATCGTGCCGCGCGTCCTGGGCGAGCTGATGTCGTCGCCGGACCGCACCGCGGCGAAGCGGGCCAGCGACGCGATGATGAAGATGGTGAGGTTCGACGTCGCGGCGCTGCAGGCCGCGTTCGAAGGTCGCTAGGGGCGACCTTCCGCTCGATGCGTCGAGGGGCGCGACTCGACGCCGAAGGAAGCGGCGACGGACGATGACCTGCGTCGGGGTCCCCGTGACGATCGCATCGACCGGGAGGCCGACGAACGCGAAGCGTGTCGGCGTGGTGGGCCGATCGACCCCTACAGGCCGTGACGCGTACCGCGGCCGATCGCGCGGATGGTCGACGCGAAGCCGATGGCGATGAGGAGCGTGCGCAGCCAGTCCCATGCGAACCGGTGCCGAACCAGCGCGACGACTTCCGCTTGGCCGACCACGGCCCGACCCCGGGCCACGGCCCGGAGGTCGTTGATCAACGGCCAGAAGATCGTCGGCGTGAGCGACGCGCCGACGACTTCGTCCGGTCGATTCGAGGAGGCATGCGGCAGGAGCGGTCGCAGGACCAAAGCCGCACCTCGGCCGGTCACGCAGGCCACTTCGCGTTCGCTTCGCATGATCGATCTCAAAACCTCGCTCTTCGAAATGGGTCTGCATCGCATACCGTCCAACGACTTGAATAGCTGCCGCCATCGCCTTGCACGTCGTCCGGGAGCGCCAAAAAAAAGCCCGGAGCATCGCTGCCCCGGGCCTCGTTCCATCATCGACCGACCCGCGTCGACCGACCCGCGTCGACGACGTCCGTCCGACCTCAGCTCTCGACGGTCGCTTCGTTCGCTGCCGCTTCGGCCGCGGATGCGTTGCTCGCCTGCTCCAGCGCCTCGAGCTCCGCCTGCGCCGCCAGCTCGCGGTCCTTCGCTTCCGATAGTTCCTTCGCCTTGCGGGCGATGTGGAAGGCGAGTCCGGTACCGGCCGGGATCAGGCGGCCGACGATGACGTTCTCCTTCAGACCGCGGAGCTCGTCGCGCTTGCCCATGATCGCCGCCTCGGTGAGCACGCGCGTGGTCTCCTGGAACGACGCGGCCGAGATGAACGAGTCGGTCGACAACGACGCCTTGGTGATTCCCAGCAGCACGTTGCCGTGGATCGCCGGGCGCTTGCCGGCCGCGATCGTCGCGTCGTTCTCGTCGAGGAAGTGCGACCGCTCGACCTGCTCGCCCTGGATGAAGCGCGTCTCGCCCGCGTCGACCACCTGCACCCGACGCAGCATCTGACGCACGATCACCTCGATGTGCTTGTCGTTGATCTTCACGCCCTGCAGGCGATAGACGTCCTGCACCTCGTCGACGATGTAGCGGGCCAGCGCCTCGATGCCGAGCAGTCGCAGGATGTCCTGCGGATCCGCCGGTCCGTCGACGATCGACTCGCCCTTGTTGACCACCTGGCCGTCGTGGACCAGCACGTTCTTTTCCTTCGTGATCAGGAACTCGTGCGCGACGCCTTCCATGTCGGTGATGACGAGACGCTGCTTGCCCTTGGTCTCCTTGCCGAACGTGACCGTGCCGGTGACCTCGGCCAGCGTGCCGGCGTCCTTCGGCGAACGCGCCTCGAACAGCTCGGCCACCCGCGGCAGACCGCCGGTGATGTCGCGCGTCTTCGACGACTCCTGCGGGATGCGCGCCAGCACTTCGCCGACCGCGACGTCCTGCCCGTCCTTGACCGTGATCAGCGCGCCGACCTGGAACGCGATCGTCACCGGGTGCTCGGTCCCGGCGATCTTCACTTCCTGGCCGTGCTCGTTGATCAGCTTGACCACCGGCCGCACGCCCTTGACCGCCGACGTGCCGCGACGCTTGGCGTCGATCACGACGAGGGTCGACAGGCCGGTCACGTCGTCGAGCTGACGCGCGACCGTGACGCCTTCCTCGACGTTCTCGAACTTCACGCGGCCCGAGTACTCGCTGATGATCGGACGCGTCAGCGGATCCCACGTGGCGAGCGGCATGCCGGCCTTGACGACCGTGCCGTCGAGCGCCAGCAGCGTGGCGCCGTACGGCACCTTGTGACGCTCGCGCTCGCGGCCGTGGTCGTCGGTGACCAGCACTTCACCGGACCGCGAGATGGCGATCTGCTCGCCCTTCGCGTTGGTGACGTAGCGCACCGTCGCCGTGAAGCGCACCGTGCCGTTGGACTTGGACTCGACGCCCGACGCCATCGCCGCGCGCGAGGCCGCACCGCCGATGTGGAAGGTGCGCATCGTGAGCTGCGTGCCCGGCTCGCCGATCGACTGCGCGGCGATGACGCCGACCGCTTCGCCCGTGTTGACGAGCGTGCCGCGGCCGAGGTCGCGGCCGTAGCACTTGGCGCACAGACCGTAGCGCGTCTCGCAGGTCAGCGGAGTGCGCACGCGGACTTCGTCGATGCCGAGCGCTTCGATGCGCTCGACCGCGTCCTCGTCCAGCAGCGAGCCGGCCTCGTGCAGCACTTCGGCGGTCTCGGGGTTGACGAGGTCCACCGCCGTCACGCGGCCGAGGATGCGGTCGCGCAGCGCTTCGATGACCTCGCCGCCTTCGACCAGCGCCTTCATGTTGACGCCGTCGATGGTGCCGCAGTCCTCGGTCACGACGACCAGGTCCTGGGTCACGTCGACGAGACGACGCGTGAGATAGCCCGAGTTGGCCGTCTTCAGCGCCGTGTCGGCGAGACCCTTGCGCGCGCCGTGCGTCGAGATGAAGTACTGCAGCACGTTCAGGCCCTCACGGAAGTTGGCCGTGATCGGCGTCTCGATGATCGAGCCGTCCGGCTTCGCCATCAGGCCGCGCATGCCGGCCAGCTGACGGATCTGCGCGGCGGAACCGCGCGCGCCCGAGTCGGCCATCATGTAGATCGAGTTGAACGACTCCTGGCGCACGGCCTTGCCGTGACGGTCGGTGGTCGGCTCGGTCGCGAGCTGTTCCATCATCGCCTTGCCGACGCGGTCGCCGGCCTTGCCCCAGATGTCGACGACGTTGTTGTAGCGCTCCTGCGACGTGACGAGGCCCGACGAATACTGACGGTCGATCTCCTTCACGTCGTGCGCGGCCGCGTTGATGATCGTCTCCTTCTGAGTCGGCACGAGCATGTCGTCGACGCAGATCGAGATGCCGGCACGCGTGGCGAGTCGGAAGCCCGACTGCATCAGCTGGTCGGCGAAGACCACCGTGGCCCGCAGTCCGCAGCGCCGGAACGACGCGTTGATGAGCTTCGAGATCTCCTTCTTCTTCAACGCCCGGTTGAGGACGCTGAACGGCAGACCCTTCGGCAGCACTTCGGACAGGATCGCGCGACCGACCGTGGTCTCGAAGCGCGACACCTTCTCGACGAACTGCGGCTCGGCCGCCGCGATCTGTTCGGCATCGAGCGAACCCGGCAGCACGGTGACGTACTCGGGGTTCTTCAGGAACTCGCGGATGCGGACCGTGACCTTGCTGGTCAGCTCGACCTGCTTGTTCTCGTAGGCCAGATGCACTTCGCCGACGTTGGCGAAGTAGCTGCCCTCGCCCTTGCCGTTGACCTTCTCGCGGGTCGCGTAATAGAGCCCGAGCACGATGTCCTGCGACGGCACGATCGACGGATCGCCGTTGGCCGGGAACAGGATGTTGTTCGACGCCAGCATCAGCGACCGCGCTTCCATCTGCGCCTCGAGCGACAGCGGCACGTGGACGGCCATCTGGTCGCCGTCGAAGTCGGCGTTGAACGCGGCGCACACCAGCGGATGCAGCTGGATCGCCTTGCCTTCGATCAGCACCGGCTCGAAGGCCTGGATGCCGAGGCGGTGCAGCGTCGGCGCGCGGTTCAGCATCACCGGGTGCTCGCGGATGACTTCCTCGAGGATGTCCCACACGACCGGTGTCTCGTTCTCGACTTCCTTCTTCGCGGCCTTGATCGTCGTCGCGACGCCCATCTGCTCGAGGCGGTTGAAGATGAACGGCTTGAACAGTTCGATCGCCATCTTCTTCGGCAGCCCGCACTGGTGCAGCTTCAGCTGCGGTCCGACCACGATGACCGAACGGCCCGAGTAGTCGACGCGCTTGCCGAGCAGGTTCTGGCGG
>CALMOR010000136.1 GCA_937872165.1 uncultured Burkholderiales bacterium | reverse complement strand
ACCGCGGCGCCGTCGAGCTGCGTGCGGATGATCGAGTTGACGCCGCTCGACTGCGCCGCGGTGGAGACCGTGTGGCCGAGCGCGCGCAGGCCGGTGATCAACGGATCGTTGGCGCCGTTGTTGGTGATGTCGACGTCGGGGTGCTCGCCGCCGATCGTGGTGGTCGGGCCGTTGCTGGCGCCGAAGTCGACGAGGCCCGACGACTGCTGCGCGTCGAGCCCCCAGTCGAGCACGCCGACCAGCGTCTTCAGCACGTACTGGGGGATCGTGCCGCCGCCCGGCGAGCCGGTGGCCATCAGGAAGTCGCCGCGCGATCCGTCGGCCGCCATGCGGAACACCAGCGTCGGCGCCATCGAGCTGCGCGGTCGCTTGCCCGGCGCCACGCGGTTCGCGATCAGCGCGCCGTTGGCGTCGGTGGGCGCGGCCGAGAAGTCCGTCAGCTGGTTGTTGAGCAGGAAGCCGTGCGTCATGTGGAACGAGCCCATGCTCGACTCGACCGTCGTCGTCGCGGTCAGCACGTTGCCCTGCCCGTCGACGATCGTGAACTGGTTGGTGCCGTGCTCGATCAACGCGGTGTCGAGGCCGAGCGAGACCGGGCCGAAGTTGCCCGGCTGCGCGGTGCCGAGGCTCGTCGCGAAGCTGATGAGGCCGGCGCGCGACTGCAGGTACGGCTTGTTCAGCAGCGTGTTGGCGCTGTTGCCCGGCAACGGCACGAAGTCGGTGTCGGCGACGTACTTGTCGCGGTCCGCATAGGCGAGGCGCTCGGCCTCGGTGATCAGGTGCACGCCCTGCACCGCGGGCTTGCCGCCTTCGAGGTCGATGGCCGTCGGCTTCTGCAGCGCGAGGTTGAAGTTCTCGAGGATGCCGAGCGCGGACGCGACCGTGATGCCGCCCGACGTCGGCGGTCCCATGCCGCACACGTAGTAGGCGCGATAGGTCGTGCAGACCGGGTCGCGCCGCTTCGCCTGATAGGCCGCGAGGTCGGCGAGCGTGGTCTTGCCGGGCGTGATGGCCGACCCGTCGGTGGCGCGCGTCGTCGCGATCTTCGCGACGATGTCGGCGGCGATCGCGCCGGTCATGATCGCGTCGGCGCCGCCGTTGGCGTAAGCGGTCAGCGACGCGGCGTAGGCCGGGTTGGTCATCACCGTGCCGAGCGCCTTCGGCGTGCCGTCCGCGTTGAAGAAGTAGGCGGTCGCCTCCGCGTCGCGCTTGAGGCTGGTCGCGTTCGACGCGATCGCGGCCGCGAGACGGCCGCCGATCCTGAAGCCGTTGGTCGCGAGCGCGATGCCGTCGCCCATCAGGTCCTTGAACGCGAGCGCGCCGTGATCGCGCTGCACCGCTTCCATCAGCCGCGGGACGCCGATGGTGCCGATCGAGCGCCCGCTCGCGCGTGCGTTCGGCAGCGGCACCGTCTGGTTGGTCGCGTCGTCGACGTAGCGCAGGTAGTTGACGGTGGCCGCGGCCGGCGCCGACTCGCGGCCGTCGTAGGTCTGCACCGCCTTCGCGGTCGCGTCGTAGTAGAGGATGAAGCCGCCCGAGCCGAGACCGGTCGCCTCGGGCACCGTCAGGCCGAGCACCGCCTGCACCGCGACCGCGGCGTCGGCCGCGGTGCCGCCTCGCTGCAGCACCTTGCAGCCCGCCGCGCTCGCGAGCGCGTTGGACGTCGTCACCATGTAGCGGCGCGCGTACACGGCCTTGAGGCCGGTGCGATAGCCCGACGCCGCCTCGGGCAGCGACGGATCGCCGGGCAGGTTCGAGCCGACGACGACCGTGCTGCCGTCGCTCGCGATCGCCTGACAGCTGTTGTCGGCGACCGGGACCACGGCCGGAGGACCGCCGTCGTCGTGACACGAGGCGAGGAACAGCGCGGACGAGCCGACCAGCGCGAAGGACAGGAAGGGGAGCTTTTTCATTCGTCCGAGTGAAGAGGTGGTGGCACGAACGACGTGCCGGCGGGAAGGCGCGCGATGGACGAGTACAGCATGGGGCTCGCGAAACCGTCAATGCGATCGAGGCCTCGGCGACGCCTCGTGTGCGGGGCTTACGACAGTCGTCGCGAGCATCGACCGGACGAGCGTGAAAATCGTGAGGCTCGTTGTCGAAAGCGACGCGTCGCGAGCACGACCCGACGACGCCGGCCCGGGGGTTCGCTCATCGCGACGATGCCGCATGCTTCGGGCCGGCTGATGCCGCGGCGCCGCCGGACCGCTCGCATCGAGACGATGGCTTCGAGACGACGGGACTGCGCCCGACCGCGTCGCGAGGCGATATGCTCGCGCACCGGACCGCGACCATCCGTCATCGCGCGCGGTCCTCCCGGACGGAGGGCGGACGTCGATGCACGTGTTGTGGAGAGGAACGTCCGCTCAACGCGTGCGGCTCGTCACCGGCCTGATCCTGTTCGCGTTCGCCGGGACGCACTTCTTCAATCACGCGCTCGGCCTCGTCAGCCTCGAAGCGATGGTCTCGTTCGACGGCTGGCGCACGGCCGTCACGCGGTCCGCGCTCGGCGGCCTCGTCCTCGCGGCGGCGCTCGTGACGCATGCCGCGGCGGCACTGCTGAAGGTCGCGCAGCGCCGCACCTTCCGCCTGCCCGCATGGGAATGGATGCAGCTCGCGCTCGGGCTGGCCATCCCGCTCTTCCTGCTGCCGCACATCGTCAACACGCGCGTGGCCGGCCTCGTCTTCGGCATCGACACCAGCTATCCGTACGAGCTGCGGAAGATCTGGACCGACACGATGATCGGCCAGACGCTGCTGCTGCTGCTCGTGTGGGCGCACGGCTGCCTCGGCCTGCACTACTGGCTGCGGCTCGTGCCGCGTTATCGGCACTTCGCGCCCCTCCTGCTCGTCGCGGCGACGCTGCTGCCGTTCGCGGCCGTGCTCGGCATCGTCACGCAAGGCCGCAACGTCGCGGCGATCACGGCCGACCCCGCCGCGTTCGACGCGCTGAAGGCCGCGACCCACTGGCCCGACGCGCGGACCACGGCCGTCATCGTCGGCTGGCGGGCAGACGCGCAGCTCGCCTTCTACGCGATCGCGCTGGTCGCCTTCCTCGTCGCCGTCGGGCGCACGCTGCGACAGCGCTTCGCGATGCGGATCCCGGTGCAGTACGTGCGCGGGCCGCTGGTCAAGACATCCGCGGGGCCGACGCTGCTCGAGGTCAGCCGCATGAACGACATCCCGCACATGTCGGCCTGCGGCGGCCGCGGCCGCTGCTCGACCTGCCGGGTCCTGATCGTCGGCGACGAGTCGGGGCTGATGCCGGCCAGCGAGGCCGAGCTCGCGACGCTGCGCTCGGTGAGCGCGCCGTCGAACGTGCGACTCGCATGCCAGGCCCGCGTCCGCGCCGCGGCGACCGTGCTGCCGCTGGTGCGGCTCGGCAGGGGCGGCGATACGCCGGTCTTCGTGCAGGCGAGCGACGAGGGCAGCGTGGAGCGCGAGCTCGCGGTCCTCTTCGTCGACATCCGCGGCTTCACGGCGATGACCGAGAAGAAGCTGCCGTACGACGTCATCTATCTGCTCAACCACTTCCTGCACACCGTGGGACAGGCGGTCTACGGCAGCGGCGGGTGGATCAACGACCGCGCCGGCGACGGCGTGCTGGCGGTCTTCGGCGACCCGGCGGGACTGGCCGGCGCCTGCCGCTCCGCGCTGCTGGCGTGCGCAGAGGTCGACCGACTGATCGAGCAGCTCAACGTGCGCATCGCGAGCGAGCTCGCCGAGCCGCTGCGCGTGGCGATGGGCCTGCATTGCGGACCGCACGTGCACGGTCGGGTCGGCATCGGCGAATCGATGTCGATGTCGGTCGTCGGCCCCGCGGTCAACGTCGCGTCGCGGCTCGAGTTCGTCGCGAAGGACGCGAACGTGCAGCTGGCGTTGTCGGCAGAGGTGGCGCGACTGTCGGGGCTGGACGTCGAGGGACTGTCGACGACGCCGACGACGATCCGCGGCACGACGTCGCCGATGGATGTCTATCTGGTGGAGCGGGCGCGCGAGCTGGGGCCGAGGATGCGGCCGTGACGCGAGCGGACGAGCGACGGGATCGCGCGGTGACGCCGCGTCCGGCCGCGTCCTCGTGCACGGGCGACGGCTCGACGACGCCGTTCAGAGTCCCTCCGGATCGGCCAGCTCGTGCAGCGGCCGGATCTCGATCTCGCTCGGTCCCGGCATCGGGTTCGGGCAGCGCTTGACCCACGCGACCGCCTCGTCCATGTCCTCGACGTCCCAGAGCCAGAAGCCCGCTACCAGTGCGCGCGGGGGAGCGAACGGTCCGTCCACGACCGTCCGACTCGGACCATCGAACGCGATCCGCTTGCCCCTGGACGACGGGTGGAGACCGTCGGCCTGGACCAGGACCCCGGCCTCGCGCAACGCTTCGTTGAAGCGTCCCATCGCCGCGAACATCTCGGCGCTGGGCAGCAGGCCCCGCTCGCTGTCTTCGGTCGCTTTCACCAGTACGAGTACACGCATCGTCGGACTCCTCGCTTGCAGGTCTTCGAAAACGGGTCAGTGCCGCGACATGCCGATGGTGAGTGTTCCCGCACCGATCAGCAGCGCGCCGCCGTCATGGCCGAAACGCCGCTGACCCCCGCGCCGGTCGGGCGGGCCGCGGCCGCGCGCGCCGGCAGCGCATGGACGCCGGCGTCGATCGAGGCCAGGACCGCGAAGGTCGGCAACAGCACCGCGCTCTGCTCGACGAAGGACGCATCGGTGCCGATGAAGGGCGGCACGAAGGCGACGAAGAACACGATGCTCTTCGGATCGAGCGCGGTGACCCGCCACGCCGAAGCGAAGCGGCGCTTCGCGGTCCGCGGTCGCATCGGCACGCCGACCGCGCCGGCGCGACGCGCCCCGGCGATCGAGCGGATGCCGAGAGGGATCAGATAGGCGCCCCCCACGATCTCGAGGATCGTGAACGCGGTCGCCGAAGCGGCCGGCAGCGCGCCGGCACCCGCGAGCGAGGTCGCCATCGCGGTCGTGTCGCCGGCTGCGACCGTGCTCCACGACGAACGTCCGCGATGCGCGAGCGAGTCGCCGATCGCGAGCAGGATGGCCGGGCCGGGGACGAGCAGCAGGACGATGCTCGCGGCGACGAAGGCGAGCCAGCCGTGAAGGGTCATGGTGTCGGGGCGGGATGCGGAAGGCGATAGTGATCACCGGCCTGCGCATGCTGTCAAGACGATCGGCCTGGGGTTCCGACATGCAGCGGCGTCCGCGGCTCCGGCCAGCATCCGGCGGTTGCGAGCCGCCGCGGAACGGGTCGAGGACCGTCCTGGCTTAGCGCAAGCCGGCGGCACGCGGGCCGTCGCATAATCGCCGGCTTCGGGCCGACGGTCGCGGTACGGAAGCCCGAGCGACGACCCGCATGAAGACGTCGGCAGTCGAACGCCTCGCGTCACCCCGATGGCAACGGCGATGCGCCGCCTGCCGACCCATAACCAACAAGGAGAATTTCCCGATGAAGCTCTATTTCTCGCCCGGTGCCTGCAGCCTCGCCGACCACATCTCGCTGCACGAGGCGAAGCTGTCGTTCGAGCACGAGAAGGTCGATCTCAAGGCCAAGCGGACGGAGGGCGGCGCCGACTACCTGGCGATCAACCCGAAGGGATACGTGCCCGCCCTGACGCTCGACTCCGGCGAGACGCTGACGGAGAACGTCGCGATCCTCGACTGGATCGCGCATCAGGACACGGCCCTTCGCCCGTCCGGACCGATGGGACACACGCACCTGCTGCAGGCGCTCGCCTTCATTTCGACCGAGATCCACAAGAGCTTCAAGCCGTTCTTCGCGGGCGCGGGCGACGACGAGAAGCGAAAGGCGAGCGAGCTGATCCTGAAGCGCATGGGCTATCTCGATCAGCGCTTGCAGGGCGACTACCTGTTCGGCGCCGACATGAGCGTGGCCGACGCCTACCTGTTCGTGATGCTGCTGTGGGCGAAGAAGAACGGCATCGAAGCCCCGGCCAGGCTGGCCGCCTTGCGCGATCGCATGATGGAGCGACCGGCGGTGCGGAAGGCGATGACGCACGAGGGGTTGATTTAGGCGAGATGTGACCGACGCGAAGTGCGTTGGTCCACTCGACGGACCCGGCTTGAAGGGTGATGGAAGCGTGATGTTTTCGTCAGCGGTGCTGCGCGCGATTGGCATCAGAGATTCGAATCACCGAAGCGTTCGCGCGAGCTGATGCCGGGCGCCTCGGCCTCGGCACGGACACGGATACGCCGCCGATCTCGTCTTCTCGTCGCTCGACCTCGAGTACCTGCGGGCGCAGATGCTGCCCTACACGAACGGCCTGTACCTGCTCGATCCGTTCTACATTCGCGGAGACCGGACGGCAGGAACGCGGACTCCTGCGGCTTGCGAGCGTCGCCCCCGTAGGTCTCGAAGTCCGCTGAGCCGGCCGAGTAGTTGCCGGGGTCCGCCGGGACGTTTCCTCGTCAGGGGCGAGCCGGGCACCGGGATCGTCCGGGCGATGGTGCCGCGCGACGGCGAGCCGGTCGTCGACAAGGCGGGCTTCAACGCCTTCCACCAGACCACGCTCGACACGATCCTGCGCACGCGCGGGATCGACACCTTGTTGCAGACGGGCGTGACCCCAATGCTGCGTGTCGTCGACGCTTCGCGGCGCGGTCGAGCTCGGCTACGCGTGCGTGCTCCTGCAGGACTGTGCGGCCGCCTACGATCCCGCGGACCACGAGGCGTCCGTGCGGCTCGTCCACAGCAAGAACCACGACTTCGGCCGGGTCAGCGACTCGACGCGGCTGGGACGGGCGCTCGCCGGATCGACGGTCGAGAGCCTCTCGCCGCCGACGATTCAGAAGTAGGTCCTGATGCCGTCGACGACGCGATACCCGTCGTCGACGACGTACAGCAGCGGCCACTTGTCGAACGTCGTGCACGGATGCCCGACGCCGAACCCGACCAGGTCTCCGACCTGCCAGAGGTCGCGCAGCGACGGTCCGTCGAGATAGGCATGCTGATCGTTCAGTGCCGAGACACGGATGGCTTCGGGAACCGGTTCAGGGCGATCGTGCAGGCCCGGCCGGTACCACCACAGGGGCTTCGGGACTTCGAGGTCGTACGAGATGTCGCGCTTGCCGAGCGCGACGATCGCACGGCCCGGCTCCGGGACCGACTGCACGACCGACCAGACCTCGAGCGCGTTCACGAGGCCGGGCCCGCTGCCGAAGAGCGCTGCGGACCGTTCGCGGATGCGCGGCTGCATGGGCTCGTAGTGCAACGCGTCGTGCGAGACGTAGCAGCCGCTTCTGAGCACGGTGCGCACGTCGCGCTCGCCGAGGCCGGTCAACTCGCGCGCCGCGAGATCGAAGAAGGCCGAGCCGCCACCGGTCACGACGATCTCGCCGCGCGCGAACCAGCGCTCCTCGATGCCCGTGCGACAGAGATCGACCACGCGTCCCAACAGACGATGGACCGCCGTCTCGACGTCGGCCCCGTCCGACATCGAGGTCCCTTCGAAGGCTTCGATGCCGCGGAGCTCGAGCGACGGCGAGGCGTTGCGCACGGCGCGTCCGAGCGCGACGCCCTCCTCGGTCGACCGGACCCCCGTCCGGCCGCCGATCGCGCCGACTTCGAGGAGGAGCCGCAACGGTCTCGAGACGGTGCGCGTCGACACGGCTTCCTCGAGGAGTCGCAGGCAGGCCAGCGAGTCGACCAGCAAGTAGAGCTCCAGCGAGCCGTCGGCCTCGAGCTCGTCGAGCACGAGCTCGATGTTCGATCGTCCGACGAGCTGGTTCGCGAGGATGATGCGCGACACGCCGAACCGTCGGTAGGTCCGCACGTGGCTCGCGGTCGCCGCGGTCATGCCCCACGCGCCCGCGGCGAGCTGACGATCGAACAACTGCGGCGCCATCGTCGTCTTGCCGTGCGGGCAGAGACTGACCCCCGCCCGTTCCGCGAAGCGCGCCATCCACGTCGTGTTGTGCGCGAGAGCCGACTCCTTCAGCAACGCGACCGGAAACGGGACGTCGTCGGCGAGGATCGACAGACCGAGCGATCCCAGTCGCCGCAACGGTTTCCCGACGGCCGACGCGGCCAGGCCCTTCAGCGTCGCGGGCAGGGGCGTGTCGAGGATTTCGTTCAGGTCGAGCATGGCATCGGCGCCTAGCTGTGAAGGCCCAAGACGTTGTGAGTGTCCATTCGGACTGGATTTGAGAGACTGTGAATCGCCAAACCCACAGGACTTTCAAGGAGCCCAGCCGAACGGATGCGCATAAGAATGCCCGACTGACGTACCTGCGTCGACCCGAGATGGTTCATGAGATCAGCGGGCAGTCGAACAGCGTGTCGCAAGCGCACTGCGAGCCGGCGTGACGGCAGCGACCGCGCACGCGGTGGGCGGCGACTGTCCGGGCGAGGCCGAGCTCGACGTCCGCATCCTGTGACGGCCCGACGCCCGCATCGTCGTCGAGTACGAACCGCAGTCCCGTGTCGAAGGAGAAGTCCGGCAGATCGAACGCGACGACGCGCGTCGTCGGGTTCGATCAGGTCGTCCGCGGCATCGTGCCGGGTCGAACGTCGGCTGGCGAAGTGACGATCTTCGACTCGGTCGGCTTCGCGCTCGAGGACTACGCGGCGCTTCGCCATCTGCATGCCCTGATCCAGGCCCGGCCCGCGTGGGGACGGAAGATCGACCTGATCCCGCACCGCGGCGACCCGAAGAATCTGTCCGGCGGTGCGCTCGACATGCGATCGTCCGCCTTCAGGCGCGCCGCCTGAAGGCACGTCGCCCCCACCAACGAAGGAAGGTCATGCACACACCTGCCGCAGTCACGCTGATCGGCGCCCCGACGGACGTCGGGGCGGGTTCGCGTGGATCGAGCATGGGCCCGGAAGCGCTGCGGGTCGCGAACCTCGACGCGGTGTTGCGCGGTCACGGGCTGGACGTCGTCGATCGCGGCAACCTCAACGGGCCGCCGAACCCGGCCCGGCCCGCGGTCGACGGCCATCGTCACCTGGCCGAAGTCGTGGCCTGGACCACGGCCGTCCATGCGGCGGTCCACGACGAACTCCGGATCGATCGGCTGCCGATCCTGATGGGCGGCGATCACAGCCTCGCGATCGGCTCGATCTCGGCGGCCGCCCGACACTGCCGCGAACGAGGCCGGACGCTGCGCGTCCTGTGGCTCGACGCACACGCCGACTTCAACACCAGCCGCCTGACGCCGAGCGGCAACCTGCACGGCATGCCGGTCGCCTGCCTGTGCGGCTTCGGGCCCGATGCGCTGTGCGGAATCGGCGGAGTCGTCCCGGCGATCGAGCCGACCTGGGTTTCGCAGATCGGCATCCGCAGCGTCGATGCGGGCGAGAAGCGCCTGATCCACGAGACCGGCCTCGACGTGTTCGACATGCGCTACATCGACGAGATGGGGATGCGCCACACGATGGAACAGGTGTTGAAGGGGATCGACGACGACACCCACCTGCACGTCAGCTTCGACGTCGATTTCCTCGACGCGCTGGTCGCGCCGGGCGTCGCCACCGCGATGCAGGGCGGTCCCACCTACCGCGAGGCGCAGCTGTGCATGGAGATGATCGCCGACTGCGGTCGTCTTGGGTCCCTCGACGTGATGGAGCTCAATCCCGCGCTCGACGTCCGCAACCAGACCGCGATCGTCGCGGTCGACCTGATCGAGAGCCTGTTCGGGAAGAGCACGCTGGTGCGGCCGAAGCGTTAGGTCGCGCTTCGTCGTTCCTCGACGCGGCACGACGAGCGCACGGGCTGCCCCGAAGCCGCGAAGGGACCGATTCTTCCGGGGCCGATCACGGAGCTCGCGACCTCGCAGAGTCCGGACTCTCGCCACTCGCCGCTCGCCGCAGCCGATCGTTCACGCCGGCCCACTCCGCGGTCTGCGGCGGTCGTTCGATCCAGATCGCCTTCGCTCCGGCCCTGTCCAGCATCCGCAACGTCGCATACAACGTCCGCGCATAGGCCGCCGCGTCGCGCGGCGCGCGATGCCGGCCCGACGCCGGATTCTCCGCCGACCACGTCCACACGACGACGTCGTCCCCCGCCTCGTGCAATCGCTCCGCATCGACGAGCACCACCGGCGTCGTCGGCGCGTAGTGCGACGCCAGCGTCCCCGAGGCGCGTGGCGCTTCGCGGTCCGCCGCGCGCGGCTCGCGGCCGATCGTCTCGGCGATCATCGCGGCCGTGATCGCGCCGGGCCGCAGCAACACCGCTCCGATCGTCGCCAGACGCGTGCAGTCGACGATGGTCGACTCGATGCCGACCGGGCAGGCGCCGCCGTCGACGACCATCAGGTCGATTCCGCGTCCGTCGAACTCGTCGTGCACGTGGCGTGCCGCGGTCGGGCTGACGCGGCCGAAGCGGTTCGCGGAAGGCGCGGCGATGCCGATCGGCGCGTGCCGGTCGCGGGCCTCTCTGCACAACGCGTAGGCCGTCAACAGTCGCTGCGCGATCGGATGCGCCGGGCAGCGCAGACCGATCGAGTCCTGTCCTCCGGCGGCGGCGTCGCCGACGCCGGGTCGTCGCGGCAGAATCAGCGTCAGCGGCCCCGGCCACCAGCGGTCGATCAGGCGTCGCGCGTCGCGCGGCACGTCGCTCGCCCAATGGCTCGGATCGCCGCCGACCTGCAGGTGCACG
>CALMOR010000135.1 GCA_937872165.1 uncultured Burkholderiales bacterium | reverse complement strand
GATCTGGCGCAGCGTCAGCGCTCCGCGCAGGAGCGGATGGCCGCGCTCGATCGACAACGAGCCGCCACCGAGGATCGCATCGCGACGCGTCGATCGGAGCTGTCGAGGACGATGACCGAGCTCTCCCTCCATCGCGAGCCCGGACCGCTGCAGCATTACCTGATGAACGACGCCGCGACCGACGCGCTGCTGGCCGACGTCTATCTCGGCCATGCCGCACGAGCGCAGGCGGCCGACCTCGCGTCGCTGCAGGGACAGGCCGGCGCGCTGCAGACCGAGAGAGCGCGCGCCGAGGACGACCGTCGCGCGCTCGTCGAACAGGCCGAAGCCCAACGCACCGCCCGCGAGACGCTCGCCGCGGACCAGGCCGCGCAGCGGCTCGCGCTCGAACAGCTGTCGCAGACCCTGAACCAGCAGCGCAGGACGGCGAGCGCGATGGAGGCCGACGAGAAGCGCCTGACGCGCGTCGTCGAGCAACTGCAGCGCGTGATCGAGAGGCAGGCTGCCGAGGAGCGGGCGCGACGCGAAGCGGCGAGGAAGGTCGCCGAACAGAAGGCCGCGGCCGCGAGCCGCAATCGCGCTGCGACGCGGGATGCCCCGCCGAACGAACGGGTGCGGCCCGAAGCCGCGGCGCCCGAGCGCGCGCCGGACGAGACGGTCGGAACGGGCGCCTTCGCACGACTGCGCGGCCAGTTGCGCCTGCCCGCACGCGGCTCGGTCACGGGACGCTTCGGCGCGCCGCGCGGCAACAGCGGCGCGACCTGGAAAGGCGTGTTCGTGAAGACCGAGCCCGGGGCCGACGTCCATGCGGTGGCGGCCGGCCGGGTCGTCTTCGCCGACGACCTGCGCGGCTTCGGCAACCTGTTGATCGTCGACCATGGCGACCAGTATCTCTCCATCTACGGCAACAACGAGACGCTGCTGCGGCACACCGGCGACACGGTCGCCGCCGGGGACGTCGTCTCGCGGTCGGGCAGCAGCAGTGGCGACGAACAGACCGGTCTATACTTTGAGCTCCGTTTTCGCGGGCGACCGTTCGATCCGATGACGTGGACCGGTGGACGCTGACCGGCAGGCGGACTCCCCTCCGAACGTGTCACAGAAATGCCGGGCTTCGGCACGGAAGCTGCATGCGTCTGTCGCAGGGAAGTCGTCGTTTCGAAGCACCGACTGCCGCACGCGTTCAGCGACATCGAGATCCAACCCGTCGTATCGCCTTTCATAGAGACGTCCATGCGGAAATCCCTGAAGAACATCGGCCTGATCTCCACCGGCGTGTGCGCCGGCGTGCTGCTCTCGCTCGGCATCACGGCCACGGCTCAGCGCGCATCGGACGGACGCACTCCGTTGCCGATCGACGAGATCCGTCAGTTCACCGACGTCTTCGGCGCGATCAAGAGCAGCTACGTCGAACCGGTCGACGACAAGAAGCTCATCACCGAAGCCATCAACGGCATGGTCGCCGGGCTCGACCCGCACTCGGCCTATCTCGACGAGAAGGCCTTCAAGGAACTGCGCGAACAGACGGTCGGCCGCTTCGGCGGCCTCGGCATCGAGGTCGGTCGCGAGGACGGCACCGAAGACGGCTCGGGCTTCATCAAGGTCGTCTCGCCGATCGAGGGCACGCCCGCGTTCCGCGCCGGCGTCAAGCCGGGCGATCTGATCGTCAAGATCGACGACGCGAACGTGAAGGGACTGAAGCTCAACGACGCCATCCTCAGGTTGCGCGGAGCCCCCGGCACCAAGGTCACGCTGACACTGGCCCGCAAGGACGTCGGCACCCCGATCGTCGTGCCGCTGATCCGCGAGGAGATCAAGGTGCAGAGCGTCCGCGCCAAGGCCGTCGAGCCGGGCTACGGATACCTGCGGGTCTCGCAGTTCCAGGACCCCACCGTCGGCGACCTCGCCGCCAAGATCAACGAGCTCTACAAGGCCGGTCCGCTGAGGGGCATCGTGCTCGACCTGCGCAACAACCCGGGCGGCGTGCTGCCCGGCGCGATCGGCGTGTCGGCCGCGTTCCTGCCGAAGGACAGCCTGATCGTCTCCACGCGCGGCCAGATCCAGGAAGCGCAAGGCAAGTTCTTCGCGAGCCGCGACGAATACCAGCGCGGCGGCGAGGACGTGCTGCGCGACCTGCCCGCCGCGATCCGCGACGAGACGGTCGTTCAAGGCTTGACGGCGGGAGCCTTCGCCTCGAGCTG
>CALMOR010000134.1:13639-38598 GCA_937872165.1 uncultured Burkholderiales bacterium | reverse complement strand
GCACGCGCTATCGAGCGCGGCTTCAGGCCGCGGGCATGAAGCGGCGCCGCGAAGCGGCGGACTTGCGCGTCGGTGAGCCGCTCGAGCGCCACGCCCGGTGCCTCGACCGTCGCGAGCTTCGCGAGGACTTCCAGGTCGTGCCGGTACGACGCGAGCGTGTGGACCGAGAGCTTGCGTTGCGTCTCGAGATTCGCGAGATAGCGCTCGACCGAGGCGGGCATCAGCGCAGCAGTCGCGTCAGCGCGGCGCTCGAGTTCTCGCCGATGCGGGCGAGGAAGTCGGTGCCCATGCCGTCGTGGAAGCGGCGCGGGTCGGCCGAGCCGAGCGCGAGCAGACCGAAGGGAGCGGGCGCGGCTCCGCGACGCAGCGGGATCAGCGCGACCGAGCGGACCTCGAGGTCGGGCGTCACGGTCTCGCCATCGGCCGCCACGCCGTCCGGCGTCGGATCGTCCAGCTCATCGAGGTGGGTCGCGGTGTGGAACAACGGCAGCACCCTCGTCGCTTCGCCGTCGGGCGGTCCGCAATAGGGACCGGAGAGGGTGGCGACGTAGGCGACGACGTCCGCGCCGGCGTCGGCCGCCCGGACCTCGTCGGCGAATTCGTCGGCCGCCTCCCACAGCGTCAGCGCGATATGCGGCACCGAGAAGATCTCCTCGAGCGAACCGACCAGCGTCTCCGGCAGCAGACGCGGCGTGCGCTGCAGCAGCAGCATCCGCGTCCAGCGCGCGAGGCGCTCGGCGATCGCGTCGTTCTCCTGCCCGTAGCGCATCAGTTCGGCGACCCTGAGTTCCAGGCCGCGGTTCTTCTCGCGCAACGCGATCATCTGGCGTTCGGCCAGCGGGATCGCACGGCCGCCGTGCGGATGCGGGACCGTCATGCCGGCGAAGACGGTGGCGTGCTCGTCGAAGAATTCGGGATGCTGCTGCAGCCAGTCGGCCACGTCCTGTGCGTTCATGAAGGGAAGTCGGAGGTGAGTGACGCGCCGCGGGACCTTGCCTGCGCGTCGGTGACGGGACCGAGGACGTCGGGATCCGGGATGTCGACGTCGCCGTCGAACACGGTCAGCGCCGGGCCGCGCATCGTGACCGACGACGAGCCGCCCGACCATCCGACGACGAGCGTGCCGCCGCGCGCGTGGACGGCGACCGGCGAGTCGAGCAGGCCGCGCCGGATGCCCGAGACGACCGCTGCGCACGCGCCGGTGCCGCAGGCCAGCGTCTCGCCGGCCCCGCGTTCGTGGACACGCAACCGGATGGTGTCGCGATCGAGGACCTGCACGAAGCCGGCGTTGACGCGCCGTGTGAAGCGGGGGTGATGCTCGATGCGCGGACCGAGGCTCGCGACCGGTGCGCGCTCGACATCGGCGACCAGCATCACCGCATGCGGGTTGCCCATCGACACGACGCCGACCTCGACGATCGTGCCGTCGACGGTCAGCGGCCACAACGATTCGAGGCCGACCGGTCGGGCGTCGAGGCCCGAAGCGTCGAACGGGATCGCCGCCGCCTCGAAGCGCGGCGCGCCCATGTCGACCGTGACGTCGCCGTCGTCCTCGATCCGCGGCGTGATCAGTCCCGACATCGTCTCGACGCGGATCGACGCCGCGTCGCTCAGGCCCTTGTCGCGCACGAAGCGCGCGAAGGCGCGAGCGCCGTTGCCGCACTGCTCGACCTCGCCGCCGTCCGCGTTGTAGATGCGGTAGGAGAAGTCCGCGCGCGCCGGGTCGGCGGGCGGGCCGACGACGAGAAGCTGGTCCGCGCCGATGCCGAAGCGACGATCGGCGAGCCAGCGCCACTGCGACCGATCGAGCACGATCGGCGCGCGTGTCCCGTCGAGCACGACGAAGTCGTTGCCCGCGCCCTGCATCTTGGTGAATTTCAAACGCATGCCGGGATTATGGTCGATGCGTCCGCGGACCTCGCGAGAGCGCGCCATCGATCGCAGCCCGCGTCGCATCCCCGCACGCGAGTCAGCCGTAGAAGCGTCCTTCCCCCGCCGGCCGCGTCTTGAAGCGCTTGTGGGTCCACAGGTACTGCGCCGGCATCTCCATCACGCGTTCCTCGATGAACGCGTTCATGCGACGCGCGGCCCGGGCCAGCGTGGCCGGCGAATCGTCGTCGGCATCGGGGAAGTCGGTCCAGGCGGGATAGAAGCGCGCCTCGTAACCGTCGCGCGTCATGCGCGTGACGCAAGGCACGACCCGGGCCCGCGCGATGCGCACGAGCCGGGCGGGCGCCGTGATGGTGGCCGCGTCGACGCCGAAGAACGGGACGAAGGCCGCGTCGCGCCGCCCGAAGTCCATGTCCGGCAGGTAGTAGAACGACAGGCCGCGACGCATCGCGCGGACGGCGGGCCTCATGCCGTCCTGCCTCGACAGCAGGACCGGCTCGTTGAAGCGGCTGCGCGCTTCGAGCAGCGCCGCGTCGAGCACCTTGTTCTTCTGGTGCGAATACATCGAGATCGCGTGCATCAGCATCGAGAAGCGGATGCCTCCCGCGTCGAGACCGACGAAGTGCGGTGCCAGGACCACGACCGGTCCGAGCGCGGCCGCCTCCTCGAAGTGATGGAGATCGATCCAGCGGATGTGCGCTTCGATGCGCGCGCGACTGCCCCACCACACGAGTCCGCGATCGAGCAGCGCCTGGCCGAACGCGCGGAAGTGCGCGCGTGCGAGCCGGCGCCGCTCCCGCTCGGGCATCTGCGGGAAGCACGCGCGCAGGTTGATCCGCGCGACGCGGCGACGCTGTGCGGCGACCGCGTAAGCGAACATGCCGAGCACCGCGCCGCAGGCCCGCGTGACCGGCAACGGCAGGAGGCCGAAGAGCCGCAGCACCCGCAACCAGAAGCGCGTCACGACGGGCTCGGCGCGTCGGGAGCACGCGGCGCGGAGCGAGGCGTCTTGTAGCGGTCGTAGCCCCAGAGGTATTGCTCCGGGTCCTGGCGGATCAGCCGCTCGAGCGCGCCGTTGATCTGCGCGGCGGCCTCGACCGGATCGACCGCGAGCGCCTCGTCGATGGTCGAGAAGTGGACGACCCACCCTTCGCCGTCGGCGAGCCGCTCGCCGTGCGCGAGCAGCAGCGCGGCACCGGTCTGCCTCTGCAGCCGCGCCGGCAGCGTCATCGTGTAGGCGTGCCGGCCGAAGAACGGCGCCCATACCCCTTCGCCCCTGCTCGGGACCTGATCGGGCAGCATGCCGATCGCCTCGCCGCGCTTCAACGCGCGGACGAGGCGCCGCACGCCGGACAGGTCGGCCGGCGCCAGCATCAGGTTCTGCCGGGCCCTGCGGCCTTCGACGAGCGGCGCGAGCCAGGGCTTGCGCGGCGGTCGATAGAGCACCGTCAGCGGCGCACCCGATTGTGCGTTGTTCGCGTAGAACTGCGCGGTCACCTCGAAGCATCCGAGATGCGGGGTCATGAAGACGATGCCCTTGCCGGCGGCGCGTGCGGCCTCGACCTGCGCCCATCCGGTGGCCCGGGTCCGCGCGAGGACCTGGGCCTGGGGACGCATCCACACGTGCGCGAGTTCGAGAACGCCGCGCCCGGCCTCGGCCGCGACCCGCGACACGAGCGACGCATCGGTGCGCGCGGGATAGCCGGCCTGCGCCAGGTTGTCGACGAGGTGGCGGCGGTAGCCGGGCGAAACGCGCGCGACGAAACGACCGAGCAGAGCGCCGCTGCGATGCAGGAGTCCGAGCGGAAGGCGCGACAGGAGACGGAGGAGGGTCGTGAGCACCGGGGGTCTTGCCGTCCGCAGCGCTGCGGGTCGGGCAAAAAGGCGCGGTATGATACGGCCACTCGAGCGCACCGACCCGACCGTCGTCGATGCGTGGACTCACCCTCTTAATGACAACTTGCGGGGTGATCCGATCGAAAGCGAGATTCCGCTTCCGGTCTTCCGGTGCCGCTAAAGCGTCGTCGATCCCACGCATCTCCTGTGACCGGCCGCGCAATGCGGTCCTCACAATCCGTCCAGGAGAATGCATGTCTTCCGATTTCCTCTTCACCTCCGAGTCGGTCTCGGAAGGCCATCCCGACAAGGTGGCCGACCAGATCTCGGACGCGATCCTCGACGCGATCTTCGCGCAGGACCCACGTTCGCGGGTCGCGGCGGAGACGCTCTGCAACACCGGTCTCGTGGTGCTCGCCGGCGAGATCACGACCAACGCGCACGTCGACTACATCCAGGTCGCGCGCGACACCATCAAGCGCATCGGCTACGACGACACCGCCTACGGCATCGACTACAAGGGCTGCGCGGTGATGGTCTGCTACGACAAGCAGAGCAACGACATCGCGCAGGGCGTCGACCAGGCGAGCGACGACCACCTCAACACCGGCGCCGGCGACCAGGGCCTGATGTTCGGCTATGCGTGCGACGAGACGCCCGAGCTGATGCCGGCACCGATCTACTACGCGCATCGCCTCGTCGAACGCCAGGCGATGCTGCGAAAGGACGGCCGCCTGCCGTTCCTGCGGCCCGACGCGAAGAGCCAGGTCACGATGCGCTATGTCGGCGGCAAGCCGCACAGCATCGACACGGTGGTGCTGTCGACCCAGCACGACCCCGACCAGAGCGAGACCCAGACGAAGATGAAGGCGTCGTTCAACGAAGCCATCATCGAGGAGATCATCAAGCCGGTGCTGCCCAAGGAGTGGCTGAAGGACACCAAGTACCTGATCAACCCGACCGGCCGCTTCGTCATCGGCGGCCCCCAGGGCGACTGCGGTCTCACCGGCCGCAAGATCATCGTCGACACCTACGGCGGCGCCTGCCCGCACGGCGGTGGCGCGTTCTCCGGCAAGGACCCGTCGAAGGTCGACCGTTCGGCCGCGTACGCGGCGCGTTACGTCGCCAAGAACGTGGTCGCGTCGGGACTCGCGCGCCAATGCCAGATCCAGGTCGCCTATGCGATCGGCGTCGCCAGGCCGATGAACATCACGGTCTATACCGAAGGCACCGGCGCGATGCCGGACGAGGATCTCGCGAAGCTCGTCGCCGAGCTCTTCGATCTCCGCCCGAAAGGCATCATCCAGATGCTCGACCTGTTGCGGCCGATCTACGAGAAGACCGCGGCCTACGGCCACTTCGGCCGCGAGGAGCCCGAGTTCAGCTGGGAAGCGACCGACAAGGCCGCGATGCTGCGCGACGCGGCGGGCCTTCGCGCGAAGGGCTGACCCGGGTTCCGTGAACTTCGCGCTCGCGGCGGCCTGGGATGCGCTGGGGCTGCCCGCGTCGTCGCTCCGGCGCGCGGTGTTCACCGGCGACGACGCGTTGCCGTCCCCGTTCCGCGTCACGGCACTGGCGAGCGGTTCGGTCGCCGCCGCCGCACTCGCCATTTCCGAACTGATCGGTACGGTTAAAGGGTCCGCACCGCAGGTCGTCGTCGATCGACGGCTGGCTTCGCTGTGGTTCGGATGGTCGATCCGTCCGATCGGATGGGAGCGACCGGCCCTGTGGGACGCCGTCGCCGGCGACTATGCGACGCGCGACGGCTGGGTCCGGCTGCATACCAACGCGCCCCATCACCGCGCGGCCGCGGTCGGCGTGCTGGCTTGCGCGGACGAGCGCGAAGCCGTCGCGGCGGCCGTTTCGCGCTGGGATGCCGACGATCTCGAAGCCGCCGTCGTCGAAGCCGGCGGCTGCGCGGCGACGATGCGCCCGATCGCCGCGTGGGAGCGGCATCGGCAAGGCATCGCGGTGGCGGCCGAACCGTTGGTCGACGTCGCGACGCGCCCCTGCCCGTCGACCGCATGGCGTCCCGGGCATGCCCGTCCGCTCGACGGGCTCCGGGTCCTCGACCTGACCCGCGTGCTGGCCGGTCCGGTCGCGACGCGCTTCCTCGCCGGCTACGGCGCCGAGGTGCTGCGCATCGATCCGCCGGACTGGGACGAGCCCGGCGTGATCCCGGAGGTGACGCTCGGCAAGCGGTGCGCGCGTCTCGATCTGGAAGACGCGGCGGATCGTGCCGTCTTCGAGCGACTGCTGTCGCGGGCCGACGTCCTGGTGCACGGCTATCGTCCCGGTGCACTCGACGGTCTCGGCTACGGAGAGGCGGCGCGCCGCTCGATCGCGTCGGACCTGATCGAGGTCTCGCTGGACGCCTATGGATGGACCGGCCCCTGGCAGGGACGGCGCGGCTTCGACAGCCTCGTGCAGATGAGCTGCGGCATCGCCGATGCGGGCATGGCGTGGACGCGCGCCGATCGTCCGACGCCGTTGCCGGTGCAGGGGCTCGACCATGCGACCGGCTATCTGATCGCCGCGGCGGTGATCGCCGGCGTGCGGGGACGGCTCGTCGACGCGACGGCTTCGACCGCACGGCTGTCGCTCGCGCGCACCGCGCGCCTGCTCGTCGACGCCGGACTCGCGAACGGGACGGCCCCGTGGTCGAGCGTCGGCGAGAACGACCTGTCGCCGGTCGTCGAGGCCACCGACTGGGGTCCCGCGAAGCGCCTCTCGCCGCCGGTCGCGATCGACGGCACGCCGATGTCGTGGAACGTCGGCGCGTCGCGCCTCGGCTCGGCCGCCGCGCGATGGAGGCCGCCGCATTGAGCGATCCGATCGCATCGGACGCCCTGCGCAGCGCGCTGATCTTCCTGCCCGCCGACGGCAGCATCACGCCCGTCGACGGCGGCTTCCGGATGCTGACGCCGTCCAATCCGGGTTACTGGTGGGGCAACTCGCTCCGCTTCGACCACGCGCCGCGCGACGGTGACTTCGAACGGTGGACGCAGGCGTTCGCGCGGCACGTGCACGCGGCGCAGCCGGGGTCGCTGCACATGACGTTCGGCTGGGACGGCGCGGAGCGCGGCATGGTCGAGCCCTTCGTCGCGGCCGGCTTCACGTATTTCGAGACGATCTCGATGGCGGTCGAGCGCGGCGCGACGGTGATCGCGCCGCATGTCGTCCCGGACATCCACGTCGCACGAGTGACGGACGGCGACCGGGACACGCTGCTCGCACTGCTGGTCGAGACCCGGATCGTCGAACAGTCCGAGACGGACTATCGTGATTTCGCGGTGCGCCAGATCGCGCTCTGGCGCTCGCTCGAGGCGGCGGCCCCGGGCTGCTGGTTCTGCGTGCACGACGGGGGTCGCATCGCCGGCGCGCTCGGCGTCTTCGCCGAAAAGAGGCGCGGCGCGGACGGACGTCGCATCGGTCGCTTCCAGCACGTCGTGACGCACCCGTCGAGCCGGCGCCGCGGCTTCGCCAGGATGCTCGTGGCCCATGCGTCGACGCACGCGTTCATGCATCTCGACGTCGACACGCTGGTGGTCCTGGCCGACGAGAACGACGCCGCGCGCCGCGTCTATGCGGCCTGCGGCTACGTCCCGCGTTCGCGGCATCGCGGGCTCGAGCGCGGGTCGCCGTGACGGCGCGCGCGCCGGCATGTGAAAATGCGCGGCTCGCCACGCGCCGTCGCGCCCCACGTCCCGCATGAAGTTCGCCGTCGTCGTCCTCGTCCTGCTGTTCGCCGCCAGCGGCGCCTTCGTGCATCTGCGCGGACGGGTGCGCCACAAGGCGGGACGCCAGGTGTTCGATCACTCGACCTTCACGGCGCCGATCAACGTCTTCATGTACGCGTTCTCGGGCGTGCCGACGACGCCGTATCTCGAACCGTCGACCTTCCCGCACCTGGAGAAGCTGACCGACAACTGGCAGGTGATCCGCGACGAGGGCCTGGCGCTGATGCGGCTCGAGAAGATCCGGGCCGCCGAGTCGCACAACGACGCGGGCTTCAACTCGTTCTTCAAGACCGGCTGGAAGCGCTTCTACCTGAAGTGGTACGACGATGCGCATCCGTCGGCGACGACGCTGTGCCCGCGCACGACCTCGTTGCTGAAGGACATTCCGGAGGTCAAGGCCGCGATGTTCGCGGAGCTGCCCGACGGCGCGAAGCTCGGCCGGCATCGCGATCCGTACGCGGGCTCGCTGCGCTTCCATCTCGGCCTCGCGACGCCGAACGACGATCGCTGCTTCATCGATGTCGACGGCCAGCGCTACAGCTGGCGCGACGGGCAGGGCGTCGTGTTCGACGAGACCTTCATCCACTACGCAGAGAACCGCAGCGGACAGAACCGGTTGATCCTGTTCTGCGACATCGAGCGGCCGATGAAGACACGCTGGGCGCAGCGGCTCAACCACTGGGTCGGACGCCACGTCGTCGCCGCGGGCGCGTCGCCCAACGACGCGCGCGACCGGACCGGCTTCATCAACCGCATCTTCATCGTGTCCCACGTCGCAGGCCGCTATCGCCGCCGCTTCAAGCGCTGGAATCCGACGGTCTATCGTGCGACGAAGGTCGTGCTGCTGGTCGGCGCCGTCGCCGGCTTCGGCGCCTGGCTCGCCCACTGATCACAGGTACATCCCGCCCGACGCCTCGATGCGCTGGCCGTTGACCCACGCGTTGGCCGGCGCCAGCAGCGACGCGATCACCGCGCCGATGTCGTCGGCCACCGGCACGCGACCGAGCGCCGTCTGCGACGCGATCGTCCGCATCAGTTCCGGGTCGTCGCGCACCGCGCCGCCGCGGAAGTCGGTGGCGACCGCGCCCGGCGCCACCGTGTTGACCGCGATGCCGCGCGCGCCCAGCTCCTTCGCGAGGTAACGCGTCAGCACTTCGACGGCGCCCTTCATCACCGCGTACGCCGACGAGCCGGGAAACGAGAAACGCGTGAGGCCGCTCGAGATGTTGACGATGCGGCCGCCGTCGGCCATCAACGGCACCAGCTTCTGGGTCGGGAAGAAGACGCCCTTCAGGTGGACGTTCATCTGCTCGTCGAACTGGGCTTCGGTCGTCTGCAGGAAGTCCGCATGCAGTCCGGTACCGCATTGTTGACGAGCTGATCGAAGCGGTCGCGCTGCCACTGGTTCGCGAGCGCTTCCTCGACCCGCCGGGCGAAGGCGTCGAAGCTGCCGATGTCGCCGACGTCGAGCGGCAACGCGATCGCGCGCCGGCCGAGCGCGACGATGGCCGCCACGACCGCGTCCGCGTCCGCGTCGCTCTTGCCGGAACGATAAGTGAGGACGACGTCGCTGCCCGGTTCGGCGAGCTTCGATGCCGTGCTCCTGCCGATGCCGCGGCTGCGCCGGTGACGATCGCGATCGGGGTGTGGGTGGCCATGCAGTCTCCTCGTGAAGGGCGGATCGGATGCGGTCGATCCGGAGTCGGCACTTTATTGAGTCGTCGATTCCCGATAAACTCGCCACCCGCGATTTGACTGTTCGTTTTAGATGAACGATAAGCGGGGCTTCTCGACCGATGAACCGCCTCGAAGCGATGGCGACCTTCGTGCGGATCGCCGAGCTGTCGAGCTTCAGCCGCGCGGCGGACGCCTTGCGCATCCCGAAGGCGAGCGCGTCGACCGCGGTCCAGCGACTCGAGAACGCCCTCGGCACGCGACTCCTCCACCGCACGACACGCAGGGTGCAACTCACGCTCGACGGCGGCGCGTTCTACGAACGCTGCAAGGACGTGCTCGCGGACCTCGACGAACTCGAGACGATGTTCCAGCGCGGACCGCAGGCGCTGAGCGGCCGCCTGCGCGTCGACATGCCGAGCTCGGTCGCGCGCGACTTCGTGATTCCGCGTCTGCCCGAGTTCCTGCATGCGCATCCGCGCGTCCAGCTGGAGCTCGGCAGCACCGATCGCCGCGTCGACCTCGTCCGGGAAGGCTTCGACTGCGTGCTGCGCGCCGGCCCGCTCGGCGACACGACGCTGGTCGCCCGGCCGCTCGGGCGGCTCGGCCTCGTCAATTGCGCGAGCCCGGCCTACCTCGCGCGTCGCGGCACGCCGCGATCGCTGGCCGATCTCGACGACCATGCGCTGATCCACTACACGCTGACGCTCGGCTCGAAGTCGCCGGGCTGGGACTACGTCGATGCCGACGGCGCGGCGCATCGTCCGATGCCGGGCGCACTCACCGTCAACAACGCCGAGGCCTACAGCGCCGCGTGCCTCGCCGGACTCGGGTTGATCCAGGCGCCCGCGATCGGCATGCGTCCGCTGATCGCCGCGGGTCTGCTGGTCGAGGTGATGCCCGACTTCCGACCGGAGCCGCTGCCGGTGTCGCTGCTGTATGCGCATCGTCGCAACCTGTCGAAGCGGGTGCACGTCGCGGCAGCATGCCGGCATCGACGATCTCGCCGGGTGCGCGACCGTGGTCGACGCGCGCACGCCGTCCGAGTTCGCGCTCGACCACCTTCCCGGCGCGATCAACTGCCCCGTGCTGTCCGACGACGAGCGTCGCATCGTCGGCACGCTCTACAAGCAGCAGGGTCCGTTCGAGGCCCGCAGGGTCGGCGGCGCGATGGTCGCGGCGAACCTCGCGCGGCATCTGTCCACGACCTTCGCGGACAAGCCGTCGACGTGGAAGCCGATCGTCTATTGCTGGCGCGGCGGTCTTCGCAGCGGCTCGATGGTCCAGTGGCTGCGTCTCGTCGGATGGGACGCGCGTCAGCTCGACGGCGGCTACAAGCGCTACCGCCGCCACGTCATCGAGACCATCGAGACGCTCGCGCCGCGGCTCGGCCTGCGCGTGCTGTGCGGACCGACCGGCAGCGCGAAGACCCGCGTGCTGCAGGCGCTGGCCGCGATCGGCGAGCAGACGCTCGACCTCGAGGCCGCGGCCTCGCACAAGGGCTCGGTGCTCGGCGGGCTGCCGGGCGTCGAGCAGCCGTCGCAGAAGCGTTTCGAGACCCTGATGGCGGTGGCGCTCGAAGGCCTCGACCTGTCGCGTCCGGTCTATGTCGAGGCCGAGAGCCGCAGGATCGGCCGGCTCGCGTTGCCGACGCCGCTGCTCGAACGCATGCGCGCGAGCCCCTGCATCGAGATCGTCGCGGACGTCGATGCGCGCCTCGCCTATCTGCTGCGCGATTACGCCTATCTCGGCGACGATGCGGAAGGACTGGCCGCGCGGCTCGCGTCGCTGCACGGGCTGCAGTCGAACGAGACGCTGCAGCGCTGGCAAGGCTGGGCCCGGGCCCGCGACCTGTCGCCGCTCTTTCGCGAACTGATGACGGGCCACTACGATCCGCTGTACGCCCGCTCGCAGCACGGCAACTTCCTGCGGCTCGCCGACGCGATCCGCATCGACGCGGCGCGGCTCGACGTCGACGACATGACACCGCTGGCGAGGCGCGTCGTCGAAGCCGCCGCTTGAACCCGTCCACGACGCCGCCCTCGACGGCGGTCCGATGTGCGAGAATTCACGGGTGACGATCGACCTCGGAGCGTCGACACCGCATCCATCGATTCTTGCGGGCGACGGGTCGCGAACTCGCGGGCGGTTCGCACGTCGTAACATCGCCCCATGGACGTCGCCCGCAAACTCGAAATCCTCGCCGATGCCGCCAAGTACGACGCGTCGTGCGCGTCGTCGGGCGCCGAGAAGCGCAACTCGCTCGGCGGCAAGGGCATCGGCTCGACCGAAGGCATGGGCATCTGCCACAGCTATGCGCCCGACGGCCGTTGCGTGTCGCTGCTGAAGATCCTGCTGACGAACTTCTGCACCTACGACTGCCTGTACTGCGTGAACCGGGTCTCGTCGAACGTGCCGCGGGCGCGCTTCACGGTCGACGAGGTCGTCGACCTCACGCTCGACTTCTACAAGCGCAACTACATCGAAGGGCTGTTCCTGTCGTCGGGGATCATCCAGACGCCGGACTACACGATGGAACAGGTCGTGTCGGTGGCCCGCAAGCTGCGCGAGGAGCACGACTTCCGCGGCTACATCCATCTGAAGACCATCCCCGACGCCAGCGACGCGCTGCTGACCGACGCGGGCCGCTACGCCGATCGCCTGTCGATCAACATCGAGCTGCCGTCGCTCGAAGGTCTGAAGGACCTCGCGCCCGAGAAGGACGCGCGTGCGATCCGCATCTCGATGGGTCGCCTGCGCGAGAAGATCGATACCGCGCGCGGCGAACGCGCCGATGCGAAGCGTACGGCCACCGCGCAGATGAAGACGGTGATCGCGCCGAAGCGCTTCTCGACCGGCGGCCAGAGCACGCAGATGATCGTCGGCGCGGACGCGAGCGACGACGCGCGCATCCTGTCGGTCAGCGCGAACCTCTACGGCTCGTACCGTCTCAAGCGCGTCTACTACTCGGCGTTCAGCCCCATCCCCGATGCGAGCGGCGCGTTGCCGCTGAAGGCGCCGCCGCTAATCCGCGAGCATCGTCTCTATCAGGCCGACTGGCTGATGCGCTTCTATGGCTTCGAGTCCGACGAGATCGTGCAGCGGGGCGACGGCATGCTCGACCTCGACGTCGACCCGAAGCTCGGATGGGCGCTCGCCCACCGCGAGCGCTTCCCGATCGACGTCAACCGCGCGCCCCGGGAAGACCTGCTGCGCGTCCCCGGGCTCGGCGCGAAGACCGTCGATCGACTGATCGCGTCGCGTCGTCATCGACGTCTACGCAGCGCCGACCTCGCGCGCCTGCGCGTCGCGATGGCCAAGGTGCTGCCGTTCGTGACGCTCGCCGACCACGTGCCGCGCTCCGACGAACTCGAGGCCGACCAGCTGAAGCCGCGCCTGATGCGCGCCGACCGCCGGGAGAGCGCGCAGCTCGCGTTGTTCGCGTGAAGCGATCGATCGTCCTCGCGAGCGAGACGGACTTCGCCGGCTGGCGCGCCGCGGCGCGCGCTCTCGCGATCGACGACGTCGCCCCCGAGGACGTGACGTGGTCGGTCGGAAGCGACGACACGCTGTTCACCGAGTCGTCCGAATCCGATGAGGCAGCCGACCCGCCGGCCTCACGGCCATCGGCGTTCTCGGTGCCGCGCGCCTTCGTCGAACAGAGCGCCGGTGCCGTGCTCCATCGCGACGCCGATCGTTTCGCCTTCCTCTATCGCGTGCTGTGGCGCCTGCGCCGCGAGCCGGGGCTGATGGAGATCGCGGTCGATGCCGACATCGTCCGGCTCGAGGCGATGGTCAAGGCGGTCCGCCGCGACCTCCACAAGATGAAGGCCTACGTGCGTTTTCGGGAGGTGACGGTGCCGGATGCCGCGGGCACGAAGCCGCGGTCCTCGCAGGTCGAACGGGCGCTGCGCGACGGTGATCGTCACGACGTGCTGTCCGCCTGGTTCGTCGCGTGGTTCGAGCCGTCGCATCACATCGTCGAAGCGGTCGCGCCGTTCTTCACGCGACGCTTCACCGCGATGCGCTGGGCCATCCTGACGCCCGAGCGCAGCGCGTCGTGGGACGGTCGGACGCTGAGTTTCGGTCCCGGCGCCCATCGCAGCGACGCGCCCGACGGCGACGCGCTCGAAGCGCTGTGGCGCAGCTATTACGCGAGCATCTTCAATCCCGCGCGTCTCAAGCTCGCCGCGATGCAAGGGCACATGCCGAAGAAGTACTGGAAGAACCTGCCCGAGGCCGAACTGATCGCGCCGCTCGCGGCCGCCGCCCGGCATCGGGCGCAGACGATGATCGATGCCGAGCCGACGCCGCCACCCGGGCGCACCGCGCGCGTGATGGCCGCGGCCGGCCATCGAACGAGCGCGCCGGGCGACGCTCACGGAGGAGCCGACATGAACGAGACCCGGACCGTCGATCCGTCGACGATCGATCCCGCATTCGACCCTGCGCTCGCGCTGCCCGACCTCGCCGCGGCCGCGAACGGTTGTCGCGCCTGTCCGCTGTGGGAGCCGGCCACGCAGACGGTGTTCGGCGAGGGTCGGGCGAGCGCGCGCATCGTGGTCGTCGGCGAGCAGCCGGGCGACCAGGAGGACATCGCCGGAAAGCCGTTCGTCGGACCGGCGGGCCAACTGTTCGACCGCGCGCTCGAGGAAGCCGACATCGACCGCACGACGATGTACGTCACCAACGCGGTCAAGCACTTCAAGTTCCTCGTCCGCGGCAAGCGGCGCATGCATCAATCGCCGAAGGTCACCGAGATCCGCGCGTGCCATCCGTGGCTCGATGCGGAGATCGCGCGCCTCAAGCCCGATCTCGTGATCGCGATGGGCGCGACGGCCGCGCAGAGCGTGTTCGGCCGCGCGACGCCGGTCGAGAAGAGCCGTCGCCAGTTCTTCGATCACGTGATCGGCGGCCATCGCACGCGCGTGGTCGTGACGGTCCATCCGTCGTATCTGCTGCGGCTTCCCGACGAGGACGCGAAGGCGGCGGCGTATGCGAACTTCGTCGAGGACCTGCGGCTCGCGCACGCCGCGGCCCGGGTCGACGAGCCCCGATAGACGCCGGCCGACGCAGCGACAAGGACGGCATGTCGCTTCGCACCGTCACGGCCACGCGCTACGTCACGCCCCTGCGCGAAGGCGGGTCGCTGCCGGCCGTCATCGAAGCGGACGACGACGGCCTCTACGTCGTCAAGTTCCGTGGCGCAGGCCAGGGCACCAAGGCGTTGATCGCCGAGCTGGTCGCGGGCGAACTGGCGCGGGCCGCGGGACTGCCGGTCCCCGAGATCGTCTTCGTCCTGCTCGACGCCGAGCTCGGGCGCAGCGAACCCGACGCCGAGATCCAGGACCTGATCCGCGCGAGCGCGGGGCTCAACCTCGGGCTCGACTATCTGCCCGGCTCGGTCACGTTCGATCCGCTGGCCGAGAAGGTCGACGCCGATCTCGCGTCGGCGATCGTGTGGTTCGACGCGTTCGTCACCAACGTCGACCGCACGCCGCGCAACGCCAACCTGCTCGTATGGCATCACGCGCTGTGGCTGATCGACCACGGCGCGGCGCTCTACTTCCATCACGACTGGGCGAACCTTCGCGGCGCGAGCCGGAAGCCGTTCGCGCTGATCCGCGACCACGTGCTGCTCCCGTTCGCCGACGCGCTCGAGGCCGCCGACACGCGGCTGTCGGCCACGCTGACGCCCGCCTTGGTCGCGGACATCGTCGCGACCATCCCCGACGACTGGCTCGACGAAGACGCGCGCGACCTGCGGCGCGCGGCCTATCGCGACTATCTGGTCGAACGCCTGCGGACACCGCGGGCCTTTCACGAAGAGGCCGTCCGTGCCCGCGCCGCACACGTATGACTACGCGGTGATCCGGGTCGTGCCGCGCGTCGAGCGCGGCGAGTTCGTCAACGTCGGCGTGATCGTCTGCTGCGCCCGCGAGGGTCATCTCGAGGCGCGCATCGAATGGGAGGCGGACCGCGTCCTCGCGCTCGACCCGACGAGCGACGTCGCGTCGATCGCGGCCAACCTCGCGGCCATCCCGCTGATCTGCGCCGGTGGTCCCGAAGCCGGTCCCATCGGCCGCCTGTCGATCCGCGAACGCTTCGACTGGCTGGTCGCTCCGCGCAGCACGATGATCCAGACCGCGCCGGTCCACATGGGTCGCTGCGATCGGCTCGACGACGCGATCGAGCACCTGCTCGACCGCATGGTCCGGCCGCCGGGCCGCGCGCGTCGGACGCGCTGACGCGGCTGGTCATCGTCGGGCCGCTGCGTTAGACTCGCGGTCCCGCGTCAAGGAGCGTTGCGACGGGTCGAGCGGTACCGACCTCGCCAGGCTTGACGCATCGACATCGCTTCGTCGATGGCAACGGCGCTCACGACTTCGTTCGAAAGAAAGGAGCTCGTGATGAGCGCCGTACTGAAACCCACTCCCGTCTCGACCTCGCCGTTCGCGCAGAGCGACTTCTCCGACTTCGAGGTCGCCGACCTCTCGCTGGCCGCCTGGGGCCGCAAGGAACTGGCGATCGCCGAGACCGAGATGCCCGGTCTGCTCGCGATCCGCAACGAGTTCGCCGCTTCGCAACCGCTCGCGGGCGCCCGCATCGCGGGCTCGCTGCACATGACGATCCAGACCGGCGTGCTGATCGAGACATTGCAGGCTCTCGGCGCCGAAGTGCGCTGGGCCTCGTGCAACATCTACTCGACGCAGGACCATGCCGCCGCGGCTATCGCGTTGAACGGCTTCAAGGGCAAGGGCACGCCGGTGTTCGCGGTCAAGGGCGAGTCGCTCGCCGAGTACTGGGACTACACCCATCGCATCTTCGAATGGCCGAACGACGGACACGTCGATGGCGGCCACTCGAACATGATCCTCGACGACGGCGGCGACGCCACGCTGCTGCTGCATCTCGGCGCGCGTGCCGAGAAGGACGCGTCGCTGATCGCGAACCCCGGCAGCGAGGAAGAGACCGAACTCTACGCGGCCATCAAGGCCAAGCTCGCGACCGACCCGACCTGGTACTCGGTCCGTCTCGCCGCGGTGAAGGGCGTGACCGAAGAGACCACGACCGGCGTCCATCGCCTCTACGAGATGCACAGGCGCGGCGAGCTCAGGTTCCCGGCGATCAACGTCAACGACTCGGTCACCAAGTCCAAGTTCGACAACCTGTACGGCTGCCGCGAATCGCTGGTCGATGCGATCAAGCGCGCGACCGACGTGATGATCGCCGGCAAGGTCGCCGTGGTCGCGGGCTACGGCGACGTCGGCAAGGGCAGCGCGCAGGCCCTGCGTGCGCTGTCGGCCCAGGTGTGGGTCACCGAGATCGATCCGATCTGCGCGCTGCAGGCGTCGATGGAAGGCTATCGCGTCGTGACGATGGACTACGCCGCCGACAAGGCCGACATCTTCGTCACCGCGACCGGCAACTATCACATCATCACGCACGACCACATGGCGAAGATGAAGGACCAGGCCATCGTCTGCAACATCGGTCACTTCGACAACGAGATCGACGTCGCGTCGCTCGAGCGGTACGAGTGGGACGAGATCAAGCCGCAGGTCGATCACGTCGCGTTCCCCGACGGCAAGAAGATCATCCTGCTGGCCAAGGGCCGGCTCGTGAACCTCGGATGCGGCACCGGTCACCCGAGCTTCGTGATGAGCTCGTCGTTCGCGAACCAGACGATCGCGCAGATCGAGCTGTGGACCCGCAACGCCGACTACCCGGTCGGCGTCTACGTGCTGCCGAAGCACCTCGACGAGAAGGTCGCGCGCCTGCACCTGTCGAAGCTGGGCGCGATGCTGACCGAGCTCACGGCCGAGCAGGCGGGTTACATCGGCGTCCAGACGCGAGGTCCGTACAAGAAGGACACGTACCGCTACTGAACGACGTCGTCCCGGCGAAGGCCGGGACCCGATTTCGCGAGCAAGCCTCCGGCCTCCGCCGGAGCGACCTCTTCCCGCGGACCGCCGACCATGCGCCTCATCCTCGTCTGGCTCATCAACGCCGTCGCGTTGCTGGCCGTCCCCTACCTGATCCCGTCGATCTCGGTCGACAGCTTCGGCACCGCGCTGATCGCGGCGCTCGTGCTCGGGCTTATCAACACGATCATCCGGCCGATCCTCGTCGTCCTCACGTTGCCGGCGACGCTGCTCACGCTCGGGCTCTTCATCTTCGTCATCAACGGCCTGCTGTTCTGGTTCGTCGGCGACATCCTGCGCGGCTTCCACGTCGGCGGCTTCTGGGCCGGGGTCTTCGGTTCGATCGTCTACAGCGTCATCTCGTGGCTGCTGTCGGCGCTGCTGTTGCGCGGCGACGAGAGCGCCCGAACCTCATGAGCGCTTCGCCGAACATCAGCTTCGAGTTCTTCCCGCCGCGCACGCCCGAAGGAGTCGACAAGCTGCGCGTCGTGCGCCGCGAACTGTCGCGCTTCGCGCCCGAGTTCTACTCGGTCACGTTCGGCGCGGGCGGCTCGACGCGCGAAGGCACGCTCGCGGCCGTCACCGAGATGCACAACGAACAGGTGGCCGCGGCCCCGCACCTGTCGTGCGTCGGCGCCTCGCACGCGGAGATGCGCGAGACGCTGCGTCACTACCGGGAGCTCGGCGTGCGTCGCATGGTCGCGTTGCGCGGGGACCTGCCGTCGGGCACCGGTGCGCTGGCGCGCGGCGACTTCCGCTACGCGCGGGAGCTCGTCGAGTTCGTCCGTGCGGAGACCGGCGACTGGTTCACGGTCGAAGTGGCGGCCTATCCCGAGTTCCATCCGCAGGCGCGGTCGCCCGCGGAAGACATGGCCAACCTCGTCGCCAAGTTCCGGGCCGGTGCCGACTCGGCGATCACGCAGTACTTCTACAACGCTGACGCCTATTTCCGCCTCGTCGACGAGGCTCGCGCACAAGGCATCGACGCGCCGATCGTGCCGGGAATCATGCCGATCACGAACTACACGCAGCTCGCCCGCTTCTCGGACGGCTGCGGCGCCGAGATCCCGCGCTGGATCCGCCTCAAGCTCGCGGCCTATGGCGACGACGTGGCGGCGATCCGGTCGTTCGGGCTCGACGTCGTCAGCACGCTCTGCGAGCGCCTGATCGCGGGCGGCGCGCCGGGCCTGCATTTCTACACGCTGAACCAGTCGGGGCCGGCCGGCGCGATCTGCGACCGCATCGCCGCCGGATGAGGGCGAGCGGCGGGCGGACGAGGCGCCGATAAAGATTTCGGCGGCCCTGTCGAAGTAGCGGGAGGCCGCGTCGAGGCGGCGAACAGCCGCCGTTAACCGACGCTTCTCGATCGAAGGCCCGACGGTCGACACGCCTATCGTCGCCGGACCGTGCCGTGCGACCGGTCGGCCTCCTCGGATATCCGCTCATGCTGCGCAACAGCGTCCTCATTCCGGTCCATCAAGTCCGCGTCGGCATGTTCGTCGCGGCTCTCGACCGTGCCTGGACCGGCACGCCGTTCATGCTGCAGGGCTTCCGCGTCGCCGACGATCGGGAGATCGAGACGCTGAAGCAGTCGTGCGGCTCGGTCACGATCGACCCGACGCATTCGTCGCCCGGCTCGTACGAGCACCTGCCCGACCTGCACGTCACCGCGAAGAAGTTCGAGGCGCTCGCGTGGATCAAGCGGCTCGGGGCCCGCTTCGGCACCTTCGATCGAGCGTCCGAAGGGATCGCCAAGGAGCGCCAGGACGCCGGACTCATCCCCGCGGACGTCGTGCCGAATCTCTACGGCGACATGAAGCCGATCGAAGCCGAGGTCGAGCGCGCCGAAGAGGTCTATCGATCGGCCGACACGACGCTCGAGCTCATCGCGAAGCAGGTGGCCGACGGCGCGAAGGTCAACCTCGAGAAACTGGGCGGCGAGATCGAGAACATGGTCGAGAGCGCCATCGCCAATCCCGATGCCCTGCTGTGGGTCGCGCGCATCCGTGCGGAGGACGCGGCGACCTATGCCCACGGCGTCAAGGTCGCCGTGTACCTGCTGCAGCTCGGCCGCCATCTCGGCTTCCCACCCGAGCAGCTCGCCAACCTCGGAGCGATCGGACTCCTGCTCGACCTCGGCAAGATCAGGGTCGATCGCGATCTCCTGTTGCGTCGGGGCACGCTGACGGCGGCCGAGTTCCTGAGCGTCAAGAAGCACGTCGAGCTGGGCCTCGAGGCCCTGGAGGACTCGGGCAACGTCGACCCGGACGTGCGCGCCGGCATCGCGCAGCACCACGAGCGCCTCGACGGCAGCGGCTATCCGCACGGCCTCGCAGGCCCGATGATCTCGATCCACGGCCGCATGGCCGCGCTCGCCGACTCGTTCGCCGCGCTCACGTCGCTGCGGCCCCATGCGGCGCCGTTGCCGGCCTACGACGCGCTGAAGATCCTCTACGCCCAGGCCGGGACGCACTACCACGCGCCGCTCCTCGAACAGTTCGTCCAGGCGATCGGTGTCTTCCCGGCAGGCTCGCTCGTCGAGTTGTCGACGGGCGAGGTCGCGACGGTGCTGGCTCACAACCGCATCCGGCGGCTCGAGCCGCGCGTGCTCGTGTTGACCGACGCGAACAAGCAGGCCATCCACGAACCGCTGCCACTCGACCTTCTGCTGCAACCAAAGGCGGCCGACGGCAGCGACATCAAGATCGTCCGCGGCCTGCCGACCGGAGCGTACGGACTCGATCTCCGGCAGTTCTACTTTCGATGAGGCTCGGGGCCTGGGAGAGACCGAAGCGCATCGACCACCGATTCGTCGGCGCGGGGCCGCCACCGCAGCACAGGGCAGCGCCCCACCAGTGCGACACGGACGCGTTGCTCGCCTATCTCGACGAGCAACTGGAGCGCAAGCGCGGTGCCGACCGCGGGTCGGGGCTCGCGGTCTTCCTCATCGAACTGCGACGCAGCGACCGGACCCGGGCGCTCGCGGGCCTGGCCGCGGCGCGGGCGGCCATCGAGCTGGTCTGCACCCGCATCGGCGACATGCTGCGGCCCGACGACCGCTTCGCGCTCAACGGCATCGACGAGCTGTTGCTCGTGCTGCCCGAAGTCGACAGCACCGGTCGCGCGCTGCTGGTCGCGAGCCGCCTCGTGCAGGACCTCCGCTTGCCGATGCGTGAGCTGCCGATGCAGAGTCGCGTGCGTCCCGCGATCGGCTGTGCGCTCTTTCCCGCGCACGGCGACGACGCCGAAGGATTGATCGACGCGGCCGATCGCGCCTCGCGGCTGGCGCGGACTTCGGACGAGGGCTATCGGGTCGCGGTCCGGGGCGAACGCGCGGTGGACGCAGCCCTCCTGTCGAGCGATCTCGAGGTCGCGCTGAACGGCAACCAGTTGCAGGTCTGGCTGCAGCCGCAGCTCGATCTGCGCAGCGGATGCTTCGATGCCGCGGAGGCCCTGATCCGCTGGCCGCGCGCGGAAGGCCTGCCGCAGATATCGCCGATCGCGACGGTGGAGCTCGCCGAAGCGAACGGCATGATGCCGGCGCTGACCGTGTTCGTGCTCAACACGGTGCTCCGTCAATCGGCGCTGCTCCGGCATCGTGGCCTGGACCTGCGCATCGCGGTCAACCTGTCCGCGTCGATGCTGAGCGACGGCAGCCTGCCGCTGACCGTGCGCCATGCGCTCGAGCTGTGGGACGTTGCGCCGGACCGGCTGACGCTCGAAGTCACGGAGAACACGCTGATGCAGGACATCGAACGATCGCTCTCGATCCTGCACGAGCTGAAGGCGCTGGGCACCCATCTGTCGCTCGACGATTTCGGCACCGGCTACTCGTCGTTCGCCTATCTGCGCCGCATGCCCGTCGACGAACTCAAGATCGATCAGTTCTTCGTGCGCAACCTGAGCGTGCTGGCCGACGGATCGACAAACCCGCAACGCGAGGGAGACCTTCGCATCGTGCGGTCGATCATCGACATCGCGCACAACTTCGATCTGCAGACCGTCGCGGAGGGCGTCGAGGACGATGCGACGCTGGCACTGCTGAAGGGCCTCGGCTGCGACGTGATCCAGGGCTACCTGACCGGCCGGCCGATGCCGTTGTCGTCGGTCGAGGAATGGTGGAGTCGCCTCCGGGCCTGAGGTGCGCCGCGAGGCGCTGCGAGGCTCGTCAGCGAACGCGGTCCTCGGTGACGACGTAGTCGAGCGGCACGTCGTGCGGACCCGGCTCGAAGTGCTCGCTCCTCATCGACTCGTAGGCGATGCCGATGGTCTTGCAGCGGCGCGCCGCGAGCGTGCGGTCGTAGTAGCCGCCGCCGTAGCCGAGCCGATGGTGGACGCCGTCGGGTCCGGTCGAGAAGCCGAGGCAGGGCACGAGCAGGAGTTCGACGTAGACCGCGTTGCCCGACGTAGGGACCGGAACGCCGAGGAATCCCGGTGCCATCGCCGACTGCGGCTTCCAGTGCACGAAGGTCAACGGCCGCTGGACTCGATCGACCAGCGGCAAGCCGATGCGATGGCCGCCTTTCGTCCACTCGTGGAACAGTGGCCGGATGTCGGGCTCGTTGCGGATCGGCCAGTAGCCGCCGATCTTCCACGGCGGCCGGTGAGAACGCAGCATCTCGCGCACGAGCGGTCGCAGAAGATCGACGATGCGAAGGTCGAGCTCGGCACGGACCGCATCGGGCAACTCGTCGCGTCGCTGCAGGAGCCTCCTGCGCTCGGTGTCCCGCGAACGATCCTCGACCCGCCGCAGTCCACTGGCAACGTCAGGCGACCCGTCGAGGTCGGGGTCGTGCGAGGTCGAGACGATCATGGCCCAATGCTATGCCAAGTCTCGAGTCGCGTCATGACCGCGAGGGTCGCCGCCCTCCCTGTCGGCGCATCGCGAGCGATCTGCGATGCGATGTCCTCCGTAAGCCGGCTCGCGCGTTAGAACTCGATGCCTCTCCTGCTTCGCTCCCGCTCGGGCTCCGGCTGCGTAGCGACGCCTAGCGTCGCGTCGTCTCGCCGACGACGCCCGTCCCGCTTCGTTTCGCTGTTGCTCGTGCTGTCGTCGATCGCCGGGACCGCGTCGGGCGCCAAACCGGTCCGTCCTCCCGACACGATCCAGCTCGCCGCTCAGATCACGAGCGCCGACGACGCCTTCCTCGCGGCGCGCGACGCATTCCGCAGCGGCGACGCCGGTCGCGGGGCGATCTATGCGCAGCGCGTGAGCGCACTAGACCCGCGTCATCCGCTGATCGCCTACCTCGACTATTGGGTGCTGACGCGGCAGATCCGCGACTACGGCGACGCGCTGACGGCGGCCGCGCCGGACGACGACATCCGCCGCTTCATCGACCGCAATCCCGGCAGCGTGGTCGCCGACCTCGCGCGGCGCGACTGGCTTCTGGCCCTCGGCAAGCGCGGCGAGTGGAAGACCTTCGAAGCGCAGATGCCGAAGTTCGCGCTCAACGACGACGCGCAGGTGACCTGCTTCCAGCTGGCGGCCCGCGCGATCCGGCAGATCAGGGGCGTGTCGTCGCCGGCGGAGGCGACCGAAGGGGGCGAGGCGGACAACGCGTCCGTCGACGGCCTGCTGCGCGCCGCCCGCGCTGCGCTTGCCCAGCCGCGCGACTATTCGAGCGACACCGGCGCCTGCGCGACGCTCGCCCGCGTGCTGGTGGCCGAGAAGCGGATCGATCAGCAGGAGATCTGGACCTGGATGCGCCTCGCGTCGGATGCGAACAACGCCGGCGCGGCGAGGCGCTACGCGCTCTTGCTGAGCGACGGGGACCGCGGCGGCGACAACCCGCGCTTCTATCGGCAACTCGACGCGGTGCTCGACAAGCCCGCGTTGTGGATCGCGAAGGCCGGCGGCGACGGCGCCGGTCGCTGGAGGCGCGAGCTCGCGGCCCTGGCCTTCAGCCGCATCGCCCGAGCCGATCCGGCCATGGGCTTCATCGGTCTGCAACAGCACGGTTCCGAACTGCTGACGTCTTCGGAGACGTCCTATGTGTACGCCCAGCTCGCGGCCGCCGCGGCGAAGAAGCAGATGGTCGAGGCCAATGAGTGGTCGCGCAAGTCGCTCGCGGCCGAGAACCTGTCCGAGGACATCCTCGGGTGGCAGGCGCGCGGCGCCCTGCGGGCCGAAGACTGGAAACTGGTCGAGACGCTGATCGAGAAGATGCCGGCCGAGATGCGCCGCGCGCAGGCCGCCGAGGGGACCTGGGCCTACTGGCTCGGGCGCGCCTACAAGGCGCAGAAGAAGAACGATGCCGCGACGGCGCAGTTCGTCCAGGTCGCCGATCAGTTCGGCTTCTACGGACAGTTGTCGACCGAGGAGCTGGGCCAGAAGATCACCTTGCCGACGCGCGCCCAGCCCGCGACCGACGCGGAGGTCGCGGCCGTGAGGGCGAGACCCGGCTTCGCACGGGCCCTCTACTTCTACAAGCTCGACCTGCGACGCGAGGGCAACCTCGAGTGGAACTTCACGCTGCGCGGCATGAACGACCGCGAACTGCTCGCGTCCGCCGAGTTCGCGAGCCGCAACCAGCTCCTCGACCGCGCCGTCAACACGGCCGACCGCACGCGCAACGAGCACGACTTCGCGTTCCGCTTCCTGATGCCGTTCCGTCCGCAGATGCTCGAGAAGACGACCGCCGCCGGGCTCGATCTCGACTGGGTCTACGGCCTGATCCGTCAGGAGTCGCGCTTCGTGCAGGTCGCGCGCTCGTCGGTGGGCGCGTCCGGCCTCATGCAACTGATGCCGTCGACCGCTCGCTACGTGGCCAGGAAGATCGGCCTCGACGGCTATCGCCCCGACGGCGTCGCCGATCTCGATACCAACCTGACGTTGGGCACGAGCTATCTGCGCATGGTGCTCGACGACCTCGACAACCTGCCGGTGCTCGCGACCGCCGCGTACAACGCCGGGCCCGGGCGGCCTCGCGCATGGCGGTCCACGCTCATCCGGCCGGTCGAAGGAGCGATCTTCGCCGAGACCATTCCGTTCAACGAGACGCGCGACTACGTGAAGAAGGTGATGAGCAACGCCACTTACTATTCGGTGCTGATCACCGGCATGCCGCAGTCGTTGAAGGCCCGCATGGGCTTCGTCGCTCAGCGCGGCTTCACGCCGACCGAGCTGCCGGAACGGGACGTGCAATGAGGAGTTCCGATCAACGCTGCGCGGTCGCGTCGCTCCCGCTCCCTTTCTTCTTCGACCCCACGGATCCATGAGGCACCAGAACATTCTCGTCATCGGCGGCAGCGGCTTGGTCGGCTGTCTCCTCGCGGCGGCCCTCGCCGAGCAGGGACGCCGGGTGACCATCCCGACGCGGCGTCGCGAAGGCGGCAAGCGGCTCATCCTGCTGCCGACGGTCGAGGTCGTGCCGGCCGACATCTCGGACGATGCGACGCTCGCGCGGCTCGTGGCGGGCAACGACGCGGTCGTCGATCTGGTCGGCATCCTCCACGGCGACGAGAGGTCCTTCGAGGCGGCGCATGTCGACCTTCCCCGCCGCATCGTCGCGGCCTGCAGGAAGGCCGGGGTCGGCCGCTACCTGCACATGAGCGCGCTCGGCGCCGACGCGCGAGGCCCGTCGATCTATCTCCGCTCGAAGGCGGCCGGCGAGGCGATCGTCGAAGAAGCGGGCACCGCGAGAGGCGCGGGCCCGGCGCCCCTCGCCGCGACCGTCTTCCGCCCGTCGGTGATCTTCGGCAGCGACGACCGTTTCCTCAACCTGTTCGCGACGATGCAGCGCTGGCTGCCGGTGATTCCGCTGGCGAAGGCCGGCGCCCGCTTCCAGCCGGTCTCCGTCCACGACGTGGCGGCGGCGTTCGTGCGCTCGCTCGACGATCCCGAGTCCTTCGCGCGAACCTACGAACTCGCCGAGCGTGTAGACCCGCGGTC
>CALMOR010000134.1:5289-13629 GCA_937872165.1 uncultured Burkholderiales bacterium | reverse complement strand
CTCGGCGACCTGGTGCGCAGCGCGGGCGCCTTTCGTGCGGGCGGCGGCGGCAGGCCGCGGCCGATCGTTCCGCTGCCCGACGTGCTCGGGCGCCTGCAGGCCGCCTTCCTCGAGTTCGCGCCCGGACCGACGCTGATGTCGCGCGACAACTTCGATTCGATGCGGGTCGACAACGTCGCGACCGGTCGCTGTCCCGGTCTCGCCGAACTCGACCTCGTGCCGACCCCGCTCGAGCAGGAAGCGGCGCTCTATCTGGCGCGAAAGAGTCGTCGCTCGCATCTCGACCATCTGAGACACGACGCGCATCCCTGACGCCTCTGCGATGCTCACGCTCGTCATCGGCAACAAGAACTACTCGTCCTGGTCGTTGCGGCCCTGGTTGCTCCTGACCGAAGCGGGCATCCCGTTCGAGGAGATCCGACTGTCGCTGTTCACGGCCGCCTTCGACGAGCAGATCGGTCGTCACAGCCCTGCCGGTCGCGTCCCGGTGCTCGTCGACCCCGAAGCCGACGAAGGCGAACTGAAGGTGTGGGACTCGCTGGCGATCGCCGAGTACCTCGCGGAGCGCTTCCCCGACCGCTGCCTGTGGCCCGAATCCCGGGCGGCACGCGCGCACGCCCGCTCCCTCTGCGCGGAGATGCATTCCGGCTTCGGCACGCTGCGGCAGGCCTGGCCGATGAACGTCGCGGCCCGTCTGCCCGGAATGGGATGGAGCGTCGGCGTGCAGCGCGATGTCGACCGTCTCGTGCAGATGTGGGGCGCGTGTCTCGAGCGATCGGGCGGCCCGATGCTGTTCGGACGCTTCTCGATCGCGGACGCGTTCTTCGCACCGGTGGTGTCGCGCTTCGCGACCTACGACGCCGATCTTCCGCCGTCGATCGCCGCGTACCGCGACCGGATCCTCGCGCTGGACGGGATGCGGGCATGGTCGGCGTCCGCCCGCGAGGAGCGGGAATTCCTCGTCGACGACGAGCCCTATCGCCGGCAGCCCTGACGGGGCGATGAAAAGCTACGTCGTCGGCGGGGCGGTTCGCGACCGGCTCCTGGGCCTCGAGGTCGCCGACCGGGACCACGTGGTCGTCGGCGCGACGGTCGACGAGATGCTGGCCGCCGGCTACAAGCCGGTCGGCCGCGACTTCCCGGTCTTCCTGCATCCGACGACGCACGAGGAATACGCGCTCGCGCGGACCGAACGCAAGGTCGCGCCCGGCTATACCGGCTTCGTGTTCCATGCCGACCCGTCGGTGACGCTCGAGGCCGATCTGGAACGACGGGACCTCACCATCAACGCGATCGCCGAGGACGAGGTCACGGGCCGACTGATCGATCCGTTCGGCGGCCGACGCGATCTCGCCGCCCGCGTCTTCCGGCACGTAGGGCCCGCTTTCGTCGAAGATCCGGTGCGCGTGTTGCGCATCGCCCGCTTCGCCGCCCGTTTCCCGGACTTCCGCATCGCCGACGAGACGCGCACCCTGATGCGCGCGATGGCCCGACGAGGCGAGATCGATGCCCTGGTTCCCGAGCGGGTGTGGCAGGAGATCTCACGCGGCCTGATGGAGCATCGCCCGTCGCGCATGATCGTCACCCTTCGCGAAGCCGATGCGCTCGCACGTCTCGTCCCCGAGCTGGAGGCGGCGTTCGATACGGCCGGCGAGCCCATGCTGCTCGCGCTCGACCGGGCCGCCGAAGCGGACAGCGCGCTCGAGGTCCGTTTCGCGATCTTCCTGCAGCCGCTCGGTTGCGGCGCGCTGGCGGAACGCGCGGTCGAAGCGGTCTCCCGAAGACTCGCCGTTCCGCGCGGCGTCCGGGAAGTCGCATCGGCGGTCTCACGCGAACGGGACCCGCTCGTCGCAGCGATCGAGGAGCTCACGGCGGTGGACGCGAGCGACCGTCTCGTCACCAGCTTGGAGCGATGCGACGCCTTCCGACGCCCCTCGCGATTCATGCTGGTCGCCGAAGCGGTTGCACAGACCATCCAAAATGCAACGGATCGGGGTCGTTTCGACGAAGTCGTCAGCCGTCTCCTGAAAGTCCTCGGTACAATTCCGGCGGGCGAGATCGCGCGTGAAGCCGGGTACGACCCGCCGCTGATCGCAAGGCGCCTCGGCGCTGCTCGCAGCGCCGCGGTCGCCTCTGTTCTCGGTACTTTTGTAACGCCCGGATGAGGAAGGCTCGGGTTCGCCGTCCTTCGTTTCGCATAGTCCCGGCCGTGTCATCCGGTTTTGGCATCGTCAGCCGTTTCGGATCGTGCGGACGAATCCATCCAATCACTCAGAGGATCTCAGTGAAAAGAAAATTGCTAGCCATCTCCATCGGCGCACTGTTCGCGAGTGCCGCCCATGCCCAGACGAGCATCACGCTGTATGGAATCGCCGACGGTGACGTGCGCTTCGATCACACGAACATCGGTACGCTGAAGTCGATCGGCAGCGGTGGCGAATCCGGAACCCGGTGGGGTTTGCGCGGGACCGAAGACCTCGGGAACGGTCTCAAGGCGAACTTCAATTTCGAGCAAGGCGTCGACCTGAGCGACAACAGCGTCACGCAGGGCAATGTCACGCCCACCACGCCCAATTCGCCCGTGTCGTCGACGGGCAGCCGACTCTTCAGTCGGACGGCGACGGTCGGGCTGAGCAGCACCCAGTTCGGCGAGGTGCGCATCGGGCGCGCCTACACGCCGTTCTACGTGCTGTGGAGCGCCGTGGATCCGGGCGGCGCCGGTTTCGTCGCGGGTGCGCAGAACTATGCGGTCGGCAACACGAGCCGCTACGACAACGCTATCTACTACGACAGCCCGAAGTTCTACGGCGTGCAGTTGTCGGGCGCCTATCGATTCGGTGAATCGACCACCAGCAATCCGGCGACGGGCTCGACGAAGGAAGGCGGCAACTCGTACATCGGCGTCCTCACGTACGCGGCCGGACCGATCCTCGCGGGCTACAGCTACTTCGTCACGAGGAACGCGACCGACAACAACAAGACGCGCACGCAGTTCGGCGGCGCCGTCTACGACTTCAAGTTCGCAAAGTTGCACGGCCTCTACTTCCGCACCGAGAACGACACGAACGTCAAGGTCGTCAGTTACGGTGCCGGTATCACGGTGCCGATCCAGGCCTTCACCATCTTCGGACAGGGGGCCCGCATCGACAACCGGTTCTACTCGGGCAACAACAGCATCACGCAGAACAACGACACGGTGTTCTACGGCGCGGGCGTCAGCTACGCGTTCTCCAAGCGCACGGATCTCTACGTGTCCTGGGCGAGGGACAAGAACAAGCAGAACGCGGTGTCGGTTCTGCAGGACGCGAGCAACAACGGTCTCTTTACCACGGGCACGGCGACGTCCAACGTCACCCCGGGATTCGACCCGTATTCCTATCAGTTCGGCATTCGCCACCGGTTCTGACCGGTCGCGACGACGAGAAAAGGCGCCTTCGGGCGCTTTTTTTCTTACCGGCGGTGCGAGCTCAGTAGTCGATCGTGCTGCGGCCCGGCGCGGTGCGCGCCGACCGACGCGACGCGAGATATTCGTCGCGGACCTGCTGACGCGTGAGCGCCGATCCCTGCGCGACGCTCGGCAGATCGACGTCGTTGTGCTGCAGACCGCCGGTCTTTGCTGCGGCCAGCACCTCGGCCTTGACGTCGGTACGGGTCCTGCCGAACACGGCGCCCTCATATTCCGGCTGATCAACGTCGTCGTGTTTCAACTCGCCGGCCTTGCGAGCCTGCAGCACCGACTGCCCGACCTGGGCGCGCGTCACGTCGCTGGCGGGCTGCTGGTATTGCTCGGGCGTGTAGAGCTCGCCCGCCTGAGTGGTGAAGGCGGCAGCGGTGAGGAGGCTGGCCAGCAGGAGGGAAGTCTTGTTCATGGCGTTTCTTTTGCGTCGAGACCGGGTGGCCGGGACGTTCGTGGTTCACGCCCCATGCAGGCCCCCGTATCGACGCACTGCAGCAATGCCCGCAATCGATGAGATGTATTCTTCATATACTCAGATAGATATGGAATGGGTCGGGGTCTCACAGGCTGGTGCGCCGGTCGCGACCGCGAAAGCCGACCAGTTCCCGCGGCTGAGATCCGATGGCGATGACCTTGAACAACTCACCCATCTCCGCCTCCGACACCAGGGTCTGCAACGCGCGTGCTTGGACGGCCCAGCGGCGAACGTCCGCCGCGGACCCTTCGACGAGATCGGCGATGCCGCAGTCGATCAGGAAGGACGCCTGCGTCGTATAGCCGAGCAGATGCCCGCCTGCGCCGATGGCGGCGTCCGCCACCGCGCTGAAGTCGACATGCGCCGTGATGTCCTGCAACCCGGGCATCGCCAGCACGTCGACACTCGAGCGATGTCGCCGATGCGCCATCAACGTGCCGCCGGAACGCTGCGGATGGAAGTACTCGCTTCTCGGGAAACCATAGTCCACGAACAGCAGCACCGCGTCGGACGCGAGGGCGGCGGTCAGCGAGGCGACCAGGCCGCGGAGCGCGAGATGGATCTCCGTCAGGTAGGGCGAGGGGAGGGCCTGCAGGCCGGTCGTCGATGACTCGAGGGCGTGATGCAGCCCTTTCGCGATCGGACGGTCCGCATAGATGAGTTTGCGCCCACTTCGCGCGACGCCGCGTACTCGCCACGTTTCGTCGTCCCGGACTACCAGTTCGACCGGTAACGCGTCGAGGATCTCGTTGCCGATCACGATGCCTTCGATGCGGTCGGGTATCCGGTCGATCCAGCACACGCGATCGGCCAGGCGAGGCGCGCGCTCCCGGACAGTGGCGGCCTGCCGCTCGCGAAAATCCGCAGAGACTTCGAGCATCCGGTACGAGGACGGCAGCGCGCCGAGCACCTCGAGTTCGAGCAGCAGATCGGCCGACAGCCTGCCGCTGCCGCCGCCGAGTTCGAGGACCGTTCCGCCGCTTTCTACGAGCACCTGTGCGACCGGACGTGCGAGCGACCGGGCGAACAATGGGGATAGCTCGGGGGCCGTCACGAAGTCGCTGCCGTCGGCCGGACCATCGCCGACCTTCGCGGCGCCGGCGCTGTAGTAGCCGAGCCCCGGCGCATACAGCGCCCTGTCCATGAAACGCGAGAAGGGGATCCAGCCGCCTTCCCGATCGATCTCGTCGAGGATCGTCGCGGTGAGCCTGGCGCTGACGGCCAGCGCTTCGGGAGTGTCGGTCGCGGTGCTTGCCGTGTGGCGTTCGTCCATGCGGCATTCTAGGCAAGCGACCGGACCGATCGCTTAAACTCGCGCGTCCTTCTCACCCACCCTCGTCATGATCCCCCGTTCGACGCGCCCCGCAGCAACGATGGCCTCGGCTCGCGGCGTCGCGCTCGTGACCGGCGCCGCGAAGCGGATCGGGTCGGCGATCGCCGTCGCGCTCGCCGAGGACGGATGGGACATCGCCGTGCACTACGCGCGCTCGGTCCGCGACGCGACGAAGACCGTCGCCGCGATCGAACGGCTCGGTCGCCGTGCCGTGGCCTTCGATGCCGACCTCGACGACGAGGCGGCCGTGCGCGGGCTCGTCGAGCGTGTCGCTTCGCAACTGGGCCGGCCCCTTTGCCTGGTGAACAACGCATCGCTGTTCGAGGCCGACGATGCGGGCGATGTCGGCTATGCCGGCCTGACCGCGCACATGCGAGTGAACGTCGCCGCGCCCGTCGTTCTCGCGCAGGCGATGCACGGCCGTCTGCGCGCGAAGGATCGCGGCGTCGTCGTCAACCTGCTCGACCAGAAGCTCTTCAATCCGAACCCCGACTTCCTTTCGTACACGCTGTCGAAAGCCGCCCTCCACAGCGCGACGACCCTGCTCGCCCAGGCCCTCGCGCCGAAGCTGCGCGTCGTCGGCATCGCGCCCGGCATCACGCTGCGATCGGCCGACCAGACGCAGGCCGACTTCGCGAAGGCGCACGCGTCGACGCCCCTCGGCCGCTCGAGCCTGCCGGAAGACATCGCGGACGCCGTGCGCTTCGTCGTCGACGCCGGTGCCGTCACCGGCACGACGCTACTCGTCGACGGCGGACAGCACCTCGTGCCGACGAGGCGCGACGTGATGTACCTCACCCGCGCATGACGATGGCCGCACGATGCTGACCGTCCTTTCCACCGCGCCGCTGGCGAACTGCCGTCGCGTCTTCCTGCGGAACTTCGAGCTGCAGGCCAACATCGGCGTCCACGACCACGAGAAGGCCGGGGCGCAACGCATCGTCGTCAACATCGACCTGTTCGTGCCGCTCGCAGACACCACGCCGCGCCACGACAAGATCGACGAGGTACTCGACTACGACTTCATCCACGCGACGATCCGCGAACGGATCGCGATCGGCCACATCAATCTGCAGGAGACCTTGTGCGACGATCTCGCCCGTGTCCTGCTCGCGCATCCTCTGGTCCGCGCGGTGCGGGTCTCGACCGAGAAACCCGACGTCTATCCCGACTGCGATGCGGTCGGCGTCGAAGTCTTCCACCTCAAGTCCTGAGACCGTCATGGCCACCGTCGTCGAACCGTCGCTCGAGTCGCCGAACCCCCTCGCGGCACAGGCCGCGCGTGCGCGGCGTTCGGTCAGCGACCTCAAGCTCGAGAAGCGCCTGTGCCGGCTCGCCGGCCAGGCCATCGGCGACTTCAACATGATCGAGGACGGCGATCGCGTGATGGTCTGCATGTCGGGCGGCAAGGACAGCTACGGACTGCTCGACATCCTCGTCAAGTTGCGCGCCCGCGCACCGATCCGCTTCGACCTGGTCGCGGTCAACCTCGACCAGAAGCAACCGGGCTTTCCGGCCGACGTGCTGCCGGCCTATCTGTCGCGTCTGGGCGTGCCCTTCCACATCGAGACGCAGGACACCTACTCGATCGTCAAGCGACTCGTTCCCGAAGGCAAGACCACGTGCTCGCTGTGTTCGCGACTGCGGCGCGGCGCGCTCTACCGTGTCGCGACCGAACTGGGCGCGAACAAGGTCGCGCTCGGCCATCATGCCGACGATCTGCTGGAGACGTTCTTCCTCAACCTCTTCTACGCGGGTCGCATGAAGGGCATGCCGCCGAAGCTCGTGTCCGACGACGGCAAGCACCTCGTGATCCGCCCGCTCGCATACGTACGCGAGCGCGACCTCGTGCGCTGGGCCGTGCTGCAGGACTATCCGATCATCCCGTGCGACCTGTGCGGCTCGCAGGAGAACCTGAAACGCCGCGAGATGAAGTCGATGCTGCGCGCATGGGAGCAGCAGTTCCCCGGCCGCATCAAGAGCATCGCGGCGGCCATGCAGTCCGTCACGCCGTCGCACCTGATGGATCGCTCGATCCATCCCTTCGAGACGCTGAAGGCCGGCGGCATCGCGAACCCGGACGGCGACGTGGCCTTCGACGACGACCCTTGCACGACCGCGCCCGACCTCGGCCGCATCGACATCGCGTCGAGCCGATCGGCCTTCGTCGACGACGCGCGGGAGGTACGACGATGAGCGGACAGGGAAGCGGCGGCAACGTCCTCGCCGCGATCTGCAGCTTCTTCGTGCCCGGCCTCGGCCAGCTCGTTCAGGGACGACTGCTCGCGGCCTTCGCGTTCTTCGTCGCGGCCGCCGCGCTGTGGTTCGTGCTGCTCGGCTGGGTGATCCACCTGTGGTCGGTGATCGACGCCGCGCGATGGAAGGCGCCGCTGGTCAGCTGACCGAGTCGCGCTGGAAGGCAGTGATCGCGCGGTACTGCTCCTCGAGCTGGCGCGGCAACGCGGCGAAGATCGGTGCGAGCCGCGCGTAGACGGCCGCCGCCTTCGCATCGGGCCGATGGCGATGGGTGGACCCGACGAGAGCCGCGACCTCGTCGAGCGACTTCATCTCGCCGAGCGCGAAGAGGCCGAGCATCGCGGCGCCGAAGCACGAACTCTCGATGCTCTCGGGCACCACCACCTCGCGATCGAACACATCGGCCAGGATCTGCCGCCACATCGGCGACCGCGCGAAGCCGCCGGTGGCCTTGACGACCTGCGTACGCCCGATCACGGCCTCGAGCGCCGGCAGGATGGTGTGCAGGTTCATCAGCACGCCTTCGAGCACGGCGCGGATCATGTGCTCCTTGCGATGATGCATCGCGAGCCCGAAGAACGAGCCGCGCAGGTCGGCGTTCCACAACGGCGCCCGTTCACCGGCGAGATAGGGATGGAACAGCAGCCCCGCCGAGCCTGCGGGTACGCGTTCGGCCATGTGGGTCAGCACGTCGTAGGGGTCGATGCCGAGTCGCTTCGCGGTCTCCGTCTCGGCTGCCGCGAACTCGTCGCGGACCCATCGCAGCACGATGCCGCCGTTGTTGACGGGTCCCCCGACGACCCAGTGCCGCTCGGTCAG
>CALMOR010000134.1:4687-5279 GCA_937872165.1 uncultured Burkholderiales bacterium | reverse complement strand
GCGCATAGCAGAACGTGCGCCCGTCGGGATCCGTCCGGGGAACGTCGACGACGGTCCGTATCGCGCCGCTCGTGCCGATGGTGAGCGCGACGGCGCCCCGATCGATCGCACCGACGCCGAGGTTCGACAACACGCCATCGTTGGCGCCCACGATGACCGGCGTCTCGGCGACGAGGGCGAGCGCATGGGCCTGCGCCGCGTCGACGAAGCTCGAACGATGCGTGGTCGGCACCAGCGTCGACAGTCGCGACCGATCGAGACCGGCGAGGGCGAGCGCTCCTTCGTCCCAGTCGAGCGTCCCGATCGCGAAGAGACCGGTGGCCGATGCGATCGAATGGTCGACGACGTATTCGCCGCACAGGCGACGCAGGACGAATTCCTTGATGCCGATGAAGCGGCGTGCTCGCTCCCATACGAACGGCCGCTCGTCGCGCAGCCACAGCAGCTTGACCAGCGGCGACATCGGATGGATCGGCGTGCCGGTCCTTCGATAGATCGCGAGGCCGTCGTGCTGCTCGTTGACGCGGACGGCCCAGGGCGCCGCGCGATTGTCGGCCCACGTGTAGCTAGGCGTCAGCGGACGGTCGTGGGC
>CALMOR010000134.1:0-4677 GCA_937872165.1 uncultured Burkholderiales bacterium | reverse complement strand
ACCGCATGGCTGCCGAGCACCGCGCCGCGTTTCGGACCGCTCCTTCGACCGCCTGCCGCGAAGACGACTGCCTTCGTGCTGGTGGTCCCGATGTCGACGCCGATCGCGCAGCGGGTCACGACGTCACACGACGGTCGACAACGCCATGATCAACGCGATGCCTACGACCGAGACGAGGGTCTCCATCGCGGTCCAGGTCTTGAAGGTCTCGGCGAGCGACAGGTTGAAGTACTGCTTGACGAGCCAGAAGCCCGCGTCGTTCACGTGGGACAGGATCAGCGACCCGGCTCCGGTCGCGAGGACCAGCAGTTCACGGTTGACGCCGGGCACCAGCGTCGCGATCGGCGCGACGATGCCGGCGCCGGTGTTGGTCGCGACCGTCGCGGAACCCGTCGCGATGCGGATCAGCGCGGCGACCAGCCACGCCAGCAGGATCGGCGACAGGTGCGCGTGCACGGCCATCTCGCCGACCGTCCTGCCCACGCCGGTCGCGATCAGCATCTGCTTGAAGCCGCCGCCCGCACCGATGATGAGCAGGATCGCGGCGACCGGCAGCAGGCTCGCATCGAGTTGCCTGCCGACCTGCCTCGCATCGAGGCCGCGGGCGAAGCCGAAGGTCCAGATGCCGACCACAAGGGCCGCGAGCAGCGCGACGATCGGATTGCCGATGAAGTCCATCCATTGGCGAACCGGACTCGTGTCGGGGACGGTCACGTCGGCCAGCGTCTTGGCCAGCATCAACGCCACCGGCAGCAGCACCGTGAAGAGCGTCACGCCGAAGCCCGGCATGTCGTCGCGTCGCTCGCCACGGTCGCGCGCCAGCGTCTGCGCGAGTTCGTGGGTCGCGTCGCCCGGCACGCTCCTGGCGATCCATGCGCCGAACAGCGGGCCGGCGACGATCGCCGTGGGCAGCCCGACGAGGAGGCCGTAGAAGATGGTCTTGCCGATGTCCGCTCCGAAGGCGCCGATCGCGAGCAGCGGACCGGGGGGCGGCGGCACGAGGCCGTGCACGACCGACAGACCCGCGAGCAGCGGAATACCGATCTTGACGAGCGGGATGCCGGTGCGGCGCGCGACGATGAAGACGAGCGGCGCGAGCAGCACGAAGCCGATCTCGAAGAACAACGGGATGCCGACCACGAAGGCCGCGACCATCATCGCCCAGTGGACGCGCGCCTCGCCGAACGCATCGATCAGCGTGCGCGCGATGCGGTCGGCACCGCCGGACTCGGCCATCAGCTTGCCGAGCATCGTGCCCAGTCCGAGCAGGACGCCGACGAAGCCGAGCGTGCCGCCGAAGCCGTCCTGGAACTCCTTCACGACGCGGGCGACCGGAAGGCCCGTCACGAGACCGAGGAAGCCCGACGCGACGATCAACGCGATGAACGGATGCAGCTTGAAGCGTGCGATCAGGACGATCAGTCCGACGATCGAGACGGCGGCGGCGGTCAACAGGAAGCCCGGTCCTTCGAATCCGCTCACGTCCGTCTCCTCGTGCCGGACTTCGCTTCCTTCCGCTTCGAAGGACGTTCCGGCTTCGCGAACGATTGTATGTCGTGACTCGCCACCCGACTCGCGATCAGCCGTGCAGGCGGAACGGATTGAAGTCGGTGCCGCGGTCGAAGTAGTCCTCGTTCTCGATCCTCTTCAGGCTGTTGACCATCCAGTAGGTCAGCGGTGTCGACAGCACTTCCCAACTCGTCTTCAACACGTACTGGATCAACGCGACCTTGACGATGTCGCCGGTCTCCCAGATGCCGTAGAAGGCGATCACGTAGAAGAGCGACGAGTCGACCGCCTCGCCGACGACGGTCGAGCCGATCGTGCGCGTCCACAGCAGCCGACCCCGGGTCAGCACCTTCAGGCGGGCGAGCACGTAGCTGTTGGCGAAGCTGCCGCACCAGAACGCGATCATCGACGCGGCCGCGATGCGCCACGCGTTGCCGAACACCGTCTCGAGCGCGGGCTGGTAGGTCTTCATGTAGTCGGACGGTCCCGGGGCGAGGTGCACGACGACCCAGGCCATGAAGGATGCGAACGCGAGCGCGAAGAAGCCGGCCCACACCACGCGTCGATCGCGCCCGTAACCGTAGACCTCGGTCAGGATGTCGCCGAAGAAATAGCTGATCGGGAAGAACAGGATGCCGGCGCCGAACGGCGTGGGCCCGAAGAAGGGCAGGTCGACCACGGCCTGCTTCGCGGCGCCGATGAAGTTCGAGCACAGGAGCACGCAGACGAACGCCGCCATGACGAAGTCGTAGTACTTGTACGCGCGTGCCGGCGCTGCTGCAGTCGCGGTGGACATCGGTCGGCCTTCGAGAAGCACAGAGGCGGAGAATCGCACAACGACGCGCGTCGTCCCTAGGCCCTCGTCGCGCGCGGCTTCGCGAGCAACGCCTTCAGACTCGCCATGCGCTGCTGCGGCGAGACGACCTCTTCGTCGGCGATCTCCGGTGCCTGCTCGAGCCCCAGCTCGGCGATGAAGCGCGACGGCTCGCAGACCTGGTGGTCGCGTGCGCGACGGCGCTTGCGACACCAGCTGATCGACAGGCTGCGCTGCGCGCGCGTGACGCCGACGTACATCAGCCGACGCTCCTCCTCGATGCGTTGCGAGCGCATCGCGGGATCGTCTTCCTCGGTGCCCTTGTGCGGCAGCAGCCCTTCCTCGATGCCGACGAGGAACACGTGTCCGAACTCGAGGCCCTTCGCGGCATGCAGCGTCGAAAGCCGTACGGCATCGACATCGTCCGCCTTGTCGTCGAGGAGGCTCAGCAATGCGATCGACTGCGTGACCTCGACCAGGCTCTTGCCGTCCTCCTCGCAACGCTTCGCGATCCACTCTGTGAAGTCGAGCACGTTCTGCCAGCGCTTCTGCGCGCCGCGTTCGTCGGCGGCGTCGAACAGATGGGCCCGGTAGTCGATCGCGGACAGCAGGTCGTTCAGCACGCGCCCCGCCGGTTCGCGCTCGGCCCGGTCCTGGATGCGATTGACGAAGGCGGTGAACTGCTCGAGGGGCTCGAACTGCCGCGCGGCGACCTTCATCGCGAAGGACGACTCGCATGCGGCCCCGAACAGCGAAACGTTGCGCTGATGCGCATAGTGGCCGAGAGCCTCGAGCGTCGCGGTGCCGACGCCGCGCTTCGGGACGGTGACCGCTCGAATGAACGCGGGATCGTCGTCGACGTTGGCGAAGAGGCGCATCCACGCCATCAGGTCGCGGATCTCGGCGCGCTCGAAGAACGATTGCCCTCCCGACAGGACGTAAGGGATCTTCTCCTTGCGGAGCGCTTCCTCGAAGACGCGGGCCTGGTGATTGCCGCGATAGAGGACCGCGTAATCGGACCAGCGCGTGCGTCGTTCGAACCGATGCGCCGACATGCGGATGGCGATCGACTCGGCTTCGTGCAGGTCATCGTCCATCGGCACGACGACGACGGCGTCCCCCGGCCCGTGTTCGCTCCACAGCTTCTTCTCGAACAGCTTGGGATTCGAAGCGATCAGCGCGTTCGCCGCCGAAAGGATGCGGCCGCTCGACCGGTAGTTCTGTTCGAGCTTGATGACCTCCAGGTCCGGATAGTCGCGTTGCAGGCTGGCGAGGTTGTCGAGCGTCGCGCCTCTCCACGCATAGATCGCCTGATCGTCGTCGCCGACGGCGGTCAGCGCGGCCCGCGTTCCGGCCAGCAGGCGCAGCAGGCGGTACTGCGAGGCGTTCGTGTCCTGCACTTCGTCGACCAGCAGATAGCGCAGGCGCGACTGCCACCGGTAGAGGACGTCCGGATGCGCCTCGAACAACGACACCGCGCGGCCGATCAGGTCGTCGAAGTCGACCGCGTGGTAGGCACGCAGCGTCGCCTCGTAGCTGCGATAGACGCGGGCGTCGACCGCCGCGTCGGCGTCTTCGGCATCGCGCTCGGCCGCGTCGGGCGTCGCCATCGCGTTCTTCCAGAGCGACACGCGGCCCTGCAGGCGCTTCACACGGCTCGGGTCCGTACTCGCGGCGAGGTCCTGGAGGATGCCGCGCGCATCGTCGGCCGACAGGATGGAGAACCGCTTGCGCAGTCCGACGGACTCGGACTCCTGGCGCAGGATGTGAAGTCCCAGCGCATGGAAGGTGGACACCGTGAGGCCTCGCGAAGCTCTGGCCTCGAGAAGGGCGCCGACACGCTGGCGCATCTCGGTCGCCGCCTTGTTGGTGAAGGTCAGCGCCGCGATCTGGCGCGCCTCGTAGCCGAGGGCCGTCACCAGATGGGCGATCTTGTGGGTGATGACGCGGGTCTTGCCGCTGCCTGCACCCGCGAGCACGAGGCAGGGGCCGTCGACATGGCGGACCGCTGCGCGCTGAGGGGCGTTGAGTGTGTCGGACAAGGACGTCGAGGCAAGGCTGCATCGACGGCGTGCGACGCATGGCGCACGCGATGCTACACGACGGCTGCTGGTGATCAGGCCATCGGGCTCGTGGCCGGAGGATCGATGATCGGTGGCGGCGTCAGCGGCGGGACTTCGGTCGGCTGAGGCACCTCGATCGGCGGCGGATCGGTGACGGGAGACGGGCCCGGGATCGGATCGGACGGAACCGGGGAGGCGGGAACACCCGGAACGGGCTCCGGCGTGATGTGCATCGAGAGCGGCTCGACGCGGATCGGATCGGACATGCGACACCTCGGAGATGAGCGACGT
>CALMOR010000133.1 GCA_937872165.1 uncultured Burkholderiales bacterium | reverse complement strand
GGACGCGTCAGGCGCGGCGACGACGGGGAGTGCCGTTCCCTCGATCCCGTGGACCGCCAGCGCCGATACGAGGAAAGCGACCAGTGCGATTCCGCCCGCGACGGCGGCAAGCCGCGCGAGCGAGAAGGGGTCCACCAAGGCCCCCGCGATCCCGGCGGTGACGACAATTCCGGCAACCATCATGATCCAGGTGATCGAAGCCGCCGCCGCGCGGCGCTCGGGCGCGACGCGCGTGGCGAGCAGCGCGAGGAGCGAGGTGCCCGCCGCCCCGACGCCCGCGCCCGCGGCGACCGCGCCCGGCGCCCCGCCGGCTCCGCCCGCGCCGCCGCCGCCTTCGCCCGAGGCGCGCGCGCTGGTCAAGGATCTGCTCGACGCGATGAACACGCGCGACACGCTGACCAAGACCTTCCAGGCGATCGCGCAGTCGTTGCCCGGCCAGATGCAGGCGGCGATGGCCCGCCAGATCGAACTCGGTTCCAACCTCACTCCCGAGCAGAAGCAGAAGGTCCGCGAAGCGATGCCGCAGCCGTTCGACACGGCGGTCCGCGAGGCGATCGGCATCGTCACCGACCCCAAGCTGGTCGACCAGACCATCGACAAGATGATCCCGATCTATGCGAGCCATTACACGGTGCCCGAGCTGAAGCAGCTGGTCGCGTTCTACAAGACGCCGGTCGGCATGAAGAGCATCACCGCCACGCCCCAGGCCAACGGCGAATCGCTGCAGGCCGTCTCGGTCGGCTTCCAGCCGAAGCTGAATGCGCTGATGGAGAGGACGCTGAAGACGCAGATCGATCTGGTGACGGCCAAGAAGTAGGCCGCGGCCGTCGTCCCGTCCATGGCGCGCGTCCACAACTTCTCGCCCGGTCCGGCGACCATTCCCACCGAGGTCCTGCAGCAGGCCGCCGACGAACTGCTCGACTGGCGCGGCACCGGCATGTCGGTGATGGAGATGAGCCATCGCAGCGCCGACTACGAGCCGGTCGTCGCCGAGGCCGAGGCGGACCTGCGCGCGCTGCTGGCCGTGCCGTCGAACTACCGGGTGCTGTTCATGCAGGGCGGGGCGCTCGCCGAGAACGCGATCGTGCCGCTCAACATGCTGCGCGGCAGGGGCGTCGCCGACTACGTCGACACCGGCATCTGGTCGGTCAAGTCGATGACCGAGGCGCGTCGCTACGGCACCGTCAACGCGATCGCGTCGAGCCGTGGAGACGCCTACGTCCGCGTGCCGAAGCAGGACGAGTGGCGGCCCACGCCGGGTGCCGCCTACGTCCACATCTGCGGCAACGAGACCATCGGCGGCATCGAGTACCAGTGGACGCCCGACGTCGTCGCGGCCTACGGCAACGACGACACGCCGCTCGTCAGCGACGTCTCGTCGCACATCCTGTCGCGGCCCGTCGACGTGTCGCGCTACGGCCTCCTCTACGGCGGCGCCCAGAAGAACGTCAGCATGGCCGGACTCACCTTCGTGATCGTGCGCGACGACCTGATCGGCCATGCCCATCCGCTCTGCCCGTCGGCCTTCGACTACAAGGTGCTCGCCGACAACGGGTCGATGTTCAACACGCCGCCCACCTACGCGATCTATCTCGCGGGCCTCGTGTTCAAGTGGCTGCTCGCACGGCCGGCCGCGATCGGTCGTCCCGAACTCTCGCCGATGGCCGCGATGGAGAGCCTGAACGTCGAGAAGGCGCAGTTGCTGTACGCAGCGCTCGACGCGTCCGCCTTCTACACGACCCGCATCGTGCCGGAGGACCGTTCGCGGATGAACGTCACCTTCCGCCTGCAGGACGACGACGCGCTGACGATGCCGTTCGTGCAGGCCGCTGCCGAGGCCGGCCTCAAGGGATTGAAGGGCCATCGGGCCGTCGGCGGCATCCGCGCATCGATCTACAACGCGATGCCGCGCGAAGGCGTCGTGGCGCTCGTCGACTTCATGCGCGAGTTCGAGCGCACGCACGGCTGAGCGCCCGCCGGTCATACGCATGAGCGACGCCTCGACCCCGGACCATCCGCTCGCCGCGCTGCGCGACGAGATCGACGCGATCGACGCGCAGGTCCTCGTGCTGCTCAACCGCCGCGCCCGCGTCGCGCAGGAGGTCGGCGAGGTCAAGCGCGCGGCCGCTGCCGACGCGCAGGTCTTCCGTCCCGAGCGCGAGGCGCAGGTCGTGCGTCGACTCGTCGGCCTCAACGACGGGCCGCTGCCCGACGAAGCCGTCGGCACGATCTTCCGCGAGGTGATGTCGGCGTGCCGATCGCTCGAACGCGCCGCGGTCGTCGCCTACCTCGGCCCCGAAGGCACCTACAGCGAGCAGGCGGTGCTGCTGCAGTTCGGCCGCTCGGTCGAGCGCCGCGCGTGCGCGACGATCGACGAGATCTTCCGCGAGGTCGAGTCCAGGGCCGCGGACTTCGGCGTGATCCCGGTCGAGAACTCGACCGAGGGCACCGTGAACCGCAGCCTCGACCTGCTGCTCAACTCGCCGCTGCGGATCTGCGGCGAGGTCGCGCTCGCGATCCATCATCACCTGCTGACCCGGAGCGGCGCGCTGGTCGATCCCGACGGCGTCGCCGTCGCGCGCATCTGCGCCCATCCGCAGGCGCTCGCGCAGTGCACGAACTGGCTCGACCGTCATCATCCGGCCATCGAGCGCGTGCCGGTCGCGAGCAACGGCGTCGCCGCGCGGACGGCCGCGGCCGATCCGGCCACGGCCGCCATCGCCGGCGACCTCGCGATCGAGCGCTACGGTCTCGCGGCGGTCGCGACGCACATCCAGGACCTCGCCCGCAACACGACCCGCTTCGCGGTCATCGGTCCCATCGGCACGAGGCCGTCGGGTCGCGACCAGACCTCGATCGTGTTCTCGGTCGCGAACCAGGCGGGCGCGGTCCACGAGGCGATCGAGCCGCTCGCGCGGCACGGCGTGTCGATGACGCGCTTCGAGTCGCGACCGGCGCGCACCGGCGTCTGGGTCTATCACTTCTACATCGACGTCGAGGGGCACGAGTCCGAGGAGAAGGTCGCCGCCGCGCTCGCCGAGCTGAAGAGCCGCGCGGGCTTCTTCAAGGTCCTCGGCTCGTATCCGCTCGCGTGATCGAACCTCAGCACGAGAGACGCGCATGACCGCCACGCCGTTCTGCATCCCCGACTACATCCGCTCGATCGCGCCCTACATCGGCGGCAAGCCGATCGACGAAGTGGCGCGCGAGTTCGGCCTCGACCCCGCGCGCATCGTCAAGCTCGCATCCAACGAGAACCCGCTCGGCGTGCCCGACAGCGCGAAGCGGGCGATGGCGGCCGCGATGGCCGACCTCGGCCGCTATCCGGACGACGCGGGCTTCGACCTCAGGAAGGCGCTCTCGTCGAAGCTCGGCGTCGACGAGGACTGGGTCGTGCTCGGCGCCGGGTCCAGCGACATCCTGATCACCGCCGCGCTGACCTTCGCCGGCGGCGGGGGCCGGGTGATCCATTCGCAATACGGCTTCGTGGTCTACGGACTCGCGGCGCAGAAGATCGGTGCGCGGCTCACGGTCGTACCGGCGACGGCCGGGCTCGGTCACGACCTCGACGCGATGCGGGCCGCCATCGACGACGGCCACGGCAAGGCCGCGCTGGTCTATATCGCCAACCCCAGCAATCCGACCGGCACCTTCCTCACCGCATCCGAGATCGAGGCCTTCCTCGAGCGCGTGCCGGGCGAGACCGTGGTCGTCCTCGACGAGGCCTATACCGAGTACCTCGACGACGCGCAGCGCTACGACGCGATCGCATGGGTCCGACGCTTCCCCAACCTGCTGGTCTCGCGCACCTTCAGCAAGGCCTACGGGCTCGCCGGGCTGCGCGTCGGTTACGGCATCGGGCAGCCGGCACTGACCGGCCTGATGAACCGCGTGCGGGCCGCGTTCAACGTCAACGCGCTCGCGCAGGCGGCCGCCGTCGCCGCGCTCGACGACACGGCCTTCCTCGCCGAGAGCGCACGCGTCAATCGCGCCGGCTACGACCAGCTCACGAAGGCGTTCGAGGCCGCGGGGATCGAGTACGTCCCGTCGGCCGGAAACTTCGTGCTGTTCAAGGCGGGAGACGACGCCGAGGCGGGTGCGCGGGTCAACCTCGCGCTGCTCCGACGCGGCGTGATCGTGCGGCCGGTCGCCAACTACGGGCTGCCGCGATGGCTGCGCGTGTCGATCGGCACCGAGGCCGAGAACGCGGCTTTCCTCGCGGCGTTGCCCGACGCGATGCGGACGAGCGGCGCGCGCGCCGCCTGAGCCCGTGCCGGACCCGTCGCCGATGTTCCCGCGGGTCGCGATCATCGGCTGCGGGCTCATCGGCGGCTCGTTCGCGATGGCGCTACGCGTCGCCGACGAGGTCGAAGAGGTCGTCGTCTTCGATCGGGAAGCGGCGGTCGCCGACCGCGCGATCGCGCTCGGCATCGGCGACCGTGTCGCGCCCACCGTCGCCGACGCGGTGAGCGACGCGGACCTCGTGCTGGTCGCGGTGCCGGTCGGCCAGATCGGCGCCGTCCTCGCGACCATCGGTCCGGCCCTGCGAAGCGACGCCGTCGTCACGGACGTCGGCAGCACCAAGGGCGACGTCGTCGTCGCGGCGCGCGCGGCACTCGGGGCGCGGGTCGATCGCTACGTGCCCGGCCACCCGATCGCCGGACGCGAACGACACGGCCCCGACGCCGCGCAGTTCGATCTCTTCCACGGCAGGCGCGTCCTGTTGACGCCGCTCGAGGAGAACGACGCGGCATCGGTGGATCGCATCGCCGCCGCGTGGCGCGCCTGCGGCGCACGCGTCGACCGGCTCGACGCAAAGGTCCACGACGACGTGCTGGCCGCGGTCAGCCATCTTCCGCACCTGCTCGCGTATGCACTGGTCGCGCAGGTGGTGGATGCCGCGGACGCCGAGCTCAGGTTCACGCTCGCGGGCGCGGGCTTTCGCGACTTCACGCGGATCGCGGCGAGCAGCCCCGAACTGTGGCGCGACGTCGCGCTCGCGAACCGCGCCGCGCTGCTGCTCGAGCTCGACGACTATCGCGCGCGGCTCGACGCACTCAGGGGATGGATCGCCGACGGCGACGGTTCGTCCATCGAACGGATGTTCGCGACGGCGAGCGTCGCGCGGGAAGCGTGGCGCGAGGGCGATTGAGCCCGTTGCGGCGACCGGCGTCGAGTGCGAGGCGAACCGCGAGGCGCGAGGCGCGAAGACGGAGTCGAGACGCCAGGTGTTCCCCTTCGCTGGAACGACGACCTGTCGACGAAGCGTTGCCGCTCCCGTCCCCGTCGGACCGGCGAAGGTCGATACGCGAGTCACCGGCTCGCCGACGGGGCGGGGAGCGGGCCCCGGCCTCCGCAGTCCGACGATGGAGAGGGTCGTGTCGTTCGTTCTGCGTCGTTCCCGCGAAGCGGCGATGCGCGTGGCCGACCGGCCGACCGTCAGGGACCGGTCATCGGAGCGAATCGGGGTCGCGGCGCTCCGTCGACCTCCACCGTCTCGAAGAACATCGCGTACGGGCGCACCCACAGCGTCGCATCGCCGGCGAGCGGCCGATACAGCACCAGCGCCTCGAGAGTCTCGCTGTGACGGGCGACGCCGACGACTTCGTATTCGCCTCCCTTGTGATGCCGATAACGGCCGGGCCGCGCTTCGGGCAGCGGCGGCAGGTCGCGCCTCATTGCATGTTCCATCCATGGCTGACGATCAGCGACTGCCCCGTCAGCGCGTTGCTCGGGAAGGCCGCGAACAGCAACGCCACCTCGGCGACGTCGGCCACCGTCGTGAACTCGCCGTCGACGGTCTCCTTCAGCATCACCTTCTTGACGACGTCGTCCTCGCTGATGCCGAGCTTCGCGGCCTGCTCGGGGATCTGCTTCTCGACCAGCGGCGTGCGGACGAAGCCGGGGCAGATCACGTTCGCCCGCACGTTGTGCGGGCCGCCTTCCTTCGCCACCGTCTTCGCGAGGCCGATCAGCCCGTGCTTCGCGGTCACGTACGGCGCCTTCAGCACCGAAGCCTCCTTCGAATGCACGGAGCCCATGTAGACGATGCTGCCGCCCTTGCCCGACGCGTACATGTAGCGGATGCACGCGCGGGTCGTCAGGAAGGCGCCGTCGAGATGGATGGCCAGCATCCTCTTCCACTCGGCGTACGTGAACTCCTCGACCGGATGGACGATCTGGATCCCCGCGTTCGACACCAGGATGTCGACGCCTCCGTAGCGCTTCACCGTCTGCTGGACGGCCGCGTCGACCTGTCCCTCGTCGGTCACGTCGCAGGCCACGCCGAAGGCACGGCCGCCCTTCGCGACGATGTCGGCGGCGGCGGCCGTCGCGGCTTCGATGTTCATGTCGGCGATCGCGACCGACGCGCCTTCGCGCGCATAGGCGTCCGCGATGGCCTTGCCGATGCCGCTGGCCGCTCCGGTCACGAAGGCGGTCCTGTCCTGTAGACGCATGGTCATCCTTTCCTGTGGGCCGGCTTCCTCACCGGACGGTTCAAGGTCTTCGACGCGCGCACCAGCGCGGCCTTCTCTTCGTGATCGGGTTCGTCCTTCGACGACGGCGCTGCCTCGTAGCCCTGCGCGAGGTCGTACACCGTGACGTCCGGGTCGACCGTCGACACGTGGAGCCGGTCGAGGTGCTGGTGCGTGCGTCGCATGTCCGCTACGCCGGCGTTCCAGTGCTCGACGCGCGAAGGACGCGAGAACTCGTAGTCCTTCGACTCGCTCTCGAACGCGGCCGATCGATAGATGAGATGAACGATGTCGACCCGCTGCGTGTGCAGCGTCGCGTCGAGCGCCTTCAGGTCCGGGTCGTCGCGCAGGCCGTCCGGCAGGCGGCGGATGAGGCGTCGCATCGCGCCGCGCAGCCGCTGCATCTCGGCGATCTTCTCGGTCGTGAAGCGCGACCGGCTCGAATACATGATGTCCTTGTGCCGCTGCAGGACGCCCGCGAGATCGACCGGCACCGGGCCGCGCGCCGGGAAGAGGTCGACCTGCACGACCAGCAGCTTCTCGTCGGCCCGCTCGTCGAGCACGTACTGCAGCGGCGTGTTCGACAGGATGCCGCCGTCCCAGTACGACTCGCCGTCGACGACGACCGGACCGAAGGCCGGCGGCAGCGCGCCCGACGCCATGATGTGTTCGGGTCCGATGACGGTGCGGCCGTCGAGGTTGTCGAACCACTTCGAGTTGCCGGTCGCGACGTTGACCGCGCCGACCGACAGCCGCATGGTCCGCGCGTTGATGCGGTCGAAGTCGACGAGCCGCTCGAGCGTGGATTTCAACGCGCCGGTGTCGTAGACGCTGACCGCGCCCGGCGTGCCGTCGGGCTGCAGCATCGCGGGCGGCACGCGCGGCCGATAGAAGCCGGGCACGCCGAAGGTCGCGGCCCAGGTCGCGCTCCACTGGTTGAAGACGCCGCGCGGGATGTCGAGACGAGGGGCGATGCGGGCAGGACCGGACGACACGAGGTCCCAGAACGCGCGCAGCCGGTCGAGCCGGTGCTCCGGCGCATTGCCGGCGATCAGCGCCGCGTTGATCGCGCCGATCGAGACGCCGGAGACCCAGGTAGGCTCGACGTCGATCGCGAGCAGCTCCTCGAACACGCCGGCCTGGTATGCGCCGAGCGCACCGCCGCCCTGCAGGACGAGGGCGACGCGTTCGTTGTCGAGGGCGAGCTTGCGGGAGAGCGGCGAGGTCATCGCGAGGGTCGGCGGAGGAAAGCGACGGCGGCCGGATCGCGGCGACGGTCCGATCGAGGGACGCGATTATGCTCCGGTACCATAGCGCGTCCCGGTTCGACGGCGCACCGATGGCGCAGTGATTGCCGAGCGTCGGCCGAGCGCCGCGGCACCGCTTCGGACGGTCCGGGACGCGACCTCCCTCATGATCATTCCTTCATCGAAACCCGCCGTCGGCACGGCTCGCGACCCGTACCCGCTGACGGTCGCCATCGCGCCCGGTTTCGCGGGCGAGGCCAGCATCCGCGTCATCGCGGCATGGGAGGCGGTCAAGGGCGTACTGGTGCTCCTGGCCGCGGGGCTCGCCGTCTACTTCCTCCGGCCCGACGAGGAGCGCTCGATCGAGGAGATCGTCGGGCACTTCCATCTGAACCCGGCCGGGCACACGTCGCACATCTTCCAGCGCGCGCTGGAGCATCTCCAGGACATGCGCCTCGTGCTGCTCGCGGCCGGCGCGCTGCTGTATGCGCTGCTGCGCTTCGTCGAAGCCTACGGACTCTGGTTCGAGAAGCGCTGGGGCTGGATGCTCGGCATCGCGAGCGCGGCGCTGTACCTGCCGCTCGAGATCCGCGAGATGCTAGGACGTTTCACCTGGACGAGCGTGGCGCTGTTCGCGGTCAACATCGCGATCGTCGTGCTGCTGTGGCGCAACCGGACGCGGCACGTGGTCGTGGCCTGACGACGATGCGGCGTCCCTCCCTCGATCTGGCCCCGGCGATGGCCGCCCGCGGCTCGGTCGCGGTGCCGGGTTCGAAGAGCATCTCGATCCGCGTGCTGCTGCTCGCCGCGCTCGCCGACGGGGCGACCCGCATCGAAGGACTGCTGCGTTCGGACGACACGACCGTGATGCTCGACGCGCTGCGGAAGCTCGGCGTGCCGATCGCCGAGGCGGGCGACGGGGTCGTCGTCGTGCACGGCGCAGCCGCGTTCCCCGCGCGCGAGGCCGACCTCTTCGTCGGCAACTCGGGCCTGTCGATCCGCACCCTCGTCGCGGCGCTCGCGTTCGCCGGCGGTCGCTACCGACTCTCCGGCGTGGCCCGCATGCACGAGCGGCCGATCGGCGATCTCGTCGACGCGCTGACCGCCGTCGGTGCGCGCATCGCGTTCGAGGCGACGCCCGGATGCCCGCCGCTGACGATCGAGCCGGCGGCGCTGCCGCCGACCCCGCACCGCGTGCTGCGGATCGACGGCAGCGCGTCGAGCCAGTTCCTCACCGGCCTGCTGCAGGCCGCGCCTCTGCTGGCACGCGACGCGGGGCTCGCGATCGAGGTGGAAGGGGACCTGATCTCGCGTCCTTACGTCGACCTCACCATCGCGCTGATGCGGCTCTTCGGTGTCGACGTCGACGAGGCGACGTCGCAGCGCTTCCACGTCGCGCGCGGTGCGCGGTATTCGGCCGTCGAGACCTTCTGCGTCGAAGGCGACGCGTCGTCGGCCTCGTACCTGCTCGCGGCCGGCCTGCTCGGTGGCGGGCCGGTCCGGGTCGAAGGGATCGCGCGTGCCAGCCTGCAGGGCGACGCGCGCTTCGTCGACGTGCTGATCGCGATGGGCGCACGGGTGACGCGATCCGATCGCGCGATCGACATCGCGTCGCCGGGCATCCGTTCGGGCTTCCGGCCGCGTGCCGTCGACGCGGACTTCAACGACATCCCCGATGCGGCGATGACGATCGCGGTGCTGGCGCTCTTCGCCGACGGACCCTGCACGTTGCGCAACGTCGGCAGCTGGCGCGTCAAGGAGACCGACCGGCTCGCGGCGATGTCGACCGAGCTCGCGAAATTCGGCGGCGCGATCGAGGCCGGCGACGACTGGCTGCGCGTGGCGCCGCTGCCGCATGCGGCGATCGCGCTGCTGATGGACCGCGCGGCGCGCGGCGCCGTGGTCTCGATCGCGACCTACGACGACCATCGCATCGCGATGTGCTTCTCGCTCGCGTGCTTCCTCGGCATCCCGATCCGCATCGAGGATCCGGACTGCGTCGCGAAGACCTTCCCCGACTACTTCGAGCGCTTCGAGGCCCTGGTCGACCGGACCTCGACGGCACTCGCCCATGTCGCCCATGCCTGAGCTCCCTCCGCGATCCGCGCCGGTCATCACGATCGACGGCCCCACGGCCTCGGGCAAGGGAAGCGTGGCCGATGGCGTCGCGGCGGCCCTCGGCTTCCACGTGCTCGACAGCGGAGCGCTGTATCGACTGACCGCGCTCGATGCCGAGCGTCTCGGCATCGACCTCGACGACGAGGCCGAACTGGCGGCCTGCGCTCTGGCGCTCGAGCCGACCTTCACGTCGAGCCGCATCTTCATGGACGACCGCGACGTGACCGACGAGATCCGTGCCGAGCGCATCGGCAACCTCGCGTCGGCGATCGCGCCGTTCCCGGCGTTGCGCGCCGCGTTGCTCGACCGTCAGCGCGCGTTCCGCCGGCCGCCCGGCCTGGTCGCCGACGGACGCGACATGGGCACCGTCGTCTTTCCCCGGGCCGAGCTCAAGGTGTTCCTCGTCGCCGACGTCGAGGCACGTGCCGGGCGACGACATCGGCAGTTGATCGAGCGGGGCGCGACCGCGGACCTCGACATGCTGAAGACGGCCTTGCACGAGCGCGATGCGCGCGACGCGAACCGCGAGGTCGCCCCGCTCGTGGCCGCGCCCGACGCGATCACGATCGACAGTTCGCACCTCGGACTCGACGAAGTCATCGCCGCGGTGCTGGAGCTGGCGCGGGCGAAGGGCGTCGCGGGCGGAGCTCGCTGACGCGTCCGGCGTCGTCGTCGATCGTGCGAACCGCGCTCCGGCCGCGCCGTAGCGACGGAAGAGGAGCGGTGTCCACCGCTGTTTTCCCCGCGGCGGTCGGAGCGCGCTACGGCGCCTTCGTCGGCCGCTTAAACAGTTGATCGGCAAAGCCTTTCCTGCTAACCTCGCCGTCCTTCCGAATTCCTGGATGCACGGACGGCGGAAGTCTCCCACTAACCCCCGACAAGGTCCGCGTACGTCGCGGTTTTCAAACTTACATGGCAATTACCAACCTAGCCTCGCCCGAGGCCAAGCAATTCGCGGGAATGAATCCCGATTCGTTTGCTGCAATGTTCGAAGACAGCCTGACGCACCAGGACATGCGCGCGGGCGAGGTGATCACGGCCGAGGTCGTTCGCGTCGACTACAACTTCGTGGTCGTCAATGCGGGACTCAAGTCGGAAAGCTTCATCCCGGTCGAGGAATTCAAGAACGACCTGGGCGAGATCGAAGCCAAGCCGGGCGACTTCGTCTCGGTGGCGATCGAATCGCTCGAGAACGGCTTCGGCGACACGCTGTTGAGCCGCGACAAGGCCAAGCGCCTCGCTTCGTGGATGGCGCTCGAGAAGGCGCTCGACTCCGGCGAGCAGATCACCGGCACCATCACCGGCAAGGTCAAGGGCGGCCTCACCGTCATGACCAACGGCATCCGCGCCTTCCTGCCGGGCTCGCTGGTCGACACCCGCCCGGTCAAGGACACCACGCCGTTCGAAGGCAAGACCTTCGACTTCAAGGTCATCAAGCTCGATCGCAAGCGCAACAACGTCGTCGTCTCGCGCCGCGCCGTCGTCGAGGCGTCGATGGGCGAAGAGCGCGCCAAGCTGCTCGAGACGCTGAAGGAAGGCACCATCGTCACCGGCGTCGTCAAGAACATCACCGACTACGGCGCGTTCGTCGACCTCGGCGGCATCGACGGCCTGCTGCACATCACCGACCTCGCGTGGCGTCGCGTGCGTCACCCGTCGGAACTGATCTCGGTCGGCCAGGAGATCACCGCCAAGGTGCTCAAGTTCGACCAGGAGAAGAACCGCGTCTCGCTGGGCGTGAAGCAGCTCGGCGAAGACCCGTGGGTCGGCCTGTCGCGCCGCTATCCGTCGGGCACGCGGCTGTTCGGCAAGGTCACCAACATCACCGACTACGGCGCGTTCGTCGAGGTCGAGCAGGGCATCGAAGGCCTCGTCCACGTCTCCGAGATGGACTGGACCAACCGCAACATCTCGCCGGCCAAGGTCGTCGCGCTCGGCGACGAGGTCGAGGTCATGGTCCTCGAGATCGACGAGGACCGTCGCCGCATCAGCCTCGGCATGAAGCAGTGCAAGCCGAACCCGTGGGAAGAGTTCTCGCTCAATCACAAGAAGGGCGACAAGGTCTCGGGCGCCATCAAGTCGATCACCGACTTCGGCGTGTTCATCGGCCTGCCCGGCGGCATCGACGGCCTGGTCCACCTGTCGGACCTGTCGTGGAACGAGCCCGGCGAGGAAGCCGTGCGGAAGTTCAAGAAGGGCGACGACCTCGAAGCCATCGTCCTCGCGATCGATCTCGAGCGCGAGCGCATCTCGCTCGGCGTCAAGCAGATGGAAGGAGACCCGTTCTCCAACTTCGCGTCGACCTACGAGAAGGGCGCGATCGTCGACGGCACGGTCAAGTCGGTCGATGCCAAGGGCGCGGTCATCACGATCGCCGGCGACATCGAAGGCTATCTGCGCGCGTCGGAGATCTCGCGCGATCGCGTCGAGGATGCCCGCAACGTGCTGAAGGAAGGCGAGGCGGTCAACGCGATGGTCATCAACGTCGATCGCAAGAACCGCAGCATCAACCTGTCGATCAAGGCGAAGGACAGCGCCGACACGCAGGAACAGATGGCCCGCATGGCCGCCGAGAGCGGTGCCGCGACCGGCACCACCAACCTCGGTGCGCTGCTGAAGGCCAAGATGGACAGCGGCAACCAGCAGAACTGATCGCCCGCCCGTTTCGAACGAAGCAGTGACCATGCGGACGTGCGCCCGGCGCCCGTCCGCATGTTTTTTGTCGGTGCCCGGTTCGTCGTCCCGGTGTCCGATGCGTGATCCGACGTCGCCGATTCCATCACCGCACGCATGACCAAGTCCGAGCTGATCGCCCGTCTTGCCGAACGCTATCCGCAACTGATCGCGAAGGATGCCGACTTCGCGGTCAACACCATCCTCGAGGCGATGGCCGAGTCGTTGTCGGTGGGGCAGCGCATCGAGATCCGCGGCTTCGGCAGCTTCGCGCTCAGCACGCGGCCGCCGCGCGTCGGGCGCAATCCCAAGTCCGGCGAGCGCGTGCTCGTGCCGGCCAAGCGCGTACCGCACTTCAAGGCCGGCAAGGAGTTGCGCGAGCGTGTCGACATCGGCGCGAGCGCCGGCAAGGGCGGCCTCGATGCCGCCGCCGTCGACGACGCGTGAGCGCGACCGAGCCGGCGTAGCGACGAGGTCGAGAAGGAGCATCCATGCGCATCGTGATCGGAGCCCTCTGGCTCGTCGTCTTCCTCGTCCTGTTCGCGTTCGCGGTCAACAACACCGCGATCACCGATCTCCATTTCTTCGCCGGCCTGAGCACCCGGGCCCCGCTGATCGCATTGCTGCTCGCGTTCTTCATCGCCGGCTTCGCGTTCGGGTTCATCGCGTTGATGCCGGTATGGATCCGCCAGCGCGTCGAGATCCGTCGCCTGCGGCGCGTCGCCAACAAGCCCGTCGACACGACCCCGCTCGCGCCCCGCGGCGGCACGTCGGGCTTCGACGTCGGCGCCACCGACGCGATCCAGAGCGTCGCCCGCGGCGCACGCACGACGACCTGACCGCAGCCCGGACCGCGGACGCATGGAATTCCAGCAATGGTGGCTGCTCGCGATCGCCGGCGCGTTCGCGCTCGGCTGGATCGCCGCGCGGGTCGACCTGCGGGCGTTGCTGAGCGAGTCGCGCAGCCTGCCGAGGTCGTACTTCAAGGGCCTCAACTTCCTGCTGTCGGAGCAGCCCGACCGCGCGATCGACGCGTTCATCGAAGTCGTCACGCTCGACCCCGAGACGATCGAGCTGCACTTCGCGCTCGGCAGCCTGTTCCGCCGTCGCGGCGAGATCGAGCGGGCGATCCGCATGCACCAGAACCTGTTGAACCGTCCGGACCTGCCGGACGACCATCGCCACCACGCGCTGTTCGAGCTCGGCATCGACTACCTCAAGGCCGGCCTGCTCGACCGTGCCGAGGAGACCTTCCGGCAGCTCGACGGCACGCACTACGGCACCGACGCGCAGCGACGCCTCCTCGAGATCTTCGAGATCGAGAAGGAGTGGAAGCAGGCGATCGAGATCGCCGAGGCGTTGCAGCGGGCCGGGGCGGGCTCGAACCAGATCCGCATCGCGCAGTTCCATTGCGAGATCGCGCAGCTCGCGCAGAACGAGTCGCGGCTCGACGACGCGAAGGCCGCGCTCGGCGATGCGCTGGCCATCAATCGCCAGAACGTCCGCGCGCTGATGCAACTCGGCGACATCGCCGCCCAGGAACAGCGCGACGAGGACGCCATCGTGTCTTGGAAGCGCGTCGAGCAGCAGAACGCGCCGTACGTGTCGCTGATCGGCGACCGGCTGATGGACGCGTTCCTGCGCCTCGGTCGCGGCGAGGAAGGCCTGAAGCTGCTGCGCTCGTGGCTCGAGGCCAATCCGTCGATCGACCTCCTCGAGACCGTGGTGAGGGCGGTCCGCACGGCGCAGGGCGTCGAGGCCGCCAACGAGGTCGCGCGACAGGAGCTGCATCGCGGTCCGAGCCTGCTCGCGCTCGCGCAGTACCTCGACACGCGCGGCGCGCTCGCGTTGCCCACGCAGGAGGACCGCGGCGACCTCGAGGTCGTCAAGAACCTGCTGCAGAACCACACCCGCCGTCTCGGCCGCTACGTCTGTTCCCATTGCGGCTTCAAGGCGCGCTCGTTCTACTGGCAGTGTCCCGGCTGCGCCAACTGGGAAAGCTATCCGCCCCGCCGTACCGAAGAACTCGAAACGCAGAGGAACCAGCACCCATGAAAGTCACCATCGTAGGAAGCGGCTATGTCGGTCTCGTCACCGGCGCGTGTCTGGCCGAAGTGGGCAACCACGTGGTCTGCCTCGACGTCGATGCGAGGAAGATCGAGATCCTGAACGGCGGCGGCATCCCGATCCACGAGCCGGGCCTGCTCGAGATGGTCGCGCGCAACCGGGCCGCCGGCCGCATCTCGTTCACCACCGACATCGCGAAGGCCGTCGCGCACGGCGAGGTGCAGTTCATCGCGGTCGGCACGCCGCCCGACGAGGACGGCTCCGCGGACCTGCAGTACGTGACCGCGGCGGCGCGCAACATCGGCCGCCACATGGACGGCTTCAAGGTCGTGGTCGACAAGTCGACGGTGCCGGTCGGCACCGCCGACAAGGTCCGCGCAGCGATCGACGACGAGCTCGCGAAGCGCGGCGTCGCGCAACCGTTCACGGTCGTCTCCAATCCCGAGTTCCTGAAGGAGGGCGCGGCCGTCGAGGACTTCATGCGGCCCGACCGCATCGTGCTCGGCTGCGCGTCGGATGCGAGCGGCGAGCGCGCGCGCCGAGCGATGCGCTCGCTGTACTCGCCGTTCCAGCGCAACCACGACCGCATGCTGTTCATGGACGTCCGCTCGGCCGAGCTGACGAAGTACGCGGCCAACGCGATGCTCGCGACCCGCATCTCGTTCATGAACGAGCTCGCCAATCTCGCCGAGGTGCTCGGCGCCGACATCGAGCTCGTCCGGCAGGGCATCGGCTCGGACCCGCGCATCGGCTATCACTTCCTGTACGCCGGCTGCGGCTACGGCGGCTCGTGCTTCCCGAAGGACGTGCAGGCGCTCCAGCGCAGCGGCATCGAGGCCGGCCGGCCGTCGCGCATCCTCGAGGCCGTCGAGGCGGCCAACGAGGCGCAGAAGACCGTGCTCGTCGACAAGGTCGTGGCCCGCTTCGGCGAAGACTTGAGCGGCCGTCGCTTCGCGGTCTGGGGGCTCGCGTTCAAGCCCAACACCGACGACATGCGCGAAGCGCCGTCGCGGGTGCTGATCGGACAGATCGTCGAGCGCGGCGGCTCGGTCACCGCGCACGACCCGGTCGCGATGGACGAGGCGAAGCGCGTGATGGCGCTCGACTTCGCGGACCGTCCGGCGTTGCTCGAACGCATCGGCTACGCGGACACCCCGGAGGCCGCGCTCGACGGCGCCGACGCGCTCGTGATCGTCACCGAGTGGAAGGCCTTCCGCAGCCCCGACTTCGAGGCGATGCAGAAGCGCTTGTCCGAGAAGGTCGTCTTCGACGGTCGCAACCTCTACGACCCGGAGCGCATCGCGGCCTTCGATCTCGACTACGTCCCGATCGGTCGGCCGATGCATCGCTCGACGACGAGGACGGAGACGACCGCGGCCGCCCAGGCCTCATCGGCACCGCTCTTCGCGAAGTGAGCGGCTCGCGCGAAGTGCCGCGTCGATGACGACGGTCGATCGCGGTCGCATCGCCGGCGCGCGCGTGCTGGTCGTGGGCGACGTGATGCTCGACCGCTACTGGTTCGGCGACGTCGAGCGCATCTCGCCCGAGGCGCCGGTGCCGGTGGTGCGGGTGGTGCGGCGCGAGGACCGCCTCGGCGGCGCCGCCAACGTCGCGAAGAACGCGGCCGCGCTCGGCGCCGAAGTCGGCCTGCTGTCGGTGGTCGGGCACGACGAGCCCGGAGAGCGCGTGGCCGAGCTGCTCGGCGAGACCGGCATCGCGTCGCATCTGCATCGCGACGCGAGCCTGCCGACGACGATCAAGCTGCGCGTCATCGGACGCCAGCAGCAACTCGTGCGCGTCGACTTCGAGGACGCGCCGAGCCGCGAGGTGCTGTCCGACAAGCTCGACCAGTTCGTCGAGCTGCTCGGCCGCTACGACCTGGTCGTGATGTCCGACTACGGCAAGGGCGGCCTCGCGCACATCGGTCGCATGATCGAGGCGGCGCGCGCGGTCGGACGGCGCGTGCTGGTCGATCCCAAGGGCGACGACTACGCGCGCTACGAATACGCGAGCCTGCTGACGCCGAACCGTGCCGAGCTGCGCGAGGTGATCGGCAAGTGGTCGAGCGAAGCGGACCTCGAGGCCAGGGCGACGAAGCTGGTCGAGAGGCTCGGCCTCGAAGCGTTGCTGCTGACGCGTGCCGAAGAGGGCATGACGCTGTTCGAGCGCGGCGAGGGCGGCTTCGTTCGTTACGACGTCCCGGCCCAGGCCCGCGAGGTGTTCGACGTGACCGGCGCGGGCGACACGGTGATCGCGACGCTCGCGACGCTGCTGGCCTCGGGCGCCGCGCTGCGCGACGCGGTGAGTTACGCGAACCGCGCGGGCGGCATCGTCGTCGGCAAGTTCGGCACCTCGGTCGTCACCGGCGACGAGCTGTTCAGCGAACGCGCTCGGTCATGATCCGGCCCTGCAGGGTCTCGAAGTCGGCGGTGGCGAGCGCATAGGCCACGAGCGGACGATCGACGATCCGCTGCTCGCGCAGCGCTGCGATGATCGAGGGCACGTCGGTCGACGGCCAGGCCGGGTTCAGCACCTTCGCGAGCGCGAGCGGCTTCGAAGCTTCGGGATCGGCGTCGAGCGCCTTGACGTAGTCGGCATAGCGGTCGGCCACCGACTGTGCGCCCTGCCGACCGCCGTTGAAGATCGTTCGCGCCGCGACCGGATCGTTCGCGGCCAGCGCGCGGCGCAGCTTGTCGGCGCGGTCCTTCAGGAACACCGCGAGGATCTTCGCGGCGACGTCGGGCTCCGCGGCGCGCTCGGGATCGGCGACGAGGTCGATGCCGATCGCGTCGCCGAAGCGCTGGTAGTTCGCGCGACCGACGATCTGGACGTAGCCGCGACCGAGGAAGCGCAGGCCGTCGCCGGTCTCCGTGTTGCCCAGGCTCGCCTTGCCTTCGTAGGCAGCCGGTCCGATGACCGGTCGCGCCGGCGACGCCTCCGGCAAGGGCGTGGTCTCGATCAGCGCCTTCTTCGTCTCGGGCGAGAACGGCACGCCCGAGTATTCGTTGAGTACCTCGGTCGCCCAGTCGCGCAGCCCGTTGGCCTGCTTCGACGGCTCCTCGCGGAGGATCTGCACGGCGAGCTCGACGAACTTGCCCTGCAGCTCGCGCTCCTTGATGGCCTTCGAGAAATTGTCGCCGACCCATAGCAGCACGACCGGGATGACGACCGCGGATGCGATCGACGAGACGGCCTTCGCGCGTTCCCAGAGGTCCGGTCGTCCGGTCGACGGGTCGGTGGTCTGTTCGGGCATGTCGTCGTTCTCGATGGAGGTCGTCGGCCGGCGACGCTAGAGGCGCAGGCCGTGCGCGGCGCTCCAGGCGAGCAGTGCCTCGCAGGCCCGGGCGCGATCGTCTTCCCCGAGGAACGAATGGCGCGCCGCCATCAGTCCCATGCGGATCAGGTCCTCGTGCGTGAAGTTCGCCTCGTCGACGAGCGCGGTCGCCTCGCTCGACAGGTCGATGCACGAGATCAGGCGGTTGTCGGTGTTGTACGACAGCGAGACGCCGGCGTCGTGGAGCGCGCGGATCGGATGCGTCGCGATCGACGCGGCCGCGCCGGTATGCATGTTGCTGGTCGGGCAGATCTCGAGATGGAGACGGCGTTCGACGACGAGATCGACGAGCGCGCGGCGCGCGGGATCGCCGAGCGCATCGGCGAGCCGCACGCCGTGACCGACGCGTGTCGCGCCGAGATCGGACGCCTCGATCACCCGCTCGGCACCGTCGGCCTCGCCCGCGTGCAACGTGAGCGGGATGCCGCCGGCGCGCAGCGTCGACAGCGTGCCGGCATGCAGCGTCGCCGGGAAGCCGGCCTCGGGTCCCGCGAGATCGAAGCCGATCACGCCGCGTCCGACGTGGCGCAACGCGACGTCGGCGCTGCGCGCCACGTCGGCCTCGCTGTGATGACGCATGCCGCAGACGATCAGGCCGCACGGCAGGCCGGTCGTCGCGCTCGCGCGCGCGAGTCCCGCGACCAGCGCTTCGGTCGCGGCATCGGCCGTCACGCCGTGCGGCTCGAACAGCAGCGGCGCGATGCGGAACTCGGCGAGCACGCAGCCGTCGAGGTGCGCGTCCTCCGCGGCCTCGAACGCGACGCGCTCCATCGCATCGGGCGTCGACATCGCGGCGACGGTGAGCGCGAAGCCGCGCAGGTACTCGACCAGCGAGCCTGCGTGCGCGCGCGCCTCGAGCCAGTCGCGCAGGTCCGACGGCGTCGCGGCCGGCGGCTCGATGCCGCGGCGATGCAGCAGGTCGAGCAGCGTCGCCGGACGCAGCCCTCCGTCGAGATGCTCGTGCAGCAGGACCTTCGGCATGCTCTTGGTGTCGACGCCCGCCTTCGTCGTCGGTCGCGTCGCAGTTCGTGTCACGGCAGGTACCGCGGCCGGCGTCACAGCACGTTCCAGAAGAGCAGCACGCCGGCCAGCATCAAGACCGGCACGCCGAAGATCAACAGGAAGACCGGCAGCTCGCCGGCCAGCGAATAGCCCGCCGTCGTCACGCCGAACCAGAGGTTCGCGGCGGCGACGCACAGCCACAGCAGCGTGGCGCCGAGCGCGACGGCCTGCAGCGCACCGGACTGCAGCGGCGCGAACAACCGGCCCACGATCAGCGTCGCGGCCATCAGCAGGATGCCCGCGAGGAGGAACTGGCCCGTGCGCATGCGTCGCCTCAGCCTTCGACGTTCGGAAGCCCGTCGACGAAGCGGGTCGTGTTCTGTCGCTCGCGGTTGATAGTCAGACGTGTCACGTCCGGACGCGCGTAATGGCCCGCGGGGTCGAAGTTGTGCCGCTCCTCGCGCACCCGCACCGGATCGAGATCGGCGTACACGATCGTCTCGATGCCGGTGACCGGCTCGACCAGCCAGGTACCGTCGGGCGCGGCGATGCACGAGCCGCCGTCGGCGAGCACGGGCTCGCAGTCCTGCAGGACGAGATCGCGATGCGGCGTCGCCGCGGGGAAGTCCTCGCGTCGCATCAGCCCCGAGACCGAGACGACATACGAGCGCGACTCGCGCGCTATGTGGCGCGTCAGGTCGATCGTGTTGCGAGCGTTGCCCGGCCACACCGCGACGTGCAGGTCCTCGCCCTGCGCATACAGCGACGCCCGCACGAGCGGCATCCAGTTCTCCCAGCAGTTGAGGCCGCCGACCCGGAACGCGCCGAGCGCATGCGTGCGCAGCCCGTGGCCGTCGCCCGGTGCCCAGGTCAGGCGCTCCTCGAAGGTCGGCACCAGCTTGCGATGCACCGAACCGATGACGCCGGCCGCATCGACGTAGACGAGCGAGCAGTAGACGCTGTGCCGGCTGCGGTCGTGGTCGCGTTCGAGCACGCCCAGATAGACCGCGATGTCGCGCGCTGCCGCGCGCGAGCACACGTCGGCCAGGCCGCCTGCCGCGAGGTCGACCGACTGGTCGACGTAGTGGGCGTGGATCGTCTTCTGCACCGACGAATCGAAGCGCGCGCCGTCGGTCCGCTCGATCCAGAACGGATAGCCGGGCAGCAGCGTCTCGCCGAAACAGACCAGCCGCGCGCCGTGGTCGGCGGCTTCGTCGATCGCGACGAGGATCTTCGCGAGCGTCGCTGCGCGATCGAGCCACACCGGCGCGAGCTGCGCGGCGGCGACTCGCAGGCGCGGCGCGCTCATCGGAGCGTCCACTCCGCCGGCGACGGATCGTCGGCGACGAAGGCGACACGTTCCGCGGGTCTCATCGGCATCGCCTCCGACGGCTGCGTGCCGGTCGACCCTCCGATGCGAAGAGGGCGCACACGGCGAGGCGCGGGACGACGCGACGGATCGAAGGCATGGCGGGCGGTCGAGGGGACGACGGGCGACGGTGACCGAGTCTCGCACGGAAGGCCGGGACCTCGTGCGGCTCTCGCGTCGGTCTCGCGTCGACCGCGGATTCTGCCTCAACGGGCGACCGAGTGCGGCGCCTCGTCGGCGGTCGCCGGCGAAGCGCGGGACCCGCGTCCGCGCCGCGTCCGGCGATATCATGGGCGCCTTCGAGACCCTCGCGTCGCCGCCCGCACGCCTTCCCATGACCATCATCGTCACCGGCGCGGCCGGATTCATCGGCAGCAACCTCGTCAAGGCGCTCAACGATCGCGGCGTGCGCGACATCGTCGCGGTCGACGACCTGACGCAGGCGGACAAATTCCGCAACCTGGTCGACTGCGAGATCGACGACTACCTCGATCGCGCGGACTTCGTCGCGCGCTTCGCGGCAGGCGTCTTCGGCAAGGTCGACGCGGTGCTGCATCAGGGCGCCTGCTCGGACACGATGGAGACCGACGGCCGCTACATGATGGACAACAACTACCGCTACTCGCTGGCGCTGCTCGACGCCTGCAGCGAACGTCGCGTGCCGTTCCTCTACGCATCGTCGGCCGCCACCTACGGCGCCGGCCCGCGCTTCGTCGAGGAGCGCGGAGCCGAGCGCCCTCTCAACGTCTACGGATACTCGAAGTTCCTGTTCGACCAGGTCGTGCGCCGCCGGCTGCCGGACGCCAAGCAACCGATCGCGGGCTTTCGCTATTTCAATGTCTACGGGCCGCGCGAATCGCACAAGGGACGGATGGCCTCCGTGGCCTTCCACAACTTCAACCAGTTCGGCGTCGACGGCCGCGTCAAGCTGTTCGAGGGATGGGCCGGCTACGGCGACGGCATGCAGCGACGCGACTTCGTGTCGGTCGAGGACGTGGTCCGCGTCAACCTCCACTTCCTCGATCGCGGCACGTCCGGCATCTACAACCTCGGCACCGGTCGCGCGCAGACCTTCAACGACGTCGCGACCGCGGTCGTCAACAGTCGCCGACGCCACGAAGGCCGACCCGCGCTGACGCTCGATCGACTCGTCGCCGACGGACTGGTCGAGTACGTCGCCTTTCCCGAAGCGCTGAAGGGCAGGTACCAGAGCTTCACGCAGGCCGACGTCGGCCTGTTGCGCGAAGCGGGTTACGACGCGCCCTTCCTGACGGTCGAGGAAGGCGTCTCGCGTTATTGCGACTGGCTCGCCGCGACCGCGCGCTGAGCCGGGACCGTCACGGCGCGATGCCCTGGCGGACCGCGGACTGCCGATCGCACGACGACCCGGTACCGCTGCCGCCGCGCATCTCGGCCCACTTGCGCAGGTCGAGCGCGAGGTCGCGACGCGCCGTCACGCTGACCCGGGTCGACGATCCGGACGTCGAGTTCTCGGCGACGCCGATGACCGGCAGGCGGCTGCCGTTGTTGTCCTGGAGCAGGAACTTCAACTGGCTGCCGTCGGTGAGCGTGAGGTACACGCCCTCGCGCACGTCGGGCCGCTGGTAGAGCGGCGTTCCGGCGACCCCGGCGCCGGCGAGCAGCGCGACCAGCGCGCGGACCGACGCCGGGTCCGACGTGGTGTAACGACAGGCGGACAACTGCATGTGTCCTTCGTCGAGCGTCGTCGTGAAGACGGCCATCGGCGGGACCAGATAGACGGTCGCCGACGACGCGGTGTCGGTGCTGCCGATCAGGGTCGGCAGGTCGAGCCCGAGGGCTGGGACGCAGGCCGACGCGGCTGCGAGCGCGAGGCCGAAACGGTAGAAGGCGAGGCGGCGGCGGACCATGATCGGGTGAGCTCCCTGTTGGCGGTGGGCGGCGCGCCGGTCGAGTGCCTGCGCCTTCGTGGCGATCGATGATGCGGGGGATCGGATGCGATGACTGTCGGCCGCCGTCCGATCGCCGGCTCTTCGCGTCAGCCGAAGCGGAAGGCCGAGACGGTCGTCTCGAGCACGCGGTCGCCGAAATCGCGGCGACCCGGCGCGTCGCCGCCGCTCGCGGCCACCACCATCAGCGGCAGCAGATGTTCTTCGCGCGGATGGCACGCGCGACCGTCGGGATGCGCGTCCCATCGCGCGAGCGCCACGGCGCGCGCGTCCGCGCCCGCGATCGCGACGGTGTCCGCGAGCCAGTCGTCGAAGCGGTCGGACACCGGACCGTAGGCCGGCTTCCCGTAGCCGCGCATGTTGTGGAAGCT
>CALMOR010000132.1:11491-18042 GCA_937872165.1 uncultured Burkholderiales bacterium | reverse complement strand
GGTCGACCTCGCCTTCGAGGGCGAACGGCCGCTCGCGGGCGAGGTCGACCTTGCCCGACACGCGCGCCCGGCTGTTGCCGAGCGTGACCGCGGCCTCGGCGATGCGCACCTCGTCGCCTTCGAACTCGCCGCGCAGCTTCACGCTGCGGCCGTTGTCGGCGAGCTGCGTGTCGAGGCGGACGATGCCGTCGCGTCGCGAGACCGCCAGCGGACCGCCGAAGCGGGAAGCGATCAACGTCGTCCGGATCGCCCGCAGGTCGAGCGCGCGCACGTCGCCGTCGAACGATGGCGTGCCGCCGTCGGCGAAGCGATAACCGCCCTCGCCGCGCAACTGGCCCGCGGCGCCGAGGTCGGCGACGAGCTTCGACGCGATGATCGCGAGCGAGTCGCCGTGCACGTCCGCGTCGAGCGACGCAACCGGAATGCGGTCGCGGTCGACGGGACCGGGCGCCGTGTTGACGACGTGGACCGTGGCGTCGAAGGGATTGCTGCCGACCTCGCCGCCGTCCGTGGCCGCGACCGGCGAAGGTCGCACGACCGCGTCCATCGTGATGTCCGCCTCGGGCAGACCCGCTTTCCATCGCTTCGGCGACACGCCGGCCACGTGCAGCTTCGCGTTGTCGATCGGCTGTTCGCGGAACGGCAGCACGCGCGCGTCGGCATGACCGGACACCGGTCGCTCCGCGGGGTCGGAGACCATGAAGTCGGACGCGAGCTGGAGGTCGGCGAGCCGGCCCGCGATGGACAACGGTGCGCGGTACGGCACGTCGAAGGCCTTGCCCTCGGCGAGCAGTCGCGCGTCGATCGCGAAAGGCCGCGCGGCCGCCAGCGTGGCGCTGCCGTCGACCTTGCCCCACGGCGTCGTCACGGCGAAGCGCTCGACGATCCATCGCTTCGTGCCGCCCTCTGACGCGTAGCGACCCTCGAGATCGGCGCCGCTCAACGCGGTGCGCCGCGCGCCGTCGACGAGTTCGATCGCATCGAGGTGCACGGCGTCGAGGCGCAGCGTGTCGATCCGCGCGGCGGAGGGCAGCTCCAGCGTCTCGGGTTCGGTGCTCGGCTCGTCCGGCTTGCCGATCGTCTCGATCGTCATCTTCGCGGCCCGGGCGTCCTCGATCGTGAAGCGGCGCGCGAGCGGTTCGAGCCGATAACGCAGCGCGCCGTGCTCGACCGTCACGACCTGCGTCTTCGAGCGGAACACCAGCCGATCGAAGGCGACGTGGTCATAGGCCGAGCCGGTGACGCCTTCGATGCGCAGCCGGCCCTGCAGGGCCTTCTCGGCTTCGACGACGATGCGCTGGAGGGTCGCCTCGCGGCCGATCAGCCATGCGCCGGTCGCCACCAGCACGAGCACGAGCGCGACCACCGCGCCGAGCGAGATCAGCGCGATGCGCAGCGCACGGCGTCGGCGCCAGCGCGGGTCGGACACGGACGGAGAAGCCGGCGCGGGCGACGGCGCTTCGGTGTTCAGAACGTCACCCCGAGCGAGAAGTGGATGCGCGTCGACCCGTTCTGGATGCCGTGCGCGACGTCGAGGTCGAGCACGCCGACCGGGCTGCGCCAGCGCCCCCCGACCCCGTAGCCGACGACCGGGCTGAGGTCGGCGAGGCGGTTGCCCGCGTTGCCCGCATCGACGAAGCCCGCGACTCCCCATTGCGGGAAGCGCGGGCCGAGCCAGTGGTCCACCTCGATCGCACCGGTCGCGACGTAGCGGCCGCCGACGATCGCGTCGACCTGGCGGACGCCGAGGCTCTGATAGCCGTAGCCGCGGACCGACCCGTCGCCGCCCGCGCGGAACAGCAGCGCCGACGGCAACGAATCGGTGTCCTTGGCGCCGACCACGCCGAGCTCGCCGCGCACGATCAGCGTGTTGTCCTCGCCGAGCGGCTGATAGCGGATCGCCTTGCCGTAGGCGCGCGTGAACGGAAGGCCGTTGGTGAGCCGCACGCCCGCGCCGACCTGGCCGTTCGCGAGATAGCCGCGGGTCGGCGACAGCAGGTTGTCGGTCCTCCTCAACGTCACGCCGTAGGTCACGCCGAGCGTCTGTGTCGACGTCTGCGGCGCGTTGTCGATGTCCTTCCGCTCGTACAGGTAATCGATCGACGTGAAGCGTTCCGTGGTCTCCGGTCCCCACGCGCGCTTGCCGGAGACGCCGCCCCCGCGCGTCACCTCGCCCTGCACGTCCTCGCGCTTGATGTTCGACGAGATCGAATAGCGGCTGCCGTCGACCGCCGCCGGGAACAGCAGGTCCGAGCCGAGCGACTGCTTGAGGCGATCGACCGCGAGCGTCGTGCGCAATTGCTTCGCGCCGCCGAAGAAGTCGAGCAGGTTGTAGCCGAGCGAAGCGCGCGGACCCGAGTTGGTCGAGAAGCCGAGGCCGACCGACAGCTGCTTGCCCTGGTTCTCCTCGACCAGCACGCGCACCGGCAGCGTCACCTCGCGCGGCAGCGGCGTCGCCGGCGCGTCGCTGGTGGCCGGTGTCGCCGGCGCGGCGTCGACATCCGCCGCATCGGCGGCCGGCTTCGGCGCAACGAACGGGGAGCGCGGGTCCGAGCCCGGATCGGCCTCGGCGTCGATGCTGACCTCGGCTCGCGAGAAGTAGCCGGTGTTGCCGAGCTTCTGCTGGAAGTCGAACAGCTGCTGCTGCCAGTACAGCTCGCCGATGTTGATCGGGTCGAGGTTGCGGACGGTGCTGTCGGGATAGCGCTTGAGCCCGGTGATCTGCAGCGGACCGAAGCGCACCGCCGGACCGCTCGCGACGACGACCGTCAGCCTGGCCTTCGAGGTGGACACGTCGACCTTCGCTTCGCTGCGCGTCAGCGACGCGAACGGATAGGTGCGGATCAGCAGACCCTGCAGCAGCCGCCGCTTGTTGGCCTCCCAGTCCGACTGCCGGAAGACGTTGCCCGCGGCCAGCGTCCAGCCGTCGCGCAAGGCCTGCAGGTCGGGCGGCTCGCCGGCGGGTGCCTGCGTGACGGGCCCGACGAACCGGATGTCGACCGTGTCGACGGTCGCGGCGGTGTTCGGCTCGATCCGATAGCGCGCGGTCCAGCGGTCGCCTTCCTGCTCGAGGTCGGCATCGATGGTCGGCGCGTAATAGCCCTCGGTCGCGACCAATCGTCCGATCTCGTCCTTGCCCTGATCGAAGAGACGCCGCAGCTGGTCCGCGTCGATGCGTCCGCGGCGACCGTCCGCGTCGCGCCAGCGGATCAGGCTGAGGTTGCTCTCGACGATGGCCTTCAGGTCGCCGGGCGCCTGGACGACGACGTCGTAGCGAGCCTCTTCGGCGTGGAGTCCGAAGGACCAGGCCAACAGCGCGGCGCCCGAACAGGCCGCGCAGGTCCGCCGCAGCCGATCCCGGCGACCCCGCTGGTCACGCTCCGTCCGCTCGACCTTCGTCGACGGGCCCGGCAGACCGGCGGTCATGCCTCCGTGCGGAGCACGCCGGCCTGTGGCACGGCGGCGACCTCGAGCGCATGCAGGTCGCTGGTGGCTTCGCTGCCCACCGGACGGATGGTCCGGCGCGGCGCGTACGCCGAGATCAACGCGCAGGCCACCGACGACAGATAGGGGATGGCCTGGGTCGCGAGGATGCCGATCCACAGCAGGCTCTCGTACTGGATCGGCATCTTCATCAGCACGCCGACGACCGCGGCCACGATGCCGAACAGCATCAGGCCTTCCTCGCGAACGGCGCCGATCCATGCGAACGCGCTCTTCTTCTTGCCGGTCTGCCAGCTCTTCGGCGTGACGACGAAGGTGCCCTGCTTCTGCACCAGACCCGCGATGATGCCGCGCGCGATCGCATGCGACAGCGCCATCGACGCGACCGAAGCGCCGATCACGTCGCGCCAACCGCACGGCACGCGGGCCCGATAGAGCGATGGTCCGAAGTAGGCCTTGAGCACGAAGAAGCCGAGCACCGGGATGACGAAGAGGTCGAGCGGCAGGCTGAAGTTCTCGGGATTCAGCAGCATGCCGACGGTCCATGCGAGCGAGGCGAGCGTGAAGAACAGATGCAGGGCATCGGCGAACCACGAGAACCAGCCGGTCAGGAAGTGGAAGCGCTGTCCCGCGGTGAGACCGCGGGGCTTCGGGGTCGTGGTGCCGGCGGGTCGCCGGTCCTGCCGGCCCCACAGCCAGTTCCAGCGGCGCTTCAGGATCTGCATCGCGCCGAAGGCCCAGCGGAAGCGTTGCGACTTGTAGCCCGAGAAGTTGGACGGCGTGAGGCCGCGACCGAGCACCGCGTCGATGTAGCGCGTCTCCCATCCCGCGTTCATCAGGCGCAGGCCGAGTTCGGCGTCCTCGCAGATGCACCATTCGGACCAGCCGCCGGTGTCGACCAGGGCACGCTTGCGCACGAGCGTCATCGTGCCGTGCTGGATGATCGCGTCACGCTCGTTGCGATGATGCATACCGATGCGGAAGAAGCCGTCGTACTCCCAGCTCGTCATCCGCTGGAACGCGTTGTGCTGCCAGTCGCGATGCGCCTGCGGACACTGGACGACGGCGACGCGGGGCGCGTCGAAGTGCGCGACCGTGACCTTGAGCCAGTCCTGGTCGACGACGTAGTCGGCATCGACGACGCCGACGATCTCGGCCCGCGAATCGGTCTCGCCGATGCCGAAGTTGAGCGCGCCGGCCTTGAAGCCGGGCCAGTTCTCGAGATGGAAGAAGCGAAAGCGCGGCCTCGCGACGTCGGACTGTCCGTCGTGTTCGTTGAGTCGGTCGACGTAACGCTCGACCGGCTTCCACACGTCTTCGCTCTTCGTGTTGTTGTCGAGGACCAGCACCTCGAAGTTCCGGTAGTCCATGCGCGCCAGGCTGGCGAGCGTCTGGATGACCATCTCGGGCGGTTCGTTGTGGCAAGGCAGATGGATCGACACGAAGGGCTCGGTCGCGTCGGGCATCGGAGCTCGCGGCTCGAAGTGACGGTTCCACTGCTTCTGCCACACCACCTCGGTGAACTCGAACGCGTTGGCGAGCAGGATCGACAGCATCGCCGCCAGCGCCGGCAGCAGCAGCGCCAGCATGGTCCAGTCGAGCGTGTTGAGATAGAACTCGAACGGCAGCGTGACGAGCCACACGATCAGCGTCGTCGCCGCCTGGATGACGACGCCGAAGAACAGCCGACCGCCCCAGCGGAAGCGCGCGAACGCGATGCAGAACGCGATGATCGGGAACAGCGCGAGGGCCGAGGCCACCGTCGCCTTGCGCGGCCAGCCGGGATCGGACACGACCGGCCCGTCGAAAGTGAACTTCTGCTGGCGATCGGCGTTGAAGATGCCCCAGTACGCGCCGGTGCGTCCTTCGTTCACCCGCTTCCACGGCTGGTCGAAGGCTTCCATCAGGTAGTAGTCGATGTTGAGCTTCTTCGCCAGCGGCAGGAAGCCGCGGATGAACTGCGCCTCGTCGGTGACCGAGGCCGTGGAATAGACGATCGGCTCGTTGGGCTGCTCGAGGTTCTTGAGCGGCACCCGGCTGCCGCCGGACGGCCATCCGACTTCGCCGACGACGATCTTCTTGTTCGGATATTCGCGCTGCATGGCCGCGTAGCGCTTCTCGACGTGGTCGACCGCACCCTCGCGCGGCACGCCTTCCCAGTACGGCAGCAGGTGGACCGTGATGAAGTCGATGTGCTTGGCGATCTCGTGCATCTGCTTCTTCTTGTCGCGGTCGTTGGTGAGCCAGACGTCCCACGATTCGGCGGTCGAGACCGGCACGCGCACGCGGCGCTTTACGATGTCGATGTAGGCCGTCAGCTCCTTCGGCGTCAGGTCGCCTCGCAACAGCGTCTCGTTGCCGACGATCACCCGGTCGATGTTGTCGTTCTCGTGGACCTGCTCGATCAGATACTTGATCTGCTCGTCGTTGCCGTCCTTCCAGCGATCCAGCCACGCGCCGGCGGTGACCGCCACGCCGTATTTCTGCGCGATCGCCGGCAGGTCCGGCGCGTCCTTGGCGCTGTAGGTCCGCAGGCGCTTCGAGTACTTCGCGAGGAGCGCCACGTCGTGTTCGAGCTCCGCATCGGTCGGGTAGTCGTGCGGGTCGCCGCTGAGCGGCGACTGGTCGCGACGGAAACCGTTGAACGCGAAGCCGCCGACCGGACCGGTCCACGAGGCCGACTCGGGGGGGCGATTGAGCCAGGACCAGAACGCCCAGTTGCCGGCGGCGATGATCGCCGCGATCAGCAGCGCCGAGACCAGGACGGCGGGCGACGCGCGCTGCCGACGGCTCGCGTCGGGCGACGGGGCGGACCCGTCCGGCGCGATCGTCGCGGCGGGCTCGGGTCGAACGTCCGGAGGTCCAGATTGTGGATCGATGCTCAAAGACGGGTCCTGGGGTGTTCCATCGACGAGCCGGGGGATCGGGCCGGGCGCGTCGACAACTCGCGGCCGACGCTTCGAAGCGGGCCCGCCGGAGGTCGGTGGCCAGCCGCCGCGAAGTACGGGCCGCACGATGCGGAAGGTCTTCATCGCCGAACCGGGACGACGCCGGAGACCGCGCTCGCGGGCTGCATGTTAGCGCACGCAGCATCGTCAACGCTCGAG
>CALMOR010000132.1:0-11481 GCA_937872165.1 uncultured Burkholderiales bacterium | reverse complement strand
AGGCTCGGAGGTCGATGACACAGGTGTTTCCGCGGCACGGCGACGGGTTCGGGGCGTGACCGACGAGCGACGTTTCGACCCGGAGCGACGGGGACTTGGAGTATTCTTTGAAACCTCCCGATACCTTGCCTGCGTATCCTCACGCATCGTTCGCGGACTGGATGCAACCTTCATGACGGCACCGCAATCATCGCGAAGTCTCTCTGCGGGGTCCGCGGATCCCGCGGCTTCGCCGACCTTCGGACCCTATCGCACGATCGAGAAGGTCGGCACCGGTGCGACCGCCACCGTCTATCGCGCGATCCACACCGGCACCAACCAGATCGTCGCGCTGAAGGTGATCCTCTTCAACCAGTCGAACGCCAAGCTGAGCCGGCGCCTGAAGAAACTGTTCGCGACCGAAGCCGCGCTCGCGATGAAGGTCAAGCACCCGAACATCGTCTCGATCTTCGAGGCCGACATCGAGGAGAAATTCGCGTACATCGCGATGGAGTTCGTCAACGGCGTCCCGCTGCGCGAGCACTGCAGTTTCGACAAGCTGCTGCCGCCCCACCGCGTCGTCGAGATCATGTTCAAGTGCGCGATGGCGCTCGACTTCTCGGCCCGCATGGGCGTCGTCCACCGCGACATCAAGCCCGACAACATCATGCTCGGCAGCGACGACGTCGTGAAGATTACCGACTTCGGGCTCGCGCTCGACATGAAGAAGAAGAGCGACGCCGACTCGACCTTCATCATGGGGGTCGGTTCGCCGGCCTACATGTCGCCCGAGCAGATCAAGGACTATCCGCTCAACGGACAGACCGACCTCTATTCGCTCGGTACCGTGATGTTCGAGCTGTTGACCGGCCGCCAGCCGTTCCGCGCGAAGAACCGGGCGTCGCTGATGTACAAGATCATCAACATGGACGCCGAGGCCGTCAGCACGCTCAATCCGTCGGTGCCGGACTCGCTCGATCCGATCATCAAGCGCACGCTCGAGAAGGACCTGTACACCCGCTATCGCACCGGCGCGCAGTTCGCGCAGGACCTGTCGAGCGCGAAGTTCCAGATCCTCGACGACGCGGACTCGGTGCGCCTGACGCGACGGTTCAAGGTGCTGCGTCAGAACCCCGCGTTCACCGACTTCGAGAACGACGAGATCTGGGAGATCCTGCGCATCTCCCACTGGCGCGTCGTCCACGAGTCGCGACCGGTGATGGTCGAGGGCGAGGAAGGCGGCAACTTCGGCGTCATCATCGAGGGCGAGGTGGAGGTCTCGTTGAAGGGCCGCCAGCTCGCGGTCTACGGACCGGGACAACTCGTCGGCGAACTCGCGTTCCTGTCGCCCGAGCGCACGCGTCGCAACTCGACCGTGGTCGCGATGGTCGACAGCATCTATCTGGAGGTCAACGCGGCGGCCTATGCGTTGGCGAGCGAGGAGTGCCAGTACCACTTCAAGGCGTTGGTCGTCGACACGTTGATGCGTCGTTCCGAAGAAGCGAACGAGAAGCTGATCGTGTCGGCGCCGGGCGTGCGGACCAGCATCCGCGACAACAGCGAGTTCGGCTTCGGCCTGGTCCCGCTGGGCGACGAGTTCGGGTCGGCCGACGACTCGGCCCGGCCGCAACCGTCGGCCTACACGACGCGGGCGGCCGCGCAGGCCACGACCGGCAGCCGGGTCGGTCTGGGCAGCTCGCAGGGCGCTGCGCGCGCGAACCCTTCGGCGTCGGGCGCCGAGCCCGCGTCGATGACGAACATCCTGTTCACGTCCGACGGCGGCGTGCGGCTCGTCGAGGAACCCAAGCCGAAGTTCGGTTGACCGGCGACGCGCGGCTTGTGGCGCGCGCGCTCTTCGGTACAATCGCCCGGTCGATCAGGAGAGCGTCGCCGGACAGCCGGCGACCGCCGAAGGCGCAAATCCCATAACCGCTCAGGCAAGGCTTCGCGAGAAGCCTTACAGACTGGTCGACGGAGTACCGATCTGGAGAGCGACGACGCCCCGGCACTGCCGGGACCGTCGTCCACCGAAGGGGCACGGGGACCGCGTCCATCCACGCCGTCACCCCAATCTCTCAGGTAAAAGGACAGAGGGATTGGCGCCCGCACGTCGCCGACCCAACCGTTCGCCGAGAGCCATGACACCTGCCTCCGCCACGTCCACCACGCCCGCAGCGACGACGCCGCTCCTGAAGACCGCGCTGCATGCGCTGCACGTCGAGCTCGGCGCCCGCATGGTGCCGTTCGCCGGCTACGAGATGCCGGTGCAGTATCCGATGGGCGTGCTGCAGGAACACCTGCACGCCCGCACCAAGGCCGGCCTCTTCGACGTCTCGCACATGGGACAGATGAAGCTCGTCGGGCCCACCGCGGCCGAAGGCCTCGAACTGCTCGTGCCGATGGACATCGTCGGCCTCGCTCGGTACCAGCAGCGCTATGCGCTCTTCACCGACGGTGCCGGGGGCATCCTCGACGACCTGATGGTCACCCACTGCGGCGACTACCTGTTCGTCGTCGTCAACGCGGCCTGCAAGGTGCACGACACGGCGCACGTGCGCGCCGAACTCGGCGGCCCCGGCAAGCCCGGTTGCGACATCGTCGAGCTCGACGACCATGCGTTGCTCGCATTGCAGGGACCGGCCGCCGTCGACGTGATGGCCCGTCTCTGCCCAGGCGTGGACACGGCCGGCTGGCTCTTCATGACCGCTCGCGACGTCGTCGTCGACGGCATGCGCTGCTTCGTCACGCGCTCCGGTTATACCGGCGAGGACGGCTTCGAGATCTCGATCGAGAACCGCTGCGCCGAGCGGCTCGCGCGACTCCTGCTCGCGCAGCCCGAGGTCGCACCGGTCGGTCTCGGCGCCCGCGATTCGCTGCGGCTCGAAGCCGGCCTCTGCCTGTACGGCAACGACATCGACACGCACACCACGCCGATCGAAGGCAGCCTCGTCTGGGCGATCTCGAAGGCGCGTCGCACGGGCGGCGCGCGTGCGGGCGGCTTCCCCGGCGACCGCAGGATCCTCGCGCAGCTCGCCGCGATGAGGGAGCCGTCGTCGAGAGACGCCGTGACGAAGAAGCGCGTCGGCCTGGTCGGCGTCGAACGCACGCCGGTGCGCGAGGGCAGCGTCCTCGTCGATGCGGACGGCAACGAGATCGGCCGGGTCACGAGCGGCACCTTCGGACCGACGGCGCAGCGCGCGGTCGCGCTCGGCTACGTCCCGCCGAGCCATGCGGCCGTCGGCACCACGGTCACCGCGCTGGTCCGCGGCAAGTCGGTCGCGATGACGGTGGCGGCCACGCCGTTCGTGCCCAATCACTACTACCGGGGCCGAGCCCCCATCTCCGAAGGACGTCCATGAGCGCGATGCACTACACCGAAGACCACGAATGGATCCGCACCGAGGCCGACGGCACGGCGACCATCGGCATCACCGACCACGCGCAGGACGCGCTCGGCGACATCGTCTTCATCGAGATGCCCGAGGTGGGCAGGCAGTTCGCGAAAGGCGATGCGGCCTGCGTCGTCGAGTCCGTCAAGGCCGCGGCCGACGTGAAGATGCCGATGGCCGGGACCATCGTCGCGGTCAACACCGCGTTGCCCGACGATCCCGCGAAGGTCAACACGGATCCGATGGACGAGGGCTGGTTCCTGCGCGTCAGGCCGGACGACGCGGCCGACCTCGACGCGTTGATGGACGACGCCGCGTACGCGAAGCTGATCGAGTCCTGACGGGAGAGCCTGCCCGATGAACACGGTCACCGATCCTGCCCTCGCGACGGCGACGAGCGCTGTCGCGGCACGTCCTTCGCTCGACGGCCTCGAGCGCCGCGATGCCTTCGTCGCGCGTCACGTGGGACCGTCCGACGCCGACCAGGCCGCGATGCTCGCGACGCTCGGCTACGCGTCGCGTCGCGACCTGATCGACGCGATCGTCCCCGCGGCCATCCGCCGCCCGACCGACGGTGCGCAGGCGATGGCGCTGCCCGACGCGCTGCCCGAGACCGAGGCACTCGAGCGCCTCGCCGCGCTCGCCGCTCGGAACCAGGTGTTCCGATCGTTCATCGGGCAGGGCTACCACGGCACCTTCACTCCGGGCGTGATCCTGCGCAACGTCCTCGAGAACCCCGCCTGGTACACGGCCTACACGCCGTACCAGCCCGAGATCTCGCAGGGCCGTCTCGAAGCCATCGTCAACTTCCAGACGATGGTCTCCGAACTGACCGCGATGGACATCGCCAACGCGTCGATGCTCGACGAGGCGACCGCGGCCGCCGAGGCGATGACGCTCTGCCAGCGCGTCGGCAAGAGCCGCTCGGCGCGATTCTTCGTCGCCGACGACGTGCTGCCGCAGACGCTCGCCGTCGTGCGGACGCGCGCCGAGCCGCTCGGCCTCGAGGTCGTGGTCGGGCCACCCGACGCCGCTGCGACGAAGGGCTGCTTCGCGGTGCTGCTGCAATACCCCGGGGTCGACGGACGCGTGGTCGATCATGCGGACCTCGTCGCGGCCGTCCATGCGGACGGGGGTCTCGCGATCGTCGCGGCCGACCTGCTGGCGCTGACGTTGCTGAAGCCGCCCGGCGAGTGGGGCGCCGACGTCGTCGTCGGCACCAGTCAACGCTTCGGCGTGCCGATGGGTTTCGGCGGACCGCACGCCGGCTATCTGGCGACCCGCGACGCCTTCAAGCGCAGCATGCCGGGCCGCCTCGTGGGCGTGACCGTCGACGCCGGCGGCAAGGCCGCCTACCGTCTGGCGCTGCAGACCCGCGAGCAGCACATCCGTCGCGAGAAGGCGACGTCGAACATCTGCACCGCGCAGGTCCTGCTGGCCGTGATCGCCAGCATGTACGCGGTGTATCACGGGCCCGAAGGGCTCGCGGCGATCGCGCGTCGCACCCACCGTCTGACGACGGTCCTCGCGCGCGGACTCGAGACTCTCGGCCTCACGGTCGTCAACGACAGCTGGTTCGACACGCTGACCCTCGAATGCGATGCGGCCTTCGCGCATGCCGCCGCGGCGGCGCAGGCCGTCAACCTGCGCGTGATCGACGCACGACACGTCGGCATCGCGCTGGACGAGACCACGACGCGCGCGGACGTGCGACGCCTGTGGCTGCTGTTCGCGCACGGCCGCGCGTTGCCGGACCTCGACGCGATCGAAGCGTCGGTGGCGGACGGCCTGCCGCCGACGCTGCTGCGCACGTCGAGCTACCTCGCGCATCCGGTCTTCAATACGCACCGGTCCGAGACCGAGATGCTGCGCTACCTGCGGCGCCTCGCCGACAAGGACATCGCGCTCGACCGGGCGATGATCCCGCTCGGCTCGTGCACGATGAAGCTCAACGCCACGTCCGAGATGATCCCGGTCACGTGGCCCGCGTTCGCGCATGTCCATCCGTTCGCGCCGGCGTCGCAGACCGCGGGCTATCGCGCGATGATCGCCGGGCTCGAGGACATGCTGTGCGCCGCGACCGGGTACGCCGCGGTCTCGCTGCAGCCCAACGCCGGGTCGCAGGGCGAGTACGCCGGCCTCCTCGTGATCCGCGCTTGGCACGCGTCGCGCGGCGACACGCACCGGAATGTCTGCCTGATCCCCTCGTCGGCCCACGGCACCAACCCCGCGTCGGCGCAGATGGCCGGGATGAAGGTCGTCGTCACCGACTGCGACGCGATGGGCAACGTGGATCTCGACGACCTCGAGGCCAAGGCGAAGCTGCACGCCGACGAGCTCGCCGCGGTGATGATCACGTATCCGTCGACGCACGGCGTCTACGAGGCCGGCGTGCAGCGCATCTGCGAGATCGTCCATCGTCACGGCGGCCAGGTGTACGTCGACGGCGCCAACATGAACGCGATGGTCGGCGTGGCCGCACCGGGTCACTTCGGCGGCGACGTCTCGCACCTCAACCTGCACAAGACCTTCTGCATCCCGCACGGAGGCGGCGGACCGGGCGTCGGTCCGATCGGCGTCGGTGCGCATCTCGCCCGCTTCCTGCCGGGTCGCGTTCCGCGCGACGGCGTCGACGCGTCCGAAGCGATCGGGGCGGTATCGGCTGCGCCGTACGGGTCCGCGTCGATCCTGCCGATCTCGTGGATGTACATCGCGATGATGGGCAAGGCAGGCCTCACCGCGGCCACGGAGACCGCGATCCTCTCGGCCAACTACATCGCGCGGAAGCTCGACCCGCATTACCCGGTGCTCTATCGCGGCGACCACGGCCTCGTCGCTCACGAATGCATCGTCGACCTGCGTCCCGTCAGGGAGTCGAGCGGCGTCACGGTCGACGACGTCGCGAAGCGGCTGATGGACTACGGCTTCCACGCGCCGACGATGAGCTTCCCGGTGGCCGGGACGCTGATGATCGAGCCGACCGAGTCCGAGCCGCTGGCCGAGCTCGATCGCTTCGTCGCCGCGATGGTCGCGATCCGTGCGGAGATCCGCGCGATCGAGGAAGGCCGCATGCCGCGCGACGACAATCCGCTGTGCAACGCGCCGCACACCGCCGAGTCGCTGCTGGTCGAGACCTGGTCGCATCCGTACTCGCGCGAGGTCGCGGCCTATCCGCTGAAGAGCCTGCGCGCGAACAAGTACTGGCCGCCGGTGGGCCGCGCCGATCATGTCTACGGCGACCGCAACCTCTTCTGCGGCTGCATCCCGACCGAGGCCTACACGGACGAGGTCGTCGCCACCTGACGGTCGACCGGCCTTCCGCGCGAACGTCCGAACGCAACGCGCGAACGTCGATTCGTCGCTTCGCGCTGTCCGTCCGGCGCGACCCGTTCGACGATGACGCCCTCGTCATCCGGGAGTCGTCGATGAATCCGCTGTCCGCCGTCGTCGAGGCCGTGACTTTCCTCTTCCACCCGCTGTTCGTGGTCGGGCTCTGCGCCCTCGTCGACTGGTTCACGTCGCCCGGCGAACAGTGGGCAGGGTGGGTCGCGTTCTGGATGGGCATCGCGCTGCGATGCGTATCGGCGAAGGCCCTGCGGGTCGTGGCGACGACGGTCGGACTCGCCGGCGGCGCGTGGCTCGTGCATCGCCGGTGGACGGGCCGGTCGTCGAAGAGCGACAGCACCGTCCGCGCGCTCGACCCGCGCGGCTACCGAGGCTTCGCGGCCGCCGCCTTCGGCGGCGCGTCGACCACCTGCACGAAGAGCTCGCCTTCCTTCAGCATGCCGAGCTCGTAGCGGGCGCGTTCCTCGACCGCGCCGGCGCCTTCCTTCAGGTCCTTGACCTCGGCGGCGAGCTTCGCGTTGCGCGCCTCGAGATCCGCGTTGGCGCGGTTCTGCCCGGCGAGCTGCTGCTCCGCCTCGCGCACCCGCATCCAGCCGCCCTTGCCGAGCCAGAGCGGATACTGGATCGCCAGCAGCATGACGGCGAGGAGCAACGGGACGAGGCGCACGCGCGAACCTCCGGCGATCTCTACTTCAGGTTGTAGAAGGCGCTGCGACCCGGATAGGTCGCGACGTCGCCCAGGTCTTCCTCGATGCGAAGCAGCTGATTGTATTTGGCGACGCGGTCGGTTCGGCTCATCGAGCCGGTCTTGATCTGCATCGCGTTGGTCCCGACGGCGATGTCGGCGATGGTCGTGTCCTCGGTCTCGCCGGAGCGATGGCTGATCACCGACGTGTAGCCGGCGCGCTTGGCCATCTCGATGGCCGCGAAGGTCTCGGTCAGCGTGCCGATCTGGTTGATCTTGATCAGGATGGAGTTGGCGATGCCCTGCTCGATGCCCTCGCGAAGGATCTTGGTATTGGTCACGAACAGGTCGTCGCCGACCAGCTGCACCTTCCTGCCGAGCTGCTCGGTGTGATGCTTCCATCCGGCCCAGTCGCCCTCGGCCATGCCGTCCTCGATCGACAGGATCGGGTACTTGTCGCACCACGTCGACAACAGATCGGTGAAGCCGGCCGCGTCGAGGATGAGGCCTTCGCCGTCGAGCTGGTACTTGCCGTCCTTGTAGAACTCGCTCGCCGCGCAGTCGAGGCCGATCGCGATCTGCGATCCGGCCGTGTAGCCCGCCTTGTCGATCGCGTCGAGGATCAGCTGGATCGCGGCCTCGTGGTTCACGACCGACGGTGCGAAGCCGCCCTCGTCGCCGACCGCGGTGCTCATGCCCTTGTCGGCGATCACCTTTTTAAGCGCATGGAAGACCTCGGCGCCGTAGCGCACCGCCTCGCGGAAGCTCGGCGCGCCCACCGGAATGATCATGAACTCCTGCAGGTCGAGGTTGTTGTTCGCGTGCGCGCCGCCGTTGATGACGTTCATCATCGGCACCGGCATCGTCATCGCCGACGTGCCGCCGAAGTAGCGGTACAGCGGCAGGCCCGACTCCTCGGCCGCGGCCTTGGCGACGGCCATCGACACGGCCAGCATCGCGTTGGCGCCGAGACGCGCCTTGTTGTCGGTGCCGTCGAGATCGATCAGCGTGCGGTCGAGGAAGGCCTGTTCGTTGGCGTCGAGGCCCATCACCGCTTCGGAGATCTCGGTGTTGATGTTCTCGCAGGCCTTCAGCACGCCCTTGCCGCCGTAGCGATGACGGTCGCCCGACGAAGGGCCGTCGCGCAGCTCGATGGCCTCGCGCGAGCCGGTCGACGCGCCCGACGGCACGGCCGCGCGGCCGAGGACGCCCGACTCGAGCAGCACGTCGCACTCGACGGTCGGATTGCCGCGGCTGTCGATGATCTCGCGGCCGATGATGTCTACGATTGCACTCATGATTCCCTGTCCTCGGTTCGAATTCTTCGGGTGCTCGCGCAGGCTCAGACGCCTTCGACGATCAGCATGTTCATGATCGCCGCGCCCTCGCGCGCCGATCGGGCCTTGCGGTATTCCGGCGATTCGTAGAACGCCTTCGCCGCCTCCATCGACGCGAACGGGACGACCACGATGCGGCCCGGTTCGCGTCCTTCGAGCCGCTCGGTGGTGCCGCCGCGGACCAGCGGCTTCACGCCGTGCGCGTCGAAGGCCGCGCTCGACAGCGTCCGATAGAGCGCGTACTGCTCGGGGTTCGTGATCTCGACATCGGCGAGGAGATAGGCGGCCATCGTTCAGACTCCGAAGTCGTTTTCGGCGAAACCGCTCGCCTTCACCGTGCGGTCGATCGCGAGCAGCGTCTCGAGCAGTCGCCGCATGTGCCCGAGCGGAACCGCGTTGGGTCCGTCGGACATCGCGTTCGCCGGGTCGGGATGGGTCTCCATGAAGAGGCCCGAGATGCCGACCGCGACGGCCGCGCGCGCCAGCACCGGCACGAACTCGCGCTCGCCGCCCGAGCTCGTGCCCTTGCCGCCCGGCAGCTGGACCGAGTGCGTGGCATCGAAGACGACCGGGCAGCGGGTCTCGCGCAGGATCGCCAGCGACCGCATGTCGGAGACCAGCTGGTTGTAGCCGAACGAGACGCCCCGCTCGCACACCAGGATGTTGTCGCCGTCGCCACCCGCCGCGATCGCCGCGTCGCGCGCCTTGTCGGCGACGTTGGCCATGTCGTGCGGTGCGAGGAACTGGCCCTTCTTGATGTTGACCGGCTTGCCGGCCGACGCGGCCGCATGGATGAAGTCGGTCTGGCGACAGAGGAAGGCCGGCGTCTGCAGCACGTCGACGACCGATGCGACGGCGGCGATCTCGTCGATGGCATGGACGTCCGTCAGCACCGGCACGCCGATCTGCCGCTTCACTTCGCCGAGGATCTGCAGCCCGCCGTCCATCCCGGGGCCGCGGAACGACTTGCCCGAGCTCCGGTTCGCCTTGTCGAACGACGACTTGTAGACGAACGGGATGCCGAGCTCGGCCGTCATCTCCTTCAGGATCCCGGCGGTATCGAACGCGAGCTGCCGCGACTCGATCACGCAGGGGCCGGCGATCAGGAAGAACGGATGGTCGAGCCCGACCTCGAAGCCGCAGAGCCTCACTACGCGGCCTTCTTCATGCGGGCGGCACGGCTCGCGATCGCGGCCTCGATGTACGACGTGAAGAGCGGATGGCCATGGCGCGGCGTCGACGTGAACTCGGGATGGAACTGCACGCCGAAGAACCACGGATGCGCGTTCGGTCCCGACTGCGGCAGCTCCATGATCTCGGGCAGCGACTCGGTCGGCGTATGCGCGCTGATGCGATAGCCCTCGGCTTCCAGTAGCGGTGCGAAATAGTTGTTGACCTCGTAGCGATGACGATGGCGCTCGTTGACCTCGGCGCCGTAGATGCGCGCGGCCAGCGTGCCGGGATCGACCGGACAGCGCTGCGAGCCGAGGCGCATCGTGCCCCCCATGTCGGAGTTCGTGCTGCGCCGTTCGACCTTGCCGTCGCGGTCCGCCCACTCGGTGATCAACGCCACCACCGGGTGCGGCGTGTCCGGATCGAACTCGGTGCTGTTGGCGCCGTCGAGCCCGCAACGGTTGCGCGCGAACTCGATCGTCGCCAGTTGCATGCCCAGACAGATGCCGAGGAAGGGGACATCGTTCTCGCGCGCATGGCGGATCGCCTTGATCTTCCCCTCGGTTCCCCGCACGCCGAAGCCGCCGGGGATGAGGATCGCGTCCAGATGATCGAGCTCGGCGGTGCCTTCCGCATCGATCACCTCCGAGTCGAGGTACTCGATGTTGACCTTCGCTCCGGTGTGGATGCCGGCATGGACGAGCGCCTCGGTCAGCGACTTGTACGACTCGGTCAGGTCGACGTACTTGCCGACCATGCCGATGGTGACCTCGGACTTCGGATGCTCGAGGCTGGTGACGAGCTTGTCCCACACCGACAGGTCCGCCGGCCTCGCGACGATGCCGAGCCGCTCGCAGACCAGGTCGTCGAGGCCCTGCTCGTGCAGCATCGTCGGGATCTTGTAGATCGAGTCGGCGTCCCACACCGAGATCACGCCGTCCATCGCGATGTTCGAGAAGAGCGAGATCTTGGCGCGCTCGTCCTCGGGGATGACGCGGTCGGCGCGGCACAGCAGCGCGTCGGCCTGGATGCCGATCTCGCGCAGCTTCTGCACGCTGTGCTGCGTGGGCTTGGTCTTCAGTTCACCGGCCGACGCGATGAACGGCACGAGCGTGAGGTGCAGGAAGCAAGCGTAGCCGCGACCGCCGCGCAGGCTCATCTGGCGCGCGGCCTCGAGGAAGGGCAGCGACTCGATGTCGCCGACCGTCCCGCCGATCTCGACCAGCGCGATGTCCGGTCCGCCGCTTTCGGGGAAGGCCGCCGAGGCGCCGCGACGGATGAAGTCCTGGATCTCGTTGGTGATGTGCGGGATGACCTGCACGGTCTTGCCGAGGTACTCGCCGCGGCGCTCCTTGCGGATCACGCTCTCGTAGATCTGGCCGGTCGTGAAGTTGTTGACCTTGCGCATCCGCGCGCTGACGAAGCGCTCGTAGTGGCCGAGGTCCAGGTCGGTCTCGGCCCCGTCCTCGGTGACGAAGACCTCGCCGTGCTGGAACGGCGACATGGTGCCGGGGTCGACGTTGATGTACGGGTCGAGCTTCAGCAACGTGACCCTGAGGCCCCGGGACTCGAG